>SVIC01000010.1 GCA_015055515.1 Clostridiales bacterium | reverse complement strand
TACAGAATAAGATTATAATACTTTGTAGTGATTAAATTCTAGAATGTAAAGTTTTGTACATTTTGCTTTAGAGAAATTTAATGAAAAATAGATTAATGTTTATGAAAGAATAAATGGTGTGTGGGATAAGATAATATTCTGACATTAAAATACAGATAAAACAAATTGGCTTTTGTTCAAAATAATTTGTATATATCTGTATTTTTTTGTATAATTTTTGTAGAATAAAAATATATAAAAGGAATAATTATTATGAAACAACTAACTTATATTATGGTAAAGCCAGAATTTGCAGAAAAGCCAGAAGTAATTGATCTGGTAAAAAAAGAGGCAAAAGATGCTGGAATGGAGATCTTAAGGGAGAAATTTGTAAAATATACTAAGGAGATTGCTCAAAAGCATTATGCAGAGCATTTCAGAGGTAGTTATGAGAATGCAAAGAGTTTCTATACCAAGTTAGAGGACTATATTACATCTGGTAGAGCATATGGTATGGTTATGGAAGGTGAGGATGCAATAGATGGCATGAGGGCTGTTATTAAGAGATTGAGAACAGTTGTTCCTCCTGTGTCTGATGATCCAGAAGTAAATATAACCAAGAATGTTCTGCATGGGTCTGATTGCGAGGAGTCTGCAACTAATGAGATAGAAATATTTGATTCTATGGAAGAGTATCAAAATGAGGAAGAACATCAGAAATAAGTTGATGTAAAATACAACTGCATATCTGTATGTTACACTTAAGAATTCTCAATATTGACAGTTGTGTCTGGGTGTGATAACATATCTTATATGGAACTAATAAATTATATTGATAATGAAGAATTAAGACAGATTGATTATGTGTATGATGATGGTAATGGCAGAAAATGCCTAAGGTTGAGCGAGGATAATGATTATTTTGGCATTTTACTTTTTTCATCAGAAGATGATTTGTCTAATAAAAAAACTGTAAATATTTCGCAAACAAATGCTTTGTATGGCCCATTTTCTAACTTAATAATGGATAATAATAAGGTAGAGATATTAGAAGAAGGAACAGAAGAACACAAGTCACTCGTGATTACAAAGGCACAAAACGGAATAATACTAGAATTTGTTGCACCAGAACAAAAAAATAATTGTATATGTATAAGTATTACAAATGTGAGAATGGCTTCTCCAGATGTAAATTTCGGAGAAGGGTCCATGAAGATAAAAGATTTCAAAAATAAGTTGCATTATGCATTTGATCAAATTATAGATAATATAAAAGAAGTTACAATGTAAAATAAGGTATCAAAACATAGAAAACAGTGAATAAATACAAATAAAATGAAAAGTGGAGAAAAATATTGAAAAAGAAACGCAAGGAATATAACATAAATAGCGATTTTGATAAATGGAAAGATTTTAATCCGCCTCTGGATAATAAATTAGTTCTATGGTTCTTTCAGACCACTATGGGCTGGATTGATGCAAAGATCAAGACAGATGATATGTGTGAGGTAAAGAAATTCAAGATACCATATGGCAAAGATAAGACAATGAAGGCAATCTTATTCTCGCCGAAAACTGCACAAGGTGAGTTGCCTTGCCTTATGTATATGCATGGCGGTGGGTTTGTCTTGCCTGCTGGCGAGCATCATTATAACAATGCAAAGAAGTATGCATGTGGTGCAAGTTGCAGGGTATTGTTCCTAGATTATCCTCTGTCGCCAAAGTATAAATATCCAGTTGCGGTGAATGCTTGTTATGATGCGTATAAGTGGATGCTAGATAATGCGAAAGAATTAGAGATAGATAAAAATAAAATAATTGTAGGTGGAGACAGTGCTGGTGGAAATCTGGCAAGTATTGTGTGCATGAAGGCGCACGACAATAAGGATATCATGCCTATAGGTCAAATGCTGATATATCCATCTGTCAATTCTGGATTTCAAACTAAATCTATGATAGAGTTTACCGATACTCCTCTTTGTAATAGCGAGGATTGTCAAAAATACCAAAAATATTATTTCAAGAATGAAGAAGATATGTATACTAGATATGTATCTCCACTAAATGCAAAGGATTTGAATATATTTCCACCAACATATATTGAGACTGCGGAGTTCGACTGTCTTAGGGATGAGGCAAAGATATTTGCTAGAAAATTGAAGTCGGCAAAAGTAGATGTTGTCATAAATAATACAAAGGAAACTATGCATGGTTATGATATTGTAGAGGATAGCCCTATTACATTAAAAAGTATTAGTAAAAGGGTTGAGTTCTTAAATGATATAATAAAATAAGTTGTATAAAAAAATATACAACTTTTTTTAATTAGGCTATTGTCAAATATAAAAATTTGTGTTATATTGTAAAAAAAATTTGGTGGTGGTATTATGGCAGAGAATTTGCAAGAAGTGGTGGATAGAAAAATATTGGCAAGAAAGCATCCTCTATATATGTTCGATATTGGTAGTGTGAAGTTAGTGACTAGTAATAAAGATTTCATACATCAGTACAAGAAGCATATACAGTATCCTTTCCTAGATTTTCAGTCTTTTGATAAAAATAATAGGTTAGTGTTACCAAGTGATAACGGGCTGGTTATTGAATACTTAGATGTGATGAATTGGATGGATGATGAACTGACCGATGATAAATCATTATTCAATGTTGTGCTACTAGATATTGAGAAGGCTAAGAGGTAAGATTATGCACTTGCTACGAAATTAGTATGTGATACAATGATCAAATATAATGGTGATGTGTCTTTTGCTACTTCTAGGTCAAGAATAATTAATCATGATTTTGCTATTACATCATATAAAGATGGTGAGAAGGTGAAGAGTGTAACGAAGGACAATTGTGCTATATTCGATAAGACAATAAATGCATCGGAGTTAAAAGATATAATAGATGATATTTCAGCAGATTTCGATTTTGCTGAATCAGAGAATGAGATGTAAAAAAACTGCAATATTATTATTGCAGTTTTTTGTTTTTTTGATAAGACATATATAAATTCTATGTCTCTGGAACAATAGGTGTGTGAGCAGTTATAGTTACTACTAGTCTTACAGGATTTTCATTTGATAATTGACCATTAAATCCTAATTGTGAAATGTCTGCTTCGGCTACTTCTAAATATTGACTATGAGCAGTTAGGCTATATGTTCCTATTTGGTTATTATTCTTGTCGTATAATGTTGCAACCAAGGTCAATTCATATCCATTTTTATCCTCTATGTCGCCAGCGAAGCCAAAGAGGTATCCAATATCTTCTGGTGCATCGCTAGGTATCATGTATCTTAATCTCATTACTTGGCCAACAGAGGTAAAATATACAGATCCACCGCTATTAGCATCAAATGAGTGATCAAAGTTGCTGGTAATTATTGGTTGTGTGGCAGTTTGCCAGTAATTTGTGATTGTTGGAGAGAATAGAGAAGTCGAAAATCTGAAAGATCCCCATTCTACATTGTCATCAGGTGCTACATTATATGATACATCTACTATTAGGGGTGCATTATCAGGATCTGGAATGTCATAACCAATATTGATGCCTAGAGATAATTCTATCTCACTTACATCAGCAGAGGCATCGGTTACTTGTACTACAACTACAAAAGTCTTCGATGTGCCACCAATACCAATATTGGTATAATGATAGCCTAGTTCTATTGCGGAGGCCTCAGTTTCGCCCATCTTCACAGTAATGTTGTCTGTCGCGGTTGTGCCAATAATGTTTGCTAACAATTTCAATTCTTTTAAGTTGCTTGCATTTGCAGTATTGGTCACGGTAAATGAGTATACTACTCTGCCACTTGCTGTTAGTTCTGCTTTGTCGAATTTGGTGCCAGCAGTTGCTTCTTCACTAGATGCTCTGAATATATATGTCTGAGAGTCTTCTAGTGTAGTTGGTGTAGCAATATCTGCTACTTGCAATATAGTGCCACCAGATGTGTCGGTTGTGCTATATTGCATAGCCGATGCTGTAATTGTGCAGTCGGCATTGTTTGCGGTGTAGGAGATGGTCATGCTATTGTTAAGAGTTGCTTGTTGTGCTACCAGTACCAATCCTACTGCAAGGCCAATTATAGCCAATGCCATGACTGCAATGATTGTAATAATCAATGCTTTTTGTTTCGTATTCATATTTTTATCCTTTTTTAATTTATTTACATTTGTATATATTGTGGACTAATGTGTATATAATTTAGACCTCAAATCTATCAAAATGTATACAAAAATTATATATATATATATATAACATGTCAAGTAAATAAAAGGAGGGTGGAAAAATTTTTTTATTTGACTACTATCCACAATACCAATGCTGTATTGTGGATAGGTATATATTTTTTTCGAATATTATGAAAACGAAAAAATATTATATTTAAGTAAATGTATGTTGTGCAAAAAAAAAGACTGCAAAATGATATTTGCAGTCATAAGTTATAAAAATTAATTTGCCTTATTTGCATTGATTAATTCAATCATGTGGTTGTACTCTGCCTCTGTGATCTTGCCACTATTCTTAGCGGACTCAAGATGGGTAGTTAGATCATCACTAGCACTCTTTACCAAGTTCTCGAATTCAGTCTTGTATGTTGCTTTTACCTCCTCATACTGTGCTTTTGCTTGCTCTATTAGAGTTTCTTTTTGTGTTATAATATTCTCTATAATTGTCTCCATTTGAGCCTTTGTCTGTTGAAGTGTGTTTTTCGCTATTTGCAACTGAGAATTTATAGATTGGTATAATGGGTTATTAGAATCTAGTGCAGATAACTGTTCTTCATAACCCTCGATCTGACTTAAAAGGTTGTTGTATGTTGTGTTGATCATTGCTAGGTTTGTCTCAATAAGATCATCTACAGAAGAAATGATTGAACTAATTTGGCTATATGCTAGACCTTTGTATTCTTCTTGTTTTTCATTAATTAGATTGATTAGTTCCTCATTAGTCATATTCTCTAGATCATCTTCTAATAGCTCTGGAGCAAGGGCTTTTGCAGTATTGATTAATGCTGTTTTTCTGCCAGCCTCTGTTAACTCGTTAACATCCACAGTTACATTGATGTTCATTCTGTCGAATACAGCCTCAACCTGTGATTTTGCCTTTTCTTCTAACTCTGTTATGTTAGCCTCAACCTTGCCGTTAACCTCGATCTTTACTTCTTCACCATTAAGGTCAACATAGCCACTGATAGTAGCGTATTCCACGAAGGTGTCTATTGCTGTCTCTAGATCCATGCCTGTAAAATCTATATTGGCATAGATAGTTCCAGCATCTTCGTTAATATATGTAACATTCATAATATTGTCGTTGGCATCTAATACAAATGTTACGCCAGGGTTAATAGATAACTTCATTGTATTCTCTGGCTCTTTTGATCCACAATCGCAGGAAATTAGGCCGAACATTGTGGGGATTATCAAGCATAATGCTATGACAAAACTAAAAATTTTCTTTTTCATTTTTTATTCTCCTTTTATATTTATTTGCTTTATTTTAAGCAGTATAATTGTATCAAACTTTTGGTTTTTATCAAACCTTTATCTTGAAATATAAATATTTTCTAGATAATTTCGACAAAGTAATAAGATTTGTGAAAATGTGAAAATGTCTTGACTTTTAGCCGTTTGGTGTGGTAACATATATTTGTTAATTGAATAAATGCGTTATCAGTGTGTATAGTAGCAGTATATATCTATTTAAGAGAGGGTAGGTCACTGGGCTGAGAGCCTGCCTATAGCAATGTATATGTGCGAATTTCGGCACACGAGCAGTCAAGTCAAGCAAGTTCTTTGTGAAAATTGACCGAGTAATTATCGTAACATAATTGAATGAGGCTATATATTATATAGCGAAGTTGGGTGGTACCACGACCATATGATTCGTCCCAATGGAGTAGTTTTTTTGGCTACTTCATTGTTTTTTTATTCTATAACAAGGAGATATGTGATGGAGATTTTAGATAATATATTAAAAGAATTTGACATTGAATACTTGCAGTGCAAGACAATGGAAGAGTGCAACGCCTTAAGGGTAAAGTATCTTGGAAAAAGTGGCAAGGTGACAGAGGCATTGAAGGAAATTAAGAATGTGCCTAATGATGAGAAGAAGGCTTATGGCGAGAGCGTTAATAAGTTAAAAGTGCTAATAGAGGGAAGGATATCCGACCTTAATGTGAAATTAGAAGAAGAGGCTTATCAAAAAGAATTAGAGGATATGGAGAGGGTGGACCTAACCGTTCCTGCGAAGGAGAGTAGGGGCAGTCTACATCCTATAACAATCACTCAACACAAGATAGAAGAAGTATTTAAGTCCATGGGATTTATTATAGAGGATGGTAATGAGATTGAGACAGAGTACAATAATTTCGAGGCGGTAAATATACCTAAGAACCATCCTGCAAGAGATATGCAAGATACATTCTATCTGGCTAATGGACAAGTACTTAAGACACATACTTCTGCTAGACAGAATTATATTATGAGAAAATACGGTGCGCCATTAAAGGCTATATTTCCTGGTAGATGCTTCCGTAACGAAGAATTGGATGCTAGTCACGAGAATACATTCTTCCAATTAGAAGGAATGATGATAGACAAGGATATATCTATATCCAACCTAATATATTTCATGAAGACAATGCTATCTAGCGTATTTGGTCGTGAGGTGAAGGTAAGACTAAGGCCAGGATTCTTCCCATTTGTAGAGCCGGGATTTGAATTGGACTGCTCTTGTCCATACTGCGGTGGCTCTGGTTGTGGCGTGTGCAAGCGTAGCGGTTGGATAGAGCTATGCCCATGTGGTATGATACATCCTAAGGTACTGGAGATGGGTGGAATTGATCCTAATGAGTACCAAGGTTTTGCATTTGGATTGGGTCTATCTAGAATGGCGATGATGAATTTTGAAATAAATGATATAAGGGTGCTGAATGGTGGAAAACTAAAGACATTGAAGTCAGCACACACTAAATAGGAGGGGTATAATGTATATATCACTGAATTGGATCAAGGATTATGTTAATCTAGATGGAATAGATGTAAATGAACTTATTAATAAATTCACTTTATCTTGTGCAGAGGTAGAGGGAGTAGAGATAAAGGGTGGTAATGTATCAGGTGTCATTACTGCTAAGATAGAGAAAGTGGAGGAACATCCAAATTCTAAGAAGTTGCATTTGTTAAAAGTAAATACTGGAAAAGATATAATTGATATTGTATGTGGCGCACCTAATGTGGCAGAGGGTATTGTTGTGCCACTTGCCACTATTGGAGCAAATGTATGTGGTATTAATATATCTAAGGCTGTTGTAGGTGGCTATGACAGTTATGGAATGTGTTGTAGTGCAAAGGAATTAGGTATATCCGATGATCATAGTGGACTATATGTGTTCGAAGATGGTACACCAATAGGTGTGGATGTCAAGGAAATATTGGATATAGATGACGTTGTCTTTGAGGTGGACAATAAGAGTCTAACCAATAGACCAGATATGTGGGGACATTATGGTATTGCGAGGGAGATATCTGCTATCACTGGTAGAGAATTGAGACCACTAATTCTTTGGGACGGAGAGACCAATGGTAAGAAATTGGATATAACTGTGAACACAGACAAATGTTATCGTTATACATCAGCAACAATGGGAAATATTACTAGAAAGGTAAGTCCTATCAATATGCAGATTAGATTGTATTACGCTGGCATGCGTGGCGTTAACTTCCTTGCTGATGTGACTAACTATGTTATGTTAGAATTGGGTCAGCCAATGCATGCATTTGACAATGCAATTGTGGATAATATAGAGGTTAATGAACTGGCTAAAGAAGCCAAATTCGTTACGTTGGACTCTCAGGAAAGAATGTTGCCAGCACATACTATGGTAATTGCTAATGATAACAAGCCAGTAGCAGTTGCAGGTATAATGGGTGGCGAGAATAGTGAGATTACCGACGATACTACATCAGTACTTATAGAGAGTGCTTGCTTTGATGGTACAGATGTGAGAAAGACTGCGACTAAGTTAGGTCTTAGGACAGAAGCCAGTGCCAGATATGAGAAGATGTTGGATACGCAATTAACTGAGACTGCACTGCGTAGATTTATGCAAATTGTTGTGGAGAATGATGAGAATGCAGAGGTAACTAGCGATATCACTGATATTGTAAAATACACTTATCCAGAAGTTGTGATAGATATAGACAAGGCATATATAGATAAGTACATTGGTATATCCATTCCAGAGGAGCGTATTATATCCATTCTAGAGAGCTTGACATTCAAGGTAGAGAATATGGGTGATGGCTTATACAGTGTGACTGCACCATCATTCAGAACAACTAAGGATATTCAAGGCAAGGCAGATCTTATTGAGGAGATCACTAGAGTATATGGATATGATAATATTCCAGCGACTAGTACAACTCAGCCTGTTGTGCCTATGATCCAGGATAAATCAGTTGACCTGGAATATGATACAAAGTATGCACTTGCTACAAGATACAATTATAGCGAGGTTCATTCATATATATGGAATGATTATAATACATGCAATGAATTGGGTATTAATCCTCCTAGTTATATGAATATAGTGAATGCATTGCAAAAAGATAATAATCAGATAAGGTCTACTATTATTCCTAGTTTGATGAAGGTGGTAATGGACAACAAGAATGATTTGTCTGGAGAAGTGCAAGCCTTCGAGATAGGTAGAGTGGTGACAGGACTGAATGATAATGGACTGTGCAATGAAGAAAAATCATTGGGTATAATAAGATCTACTAGAGGTACAATGCAAGATGCTCTAATATCTCTAAAGGAAGCCGTAGATTATATATTTGCAGACATTGTAAAAGCAAAAGTAGAGTATGTTAAATCTGATATAAACGATGATCTAATATGTCCTGTGAATTATTATAGAATAGTGGCAAATAATATTAATCTTGGATATATTGGAATAGTTAATCCAAGGATATCGAAGAAGATTGATTCTAAGATGACAATTGTAGTGTGTGAGATCAATTATACTAAGATTAGGGATGTGCAGGCTAGAGAGTATAAGTTCGAGAAAATTTATAAACATCCAGGAACAGAATTGGATTTCAACTTCGAGATACCTAAGACAATGCTATATGCTGATGTAGAGAAGATTGCTACTAGTGTAGATACTCCGCTATTATACAAGGTCGGTTTGACCGATATATATAAGGCAGAGGGTAGTGAGTACGCCAATTACACTTTGCATTACTCTGTATTGGCTGAAGATCATACATTGACAGGCGCCGAGATAGAAGAATTCCATGCCAATGTAATAAATGTATTCAAGGCAAATAACATCAATCTGAAGATGAATTAGATATAAAGGTAGTATGTAGTGCTACCTTTTTTTATATAGATATGAAAAAAACACCTTAATTATAGGTGTTTTTATTTTTCCAAATATACATGTTCTACAGGAATTTCAACTGGCTTGTGTTGTCTTATATTTCTAAGATCTTCGCTACTCAATATTGGATTGCCATCCATGTCTTCGTATATGTCATAATCGTTGTCGCCGTATATTTCATCTATTTCATTGTTGGATAGGTTGTCACTTTCATTGTCTGGTAGGAATATGTCGTTCTTATTTACATCCATAGGGAAGGATCTACTTTCATTCTTTGTTGGTACAAATACATCGCTACCATCATCAATAATTGGGTAAATATTGTTTTTCTTAGAGTATTTTTCAAGCAGGAATACATCACTACTTTCTGCATTCTCTACTACTTTCTTCGCTCTCCAGTTTCTCATCAATGCTATCTCGGCTTCGGTATCTTCTAGCATGTCTTCTTTTGCCATCATATTTAATAAAATCCTCTGGGATCTCTTGGTAAAATTCTTGCCCTTGCCGTGCATTTTTTGCTCATTTTTGGTCCTGAAATCTATATAATGATATGCTTCTTCTGTTATCTCTTCCCTTAAACATTCTGCTTTTTTCTTTAATGCTATATATTTTTTAATATCATCTATAATTTTCATGATAGATCCATCCTTTTCTTTTAAGTTTTATCATTGTAACACACACATTTTTAAGTTGTCAATACCGCTTTTTTGTAAAAGTAATCTTTTTTTGATTAAATTATTATTAAATGGTTAAAAATGAGTAAAGCGAGGTGTGTATGAAGAAATCTCATCAGATTATATTTGTGTCTATCGCAATACTTCTATTTGTGGCAATAGCCCTTGTTGTGTACTTTAGTGAGGGTGTGGGCATGCGATCTTCTAGATATTATAGGCTGGACACTGGTGTTGCAATAGAATTTCTTACCGATAGCGATAATATAGTAGACACCGTATATCCAGTGGATGAGGATGCAAGACTGATTGTGATTGGTGAAGAATTTGTAGGGCTTCATATTGACAAGGCGGTAGAGAAATATCTGACCTTGTGTGCAAGAATGGGCTATATTGATGTAGACAGTCGCGATAACGGCGTGCAAATATCTGTATCATCTACATTTACACAGGCAATAGAGAATGAGATATATGAGGCTTGCAACAAATATTTCTTAGATAATGAGATCTATTGTGTTATTGCAGAGAGTGATGCAGATCTGGCTCTATATAGGGAGAAAAAAGAGAAAAATATCTCTAGTATAGAGAAATTGGTGGTAATTAAATCAGTGTTGGAAAAAACGAATAAATATACCTTAGAGGATTTATCCATAAAGAACGAGAGTGAATTGATGGAGATATTAGAAAGTTTTCATGAAGAATATACTAATAATATGTCGGAATATTCAGAAGATGATTATGCTAAGAAGATAAGTATGCTGGCTGATAACAAGCAAAGATATGACACACATATGTCTGCAATAACTAATGATACATTAAGGGATTTTGCAGATAAATATTCTAAATATAAGAAATCTGAGACATATGATTGGGAACTGGATTTTGCTAAGAAAATAGCAGAAAAAAAGAGTTAGACAAAGTGACATTGTCTAACTCAATCTTTTTTTAGTTTCCCATTTTATCTCCTACGATTTTATTTCAATAGAATACATTTATAGTATATTTATCATCATTTATTTTGTCAAGTTTTTTATATGGGTTCAATTTGATTATTTTTTGTTCCATTTATAATAAATCATTACTAATATTGCGACCATGCTAACTAATATTAAGTCTATGATAGATCCTACCTTGACAATTAATGCCTCATTTACTGTGAATATATATACTAGCCAGCATATTGTTGCAACAACGTGAAGTAGGGCTTGGAGTATAGAATAATCGTTGCTAGATTTTGTTCTTATTAACTTAATTATCTGTGGGATTTGCTGGATGTACGAGAATGTATAATACATAATTCCAAATATTTGCATAGCCATATACCTCATTAGTTTTTTTGTCTGAAGCATATTATGTATTTAATTAGAATTAGGTGATTACCACTAATATATATTTTATAATATTTATAATAAACCTTGATTTTTGAGTATGCATGTGCTAAAATATTGCAGTTTTATAATTTTGATAGAAGGAATATTTGCTTATAAATATTTTTTTATTGTCAAAAAAATGAGGTTATATATGAAAGATATTAGAAATATTGCAATAATTGCCCACGTAGATCACGGTAAGACTAGTCTTGTTAATGAATTGTTGAAGCAAGGCGGTGCTTTTAGGCAGAACCAAGAGGTACAAGACAGAGTAATGGATAGCAATGCCCTAGAGCGTGAGCGTGGTATCACTATTCTTAGTAAGAATACTGCGGTGACATATGAGGGTGTAAAGATTAATATTATCGATACTCCAGGACACGCAGACTTTGGCGGTGAGGTAGAGAGAGTACTTAAAATGGTAGATGGAGTACTGCTTGTTGTAGACTCATTCGAAGGCCCTATGCCTCAGACTAGATTTGTTTTGCAAAAAGCATTGGAGTTAAATCATAAGGTAATCGTTGTTATTAATAAGATAGATAGAAAGGATGCTCGTGTAAAAGAGGTTATGGACGAGGTATTGGAGCTATTTATGGATCTAAATGCTAATGAAGAGCAGTTGGATAGCCCATTTGTCTTTGCTTCTAGTAGATATGGTTTTAGTTCTCTTAATGCAGATGAGCAAGGATCTGATTTCAAGCCATTATTTGATACCATCATATCATATATAGATGCACCAAAGGGCGATATATCTAAGCCTTTTGCTATGCTTGTTAGTTCTGCTGAGCAGAATGACTATCTAGGTAAGCTTGCTATAGGTAAGATTGAGAATGGTGGACTAAAGGTAGGTCAAAATCTAGCAATTACCAACTATCATGATAGTGCTATATCTAAGCCTGCATTTAGGGTGACTGGCATATTTGTCTTCGATGGGTTGAAAAGAATGCCTGTGGATGAGGCTTGTGCAGGAGATATTGTGTGTATTGCTGGTAGTACAGAGGTTGCTATTGGTGATACAGTGTCAGATAAGGACAATGTTACAACAATACCATTTGTAAAGATTTCTGAGCCTAGCATGGAGATGTTGTTTATGGTGAATAATAGTCCATTCTGTGGCAAAGAGGGCAAGTATAGTACTAGTAGACATCTAAGAGAGAGGTTATTAAAGGAGGCAACAAAAGACCTTAGTCTAAAAGTATTGGAGACAGAGAGTGCTGATACATTCAAGGTGCTTGGTCGTGGTGAAATGCATATATCTATACTTATAGAGAATATGCGTAGAGATGGATACGAATTCCAGGTAAGTATGCCAAAAGTACTAATTAAAGAAGTAGATGGCGTTAAGCATGAGCCAATAGATAGACTATTTATAGACGTGCCAGAGGATTGTGCGGGAACTATTATAAATGCTATGGGTTCTAGAAAGGGCGAATTGGTTACAATGACCAGTGCTGGTAGCAGAATGAAGTTAGAGTTCTTAATACCTACAAGAGGACTATTTGGTTACAAAGGACAATTCCTTACAGATACCAATGGTGAAGGTATCATGAATACAATATTCGAGAGATATGAGCCATACAAGGGGCATATAGATAGAAGGAATTTCGGAACTCTTATTGCGTATGAGAATGGTGAGTGTATTCAGTATGGGTTATTTAATTCACAACAGCGTGGTAGACTACTAGTAACGGTCGGTGACAAGGTGTATGGTGGCATGGTAGTAGGAATTAATCCTAAGATGGATGACATCGTTGTGAATGTATGTAAGAGAAAGCAATTAACCAATATGCGTTCTAGTGCTAGTGATGAGGCGTTAAGACTGGAGCCTGTTAGAAAATTAACTCTAGAGGAAAGTCTAGAATTCCTTAATGATGATGAACTACTTGAGGTTACACCTACTAGTCTTAGAATAAGGAAGATTATTCTAGATCATACTCTTCGTGGTAGAGCAGATTTCAGAAAGAAAAATAATATTGATGTAGAGTAATAAAATAGCGATTTTTGATATAATTATCAAAAGTCGCTATTTTTAGCCGTTATTATGGTAAAAAATAGGGGTTGCATATTTGGAAATATTGTGTTATACTATTTACAGCGTTTTATAAAATGATATAGGAGAATGATAATGAGCAATAAGTACAAAATACTAATAAGTCTTGTTTGCGTAGTTTTGTCATTGGCTGTAATTAGTTTGTCCGCTGGATTAGTATTGACAGCATCTAGCATGTCTAGTCCTACTGCTATGGCAATAGGGTATAAGAACAACGGCACTACTTGCTCTATTAAGGCAGATGCCAGAGTGTATGCTAGTGATACCGACACCATTGGTGAGAGTGTGAGATACCAAGAAGGGTATAATGGTAATGTATCTATAGATAAGGACCACAGAGAGAATAAAGGGTTTGTGAGATTTGAAGATGTGGCACTTAATTCTGCAGGAAGGGTTGTATATAGTTTTACCATTACCAATTTGTCTAGCAACAATAAGGATTGGTTGTGTTATTCTGTAGATATCAATGGCATGACAGATAATGATAATATTACTGTGAAGTTGGGTACATCTGAGGCTACTGCAGTAGAAGATGATGATGCTTGGTATAGCGTGGGCAAGGTTGGTGCTAGTCACACATTTGTAGTTGTAATGTCCATCACCGATCCTACTGTGGATGCATTGATAGAAGCAAATGTAATAATCAATATTAGTTATGCAGGGTTGTAGAATAGGAAACTAAGAATGTCGTTCTTAGTTTTTTTTTGTCATTTTCTATAAATATAGCATAAGTATACATCTAAATAGTTCTACTTAATAGAACATTTTGGGTTAATATAGAATATATCTTATTATCGTATGGTGGGTGAATGCGTATTAGACAACCATGCTCTAATTGCTGACATTTAATTAATCTAAAAAAGGACATGTATTCTATGCTGTCGCGATACGACACTATGCAACTATTGTTGCTATAATTCATAGAAAATATATATATCATCTGTGGGAGGTTTTTCATTGAAGTATATTAAGAAAACTATAATGCTTACTAATGATAAGAAGGATATAGGTGTATTGAATATAGTGAAAAACAATGCAGGGGTTTTTGCTAATTTTAGGAATTATAGTCGATTTAATGAACAAATGGTGCTTGGTATAAAGGCTGGGCATGATATATTGAAAAAAAGTGTTATATGCAATAGATCTGGCGGATATGATTTCAAATTGTCTAACGATTTCGACTTAGATGGTAGTGTTGCTTGTGTATTAATGGATGGTGATATGGCAGTTGTGTGGGGATCTGTAGGAAATGTTGCTTCATACAAATCAGAGATTATGCAATATGTTCAAGATTTGGATAATGTAGCAAATATAAATATTTCGAAAAGTAATGTCGTTCTAAAAGAAGATAAGGTGGAGGATGATAAATCTTTATCTAGACTAGAAGAAGACAAAACAAATAATGATGATAAGGCGGAAGAAGAAGTAATAGATAGGCATGAAATATTTGCAGTGCGGGATAGTGATGAAGTTACCTTATTAAGTAAGGAAGATTTGTTCGATGTCAGTGATGCGGATATAGAGAAGGTTGTAGATAGTGCAATGGCAGAAGAGGGCAATTTCTACGAGATGATAAGAGAGCAGATTGATGCTTTATTTGATACATATCCCGAGGAAACAAGGCTTAGCGATGTTGTTCCGAATTCGCGCTGGGTACAAGTGGATTACGAGAACAATGGTAAGGTATATGTGTTGGGATTGATATACGATATGGAAGTAGTTAAATATGTGGCTTATGGTGTGCCAGCATATGGTGATGATGAAGTGCCAGATGTATTGAATGGATATAGTCAGTGGATACCGCTAGATGCAACTAAGCCGGATGGAGAAGGGTATTTTGTAATGTTTCAGGATGCTAATACTGGCGAAAATGTGGTGCTTGGTTAAGGATTGTTATGCAATCCTTTTTTATATGAATATATATGAATAAAAATTTAATCTAATTAATATATTATATAGAAGTGTCGTGGATGCACTTATAAAAAAGGGGGCGTAGATTGAGGGTAGGAACGGTAAGGTTGAATGAAGTTAAGTCTATTGTGCGAAGTCTACAAGGTAGATCCATAGAGATGGTTATTAATAGAGGCAGGAACAAATTGGTTACACTAAATGCTACTATAGATAAGGTGTATCCTAGTATGTTCATAATTAAGCCAGAAGACGAGATAATGCTAGATAGGACTAGCTTCAGTTATTCGGATATTCTTTGCGGAGATATTAAATTTTTGGTTGACAAAGATGTAGAAATGTAACATACTATATCTATATCAAACTAAGGAAGATTATTATGTTAAATGTTATATATGAGGACAATCACATATTGGTGGTTATAAAGCCACAGAATATACCTACACAAGCAGATATTACAGGTGATACTTGTATGGTAGATATGGTAGAGAGTTATTTGCGGGAGAAGTATAATAAGCCTGGCAATGTCTATGTGGGATTAGTGCATAGGCTAGATAGACCAACAGGTGGTCTTATGATATTTGCAAAAACCGATAAGGCAGCAAAGAGGCTGTCAGAGAGTATTAAGACAAAAGATTTTGAGAAGATGTATCTGACAGTAGTTAATGGCGAGCCAAGAGATAAGGTTGCGACACTAACCAATTATTTGAAGAAGAGTTCTAGAGATAATATGGTAAGGGTCGTGCCAGAGCTAACTACTGGAGCCAAGTATGCAGAGTTGTCTTATGAGACGCTAGAGGTTAAGGAGAAGGTGTCTTTAGTTAGGGTTAATCTGGTTACTGGCAGAAGCCATCAGATAAGAGTTCAGATGAAGCATATAGGTCATCCAGTGTATGGCGATGTTAGATACGGTGGTGATATATTGGCAAAGGGGCACAATCTGGCATTATGGTCATATAAGATTAGATTTATACATCCTACGACCAAGCAGACTATGACATTCATATCCCTTCCACCAGAAGATCTTGTGCCATGGAGTGCATTTAATTTTAAGAATATTCAGTTATAGAATATGTTATCCACAATACATACTTATTCAATGTATTGTGGATATTTTTTTTGGTCTAAAATATGACTTTGTATCATAGTATATTTTAGGCAAGTTCATAGAATGTCTTGAGACAAAGTTAGACTATGTTCGACAATATATCTCAAAGATTATTTTCTCTAAATTTGTTGAATTTTATAGAATAGTAAAGGTAATAAATTATGCAATATTTTATAGTTAAGAAGAAATATTTGTTGTTACTAATTGTTACAATTTTGTGTGCTTGTGTATTGTCCGTTAATATATATGGAACACCTATTTCTGCAGTATATCTTGGTAGTAATATTAGATTAGTACCTATATACAATGTAGATACAGAGGCTAAGAAGGTTGCTATTACATTTGACAGTGCTTGGGGTGCAGATAAGACTACTCAGATAGTAGACATGATAAAAGAATATGGAGTGAATGCAACATTCTTCCTCGTTGGCTTCTGGGTAGAGGAATATCCCGATATGGTGAAATATATACACGATAACGGATTGGAGATAGGAACTCATAGCAATACTCATCCTGATATGACCTCGCTAAGTGAGGATAATATAAGGTTGGAGCTAGATACTAGTATTAATCTTATAGAAGATATTATTGGAGAGGATAAGGTGGAGTTGTTTCGTGCGCCATATGGTGCATACAATAACAATTTGCTGAATATTGCTAGCAATGACTTTGGCTTGAAGACTATTCAGTGGAATATAGATACATTGGACTGGAAGGGCTTGAGTGGGGTAGAGATATGTGATAGGGTGATGTCAAGGCTAGAGAATGGTTCAATCATACTCTGCCACAATAATTCTGATCATATATTAGATGCCTTGCCATTGATATTAGAGGGAGTACTGAATGCGGGCTATGAGATTGTGTCTGTGGGAGAACTGATTATGCACGACAACTATTATATTGATAATTTAGGTATCCAAAGAGAAAAAGAATAGAAACGAGAAAAGAGGTAAAAAATAATGAACGATATCGAAAATAACAACATTGTAAGAGTATCTGGTGAGGTTACAAAAGAGCCTATATTTAGCCATGAAATATTTGGTGAGGGCTTTTATGAATTTTCTATTAAAATAAAGAGATTGTCGGATATATATGATGTAGTGCCAGTGACTATATCAGAGAGGCTGTTGCAGGACAAAGCTCTTGTTGTGGGCAAGAAAGTACACTTTCTAGGGCAATATAGAAGTTATAATAAATTAGTTGATAATAAATCCAAATTGCTATTAACAATCTTTGTAAGAGAGTTCTTAGATGATGATTGTGATGATGAGAATAGTGTAGATATTGTAGGATATGTGTGCAAAGAGCCAATATATAGAACTACTCCATTTAATAGAGAGATTTGCGATGTGTTGTTGGCGGTAAATCGTAGTTATAATAAGAGCGATTATATCCCTTGTATAGCGTGGGGTAGGAATGCTAGATATGTCAAAGGTTTTAATATCGGGGACAAGGTAAGAGTGTCGGGTAGAATACAGAGTAGAGTGTACCAGAAGAGGTTGGATGATGGCACAATTGAGACGAAGACAGCGTACGAAGTATCACTCTCAAAAGTAATATTAGAAGATGAGAATAATTCTTCTGCCAGATCGGTGATAACCACTGCCAATATGGGAACGATGCTAAACTATTATTCGTAGAAAAAAACGCCGTATTTACGGCGTTTTTTAATCTATTCTGTTGGTTAATTTTCCACTGTTTTGCATATTCTGGAAGCCCGATTGTCTTAGTGCCTCATATACTATTATTGCTACCGAGTTGGATAGGTTGAGGCTACGAGTTCCCTCTATCATTGGTATTCGGATACAGTTATTGTAGTGCTCTTTTAGCAGAGACTCCCTTAGTCCATAACTCTCTTTGCCAAAGACTATAAAGCAATTCTCAGGATAAGTCACATCGGCATAAGTTTTCTGGGATTTTGTGCTAGCAAAATAGAACTTTTTATCTTTATTTTTTTCATAAATTTCTTCAAAACTATCTACTACTTCGATATTACTCATATCAAAATAATCTAGTCCTGCACGCTTATAATATTTGTCGCTTAATTCAAATCCAAGTGGTTTTACCATGTATAGCTTGCTCTTAGTTGCGGCACAAGTACGTACAATATTTCCTGCATTTTGTGGAATTTCTGGCTCTACTAATACAATATTTAACATTTTTTCCTCGCTAAAAAATTATTTGTATTAGCATATTACATATTTTTTATTTTTGCAAGAATATTTGTTTTGTTTGTAAGTAAATTTTTGCATATTTTTTCTGTTGTTATTGATAATAATTATATATATTTTTATTATTTTATAATATGGATGTAAATATTTTGTCTAAAGATGTCTGTATGGTATCATATTTATGATAAATTTGTGGATGTGTCAGTTAAGAGAAATAGGCAAATGAAAATTATAATTGACACTGCCTAAAATTAACCATACTTGGTAGGTGAAAAATGAAAAAATCTGTAAAAATAATTATCGCAATAATGGCTGTTGTTATAGTTGGATTGGGTGCGGGCTTAGCATTTGCACTATTGCAACAACCAGCAAAGAATAAGATAGATAGTATTCAGGTGTTTGCGCACGATGATAGTGTTGTAGATATGTCAGATGGTGATGATAAGCTGTATGCGGTGAACTTGAATGCTAGAGATACTTTTGCACTGAAATATGTTGCAAGTCCTGTGGGTTTGAGTCAGTATTATGTCATTGTGTCCACTAGTGATTCGGCAATAACAGTGAAAAATGGTGGGGCAATACAAGGCGGTCAGACAGGTGTTATTGAGTTCAATATCAATAGAATGCCAACTGATGGTGAGCCAGTTGTTGTTACATTCAAGGCGGTAGCAGATAAGTCTGGTGGAGAGGTAATTGTATCAGCAGAGGCAAAGATCTTGGTTACACAGCCATCTACTCTAAAACAGGTGGAGGGTGTAAAATATAATGGCGAATTTGTGACCTGGTCGGCTGTTACTGGCAATACAGATAATGTCACAATAGATTCTACTAAGGTGAAATATAGTGTTCGTTTACAATATACTGTAGGGGAAGAAGAGAAGAGTATTAATTATACAACACCTGCAGGTATATGTTCATTTAGGCTGGATGGTGTTGCCGGTGGCTTTGAAAAAGGAACTATTAATAAGATAACTGTACAGGCCTTGGGCGATAATACTTTAACAACAGATGGTGAGGCTAGTGAAGAATATAAATTCTATATATTGAAGGCGCCTACATATTCATTTAGTGATATGTCTATCAATCTATCTGATGTTGATAGCAATGCAAAAGGCGTAGTGTTAATTAGAAATAATGGTGAAGAAGACTATCATTATAGATTGACCAAAGATATTCAGTATTGGTCATTAAATACAATTCAAATGACTGATAAAGAATATAGTATAGCATTTAAGTCTACCGTGGTGGATAATGCATCCCTTTATACACACCGAGTAAATAGTGTATTAGAGGATGGTATTGAGTTCTTTGATAGTCCTATAACAGATGTGACCAATGTTAGACACTTGAATCCTGTAGAGGTGAGTATAAGTAGTAATGGTGTTGGCGATGTATCACTAGGCAATGTGGTAGTTAATAGTTATTCTGACACAGCGATTACGTGGAGCCATGTATCAGATGATGTATTAGTTCGCAGTAAAATTAAGTACTTAGTAAGAGTGTCGTTAGGAACTAGGACTAAGGAATATATAGTAGATTACGAGAGCGACATTGAAGGGGTGGATTTCTGTTTCAATATCACAGATAGTGTATTAACAGATATCGGTGCTACATCTGAGTGCGATAACATAAGTGTTAGCGTATCTGCATTCATGCCAATGTCGTCAGATGATAACGGTGAAATGAATAACGATGCAGTAGGTGGGTTGTTAGTACTTGATAGTGCATTGACTACAAGTAGCACCATAAGTATTCAGAAATATACGCCATCTATAAGTGATTTTGCTGTTAATATTAGCGGAACAAATATGTCATACGTTATTCCTGCATACAATTCTTCTAAGGTATATATAGAAGAAGTCACATTCATATTCGTATCGGATGATGGCGACAAATATATTCATACTAGTACTAGTTCATCTACATTGAATATGCAGTCTTTGATTACAAAGTCAGGAGAGTATGATGTATATATATTCTATAAAGGATCTGGTAATGTAATCAATTATAACTCACCAAGTCTTAAGATAGATAATGTATATAAGACAATTGGTGCTCCTACAGGTATTTTGCTTGAAGCAAGTGGTATGTTGTCATTTAACGAGGTAGAAGGTGCAACATCATATGTAGTAACATATCATATTGGTGGTTCAGAGTATAAGGACGAATTGGTCAGTGCTGATAGCATAAATGTAATAGATAGATTAGATTACTGGGTTGGATATAACAATGTGTCGCACAATAACGGCTCTGTACCTTATTCTATTACTATTCAGTCCAAGTCTAATGCTGGTGGCGTATACGGCGGATCGGCTAGTATAGATTTCTATAAGTTTGAATCGGTATCAAATATAAGACTCAATGAAGACAACAGCAAGATTACTTGGGATGAAGTAGATGGTGCGTTCGCATATAAGGTGCAGATTGGATCGGAGTATGTTATTGTAAATAATGCAGAAAATTACTTAGAATATAAGAATTATCCAGATTTGTTAAATGAGATAGTATCTGGAGATAATAATATTTCTGTTACTGTGTTAGGAATAGATGAAAATAGTACTATATTACAATCAAATGCAAGTGTAACAAATATTCCAAAGGTATCAACTGTATCAAATATTACTATAGAGAATGATGTGTTGTATTTCGATGGTAATGACAATGCAAGATATCTTATAGAGGTGTCTGGTGCGGGTGCTGTGAAGACCTTTGAGATTGTCAATTCTAATAATCAGACAAACAAAATTGATCTACTACAATTAGAAGATTATAATATTGCAAATAATGTCAATTATACTGCAAGAGTTAAGAAAGTAGTCCAAGGATCTTTTGATAGTGATTATAGTGAGGCCATTAATTTCTGCAAATTGCCTAAGATTGCTGTATCAGTTGTAAATATTGATGGCGAAGTTAGGGTAGTATGGCAAAAGTCCGATATTGTCAATGGAACACAATATATCACAAATGCAACTAATTCTGCAGAACAAGAGCCAAAAGTATTACAAGATGAGGATACATACTATTACAATCTAAGTGATATCCAGATAGATGATAGTGGACTAGGCATAACAAAGGCGGGCAATTATCTATTTAATATCCAGACATATTCTAATGCAGTATATACTCTTCATTCTGATATTGCATATCTTAGTAGTGATAATACTAGAATAACTATTGCTAGACTAGATGTTCCTACTATTAGTATAATAAATGATACATACCTAAGCATGTCATCTGCGGTAGGGGCTACGGCAGTACAGTTAGTGGTAGATTTAGATGAGGATATTAATAGTGTCACAAGTGGAAATACTGCGGTTGTAGACTTAAGTACAATAACATCCGCTGGCACATATTTGGCAGTTGCAAGGTCTATAGGAAATCTGGCGAATGTTGCCGATTATGTCAATAATACATTTGTATTAGACAGTGTAGATAAATCTATTAATATTGTAAAACTTGCTCCAGTGGTAGTAGATATTGCTAATAGTGACGGCGTTAATAAGCCAATATTCATTAAGACAAATACATCGGTACAAGACATTAATTATGATGTGTATTGCAACGATGTGAAGTTGCCTACTAATGTTATGTACGATTATAATAATGCAGGCACCGCAGGTATCAATTATAATGCTGTGGGTGAAAATAATTATTATGTAAAATGTGCTGCCCCAAGTAGCGTAGATACATACTATTTGACATCAGAGAAAAGTAATGAAGTATGTATAAATAATATTGCATTTGATACTAATTTGTCATTTATAGACGAAGATGTAATCCAGATATCCGATCACATAATAAGCGGTAATAATATAATTAGAAAACACACAATAACTATTATTGATCTTGATGATAGTGATGAGTTAATCTTAGATACGAATGTGGATAACACAATATATGGCTTAAGTTATGATGAGGGTAATAAGGCTTATATCTTAGATTTGTCGGTACTTAAGTCTAGTTCTTATATAGAAGTAGGCCATGAGTATCGTATAAGTGTTGTATCAGAAGGTGTTATATTAGGCAGTCTTGCTTATAATAACACTGCAAGTCCAAAGATTAATATGGAATACTATTCTAAAGATATAGTAGGTGTAGATATTGATGATACAATGAATATCAATCTATCTAATATACCTAGTGGATATGATATTATGACATTGAGTATTGATACAGATATGTATGTTATCAATAATCCATTAGGTTTAACTGCTACAGCAAGTGAATATACAGCAAATGAAAATAGTATATTTGTATCTTTGGTACAAGATAAATTAATTGTGGACCTAGCAGACTACAGTGCAGGAACATACAATTATGCTATTGGTTTCAGTAGATCGGACTATCAAGGATTGGTTGCAGAAGTTAAACAGGGTAGTATGGTAAAAAACTCCTTGTTTGGTCAAAATGGAGAGATTATATCTGTTAATCAAGGTATAGTGACAATCAATGGCAACACCGATTATGATTATGTAGTATATAGTGATGACAAGGTTGTTAGTCTTAACGATTATTCTTGGCTAAATGGAACAAAAGTTATAAGATTAAGAGTGTCTAGAGAAGGAACACTTATTAGTGATTTGTCTAATGAATATACACTGTCTAAGTTAAATGCTTCTAACATTGCTGTAGAGGTGCAATATGATGGCGATGATGTTCATTCTTATGTAGTTACATGGACAGCACAGAATGTGTCTGCTGGCATAGATATGGCTAGTGGATATAATATACAGATTAAGAGTGGAACTAATATTGTAAAGTCAGTCTATGTAGATACCGATAGTATTACAGATGGTAGTGGTTATAAATTGCAGTATAATGATGGCGTATATACATTGACACTTTATCATGATGATATGTCGCTAGATATGACAAAGAATACAACCATCTCGATGTTGTCTGTCGTAGGTAGTACTGTATCTCAGTTGAATAGCGGTAGCATTGCGTACATCACTAATAGTACTATTAAATCGGCTAGTGTATCATACTTAAGTAAGCCCAATGCTATGAATATTGCTGGTGGTAAGATAGTATTGCCAAATAATAAGCCATCTGCGGCTAAAGCAATACTTGCTATATATAACAGTAGCAATGTGATAGTTGGCAATAAGGTCGAGTTGAATTCATCCGATTTTGTTAATGGCTATTCTCCTAGTGGATTAGAGGAAGGCAAAGTGTATTATGCGGTATTGCAATTCATTGGCAATTCAGCTAGCGTTGTCAATAGTTGGACAAGGTTAGATAATATTATGGTCACAAACACTCCAAGTGGTGTGGTAGGACTAAATGAGGGCATTGTTAATATTACAACCCAATCCAATACTGAATATTACTATTCTTTAGATAGCGGTTCTGCAACTAAGTACAATAGTAATATTAATACAAATTCATTGAGTGTTGGTTCACATACAATGACAGTGTATGCAATAGAAGATAATAAGTTGGTCAGTGGTACAATATCATATAATTTGTATAAGCTATCTACATCATTCATTAGCGTAGAATTGCAGTATGATGGTGATGAGATATCGGCATATAAGGTGTCTTGGATGGCAAATAACAAGTCAGGTAATGTTGACTTGGCTTCAGGCTATAATATTGTTACAACTAATGGATCTAATACTACTACATATGCTATTGCATCTAATACCAGTGTCGAAGAGGCGGGGCTATATAAGGTAGAATATAGTGCTGGTACTTATATTTTGACTATATACCATACTAATGCAATAGATGTTAATAGAAGTCTGAATATACAACTGGAGTCGGTTATTGGTAGTACGATATCATCATTAAGCGAAGGTGTGATAGGATATGTTACAAATAGTAGTGCCAATTCTTATGCTATAACTTATCTTACAGCACCAGGGGCTATGACAATTGTTGGTGGCAAGATAATATTGCCAAATGATAAGCCTAGTGATGCAAGTGCAGTTTTAAGTATTTATAATAATGAAGATACGCTAATAAGTAGTATAGATCTGACTTCTTCTGATTTTGCCAATGGTCATACACCACAAGGCTTAGAAGAAGGTAAAGTATATTATGCTGTATTGAAATATA
Source organism: Clostridiales bacterium (assembly GCA_015055515.1). Lineage (GTDB taxonomy): Bacteria > Bacillota > Clostridia > Christensenellales > UBA1242 > UBA11490. The sequence continues at coordinate 6,207 of SVIC01000010.1, read as the reverse complement.
TAGGTAATAATACTAATCTAGTCACTAGTACCGAGACTTCTGTACTTAATAATATTGCAATGACAATTAAGCCAAGCGTAAGCGTACAAGACGGTTCGCTTGTGATAAATAATATGCAGAATATTTCGTATTACTATGGTATAGATACTGATACTCTGACAGAATACGATGGCTTAACAAATGTAATAGATACAGATAGTATCGGTGCGGGCAATCATACAATAGCAATATCCGCAATCGAGGATGGCAAATTATCAAGTGTTGTATATCAATATTCATTCAGTAAGTTAAGAGAAGTTAGTGATCTTAACGCAAGTATAGAATTAAATAATTATGAGGAAGTTCTAAGAATACAATTTACTCCTAATAACATTGTCAATACTTCAGATAAGGTGTCTAAATATCTTATTACAATATCGGATAAAGATAGCCAGAATAAGTTGATGTTGGAGAAAACTCCTGCAGATATGATTTTGCATGGTGGTAAATATGTTGTAGATGTAACTAATATAGATGGTCAGTATTTCAATGCTTGGGGTGCTACAAATATAGTTATATCGGTAACAGAGGTTGGAAATGACTATATAAGCAACACCACTCCTGTAATGATAGAAAGAGGCAGGTTAAGCGACAACTTATTTGAGATTGGTTATAATGCTGGCGATCTGGAGATTGAATATGTTGGTGACAGATCGGATGATTTTGATGCGTTTGAATTGGTGTTTGTTGGTGGTGGTAACACATATGTATACCATAGAGAAGCATTCAATTCTGGCTCAGCTACAATAGATTTCTCTACTACTAAGGTAAATGGTAATACAATATTCTTGCCTGGTGGCGAGTATCAAATGTATGTAAGATACTTAAGCGATAACGATACTGTACTTAATAGCATTAGTTCACAACATAGTATTAAGAAGGCAGACGATATTTCCCAAATTCAATTAATGGATAGTGCTAGAGCTGTATGGTGTGGTGAAGATAGTATCTATGTGTACAATTACAATTTGAATAATGTATATATGAGTGGGCAGGAAGGTACAATAGATTTCACAACCAAGGCTTCTGGACAATATACTTTACAAGTTCAGAGGACATTAAAGGATGATACTGGATTAAAGAGTAACTTCAGCAAAGTATACGAGTTGTATAAGTTAACTCCAGTAGGATTTGATGCAATATTAATCAAGGACGATGAGTATCGTATAGAGATCACATTGACAGTGCCAGAGATTAATAGAGGTGGTGGCAAAGATCTTGCTAGTAGATATAAGATAAAGGTAAATGATGTAGAATATACAATTAATTCTAACGAGAGTATTTCAAGTGAATTAATTGATGTTGTATATAGCAATTATGCGTATACAATTACACTAATTCTAGAAGAGCAAGACATATTTAGTGCTGATGGTATTCTTCTAGATAATAGTGAGATAGGTAAAATACTATATGGCATAGAAGATATATCTGCTATGAATATCTCCGTTGAGGCTATATATGGGGATAGTAGTGTAGCTACATCGGGCACAACAGTACTGTCTAATACCAATGAGTTAACTGCTTGTAAGATTGCTTATGATAAAGTTAATAGCATTACGGCAAATAATATTTCTATTACTGAAGCGGGATTGTTAGATATTAATGTAACAGATGTTTTAGGGCTGGATCATATAGGATTAGAATTCTATCTATTAGATTATTCTGGTAATGATATTAAGTATATTAAGAAGGCTGAGTATATAGTTCCATTTAAGTCAGGGGTTTTGGATGTCATGAATACAGATGGCATAACAGGACTTGTCGAGGGTGAATACTTGATTGTAGCAAAGGCTTATGGAAATAGTGGCGAATACATTGATGCCAATGCATTTATTATTAATAATGTTACTATATCAGGACAGTCTAATTTGTATATACAATATGGAGAGTTGCAGTGGACTAAGCCAAATACTGCAAAATCTGTTGTATTTGAATTAACTAATGTAGATACTGGTGATATATATACATTTACAGATGAATATATGTTCAAGGCGTTAAGTGGCAAAGATTATGCGGTTGGCAGTTATAATTATACTATTAGAGCGATAGTCAATGGTGGATTGAAGAGTGCTACAAGTAGTGTGTTCACAGCAATAAAATTACCTTCTCCTACAGCGACTATGAATAGAGTAGATAGTGTTGCGGTATTGAAATGGCAAGAGGTAAGTGGGGCATCTGGATATGATGTGTATGATTATCATAGTAGTTTTGTTAATCCTACTATAATCACAGTTGCAGATACATCTTGTGCAGTAAATCTAGCCAATGTGGTATTAGGACAGCATAGGTATTATGTTGTATCAAAAGGTAGTGCGAATACGACCACAACCAACTTGAGCAATGTTACATATGCTAGTTCTGGTTATATTAATAGTTATAACGATCACAACACATCATATGATATGGCTACAATATTAACCAATTCGGTAAATGAGATACGTTATGTAAATGGTATGATAGAATGGGATATGGTTGTATATGTTGATTATTACAATATTATTCTAACACCATACAGTTATGATGCAGGCAGTGATAGTTATGTTGCTGGAGATAAATATCAAGTTCATACGACTTATGCTACATTTGATATTAAGAGTATTGCAAATCAGTCTATCAGAGATGCGCAATATATAGATATTGAGATAGAGAATAGGTCTTTGACTGCAGATTATTTAATTATCGCTACAATGCATTCAAATCCATTGACTAAGATTACTATATTTAATAGTTTGCAAGATGATATATTCAGTAATTTCAGTATATCTGGTGGTAGATTATCTTATGTGATTACTAATGAGTATATAGATGGACTAATTGCATTAATGAATAATGTAAGACAAGTTAGCGGTGAGGATGTATTAGAATATTCTATCAAAGACATCATTAATGATCAGACTTTCTTATATTCTTACTTAACTCCAGTTGTGACTATCAATGGTGCTGATTATAGGCTTGGCGAAGAGTTGTTCGATGATTTTAGTATCATAATTGATGCCGATGCTGATTGTGTAACTTCATTCGCAGAGGTTAGCAGTATAACAGATGATGATTGGCAGGGTTGTGATAAGGTCTATGTTATATTTGACTTGCCAAATGATTTTGCTAATGGATACTATAAGGTAACATTGAAGTCTCTATATAATGATAATGATATGAATGTAGCGGTGTTGTCATCGTACAATACTACGCAGATAAATAGAAGTGTGTATAGATTACCAAAACCTGGAATTCCACAAGTGGGTTATGATAATTTGACTATATACAATAATAGGTTAGTATTTAATGCTAGTACTAATGATAGTGGGCAATTTGTTACAAATTATAAGTTAGCATTTATCAATGCCGATGATCCTTTTGATACAAGATGGGCTTCTATAACTGTATCAGAAGACAATGAGTTGATGACACTTGATACTACTAATAATGTAGTTGCAGTAGATGTTTATAGCCTATTTGTAGATGGCGGATATATTGGTTTTGAGCCACTTAGTGCCAATGTCAATTATTATATTAGAGTAGAGGCTATGGGAGGAAATAGTTATTTCAATTCTGGTTACTCTACATCATCTACTCCATTTAAGATTTTCTCAGCGCCAACCCTTAATATAGAGAATGAAAGCATTACATGGGGTATAGAAGAAGGCGTTGTGGAATATATAATATATTTCTATGATGAAGATGGTAATGAGATATCTCAGGCAAGAGAAGTGTTGTCAGATATTTCAGGCAAGAGCAAGTATGAGTATACCAATGTAAGAAATAACAATAACCTAGTATCAGATATATATAGTATTAAGGTGCAGGCTGTTGGAAACAAGGCTACAACGTTTACCTCTAGATTAACAGATTGTGATGAGTTCTATGGCGAGAAGTTGGATCAAGTTGCAGTTAAGGTGGTTAATGGCCAGTATGTTTGGGACAAGGTTCCTTATACATTGATATCCAATAATGGTAATGTAGAAAATATGCAATATTGGGGCAATTATACTGTTGATGTATATGTGGAAGGTGAACTATTGGGTAGTCATCAGGTTGAAGACTTGTCACATTCAACACAAGTGCTATATGAGTTGCCGGAAGAATATACTAGCATGATAGAAGATGCTCGTGCAGAATATAGTATTATGGTATACAGCAATACATCCAGATCAACTTGTTTGTTACCAAATGACACATATTCGGATGTAGCTAGAATTAGATCTCATTCGATTAGCGGTAATGCTACAATATCGGCCAATGGAGATATCTCATGGGTTGACACTAGTTTGGATACAAATAATTATATAGTATTTGTTTATTCAGGAGATTATCTGGTATTTACATCTGGTGTTATCAAGACAAATAGAATGAATATATACAATCTATATAGTGAGTATGATAATAATAATATCGGTTCTGGCAACAAGTTTGTTCCGGGTGCTGATACTTATATCATAAGGATTAGATCTATTGATAAGATTAATCATACCGACGACACAGATGGTAATGTAAATAGTTATGACGCAATTCTTCGAAGTGTATATACAGGAGAAATTATAGTGAAGACTATGGCAAAACCTAGTGTTAAGGTAACCGATGGTGATATCAGTTGGAATAACTTAACTGGCCATGTGGGTTATGAACTGGATAATACTAGAATTCAGTTAAGTGGTAAATACTTAGTTGGTGGAACGGAAGTAAATATTGGATTGTTAATAGAACTAGATAAAACAATTAACCAATTTGTATTCCAGTCTATTCCTGTAAGATTAGCCAATGACAGTATGTATATCTATGATACTACAAGTAGCATGATGTTAGATTTTATAGAAGGTGAGACTTATAATGTACGTATCAGATATATAGCTAATGAGAATGTAGAAGTTGTGTTTGGTGCAACAGCACAATATCTGTTATCTTCAGAAGAGATTAGTGTAAGATTTAATCTTCTGACTAATCCTGTGAAGGCTACTAATCCAAAGATATATGCAAATTATGAAGCAGAAACGCCAGAGAAGGCGATATATGATAATATCCCAGGTGATTATAGATTTACCAATTATATTTATTGGGCAAAGCCAACAGATTCTATCGATAACTATAATATAGAATTCTATCTGGGCGAAAAGGAAGAATTGCCAAGCGGAGCAACTGCTGTAGATGCAAATATCAAATATATATTTAAGATTAGGGGTCAATCGGTATCATTATATGATGCAAGTGGCGATATTATAGAAGACATGTATAACTATGATATGTGCGTATCTTATTATGAAGACAAGGGTGTATATTTGGCATTGGATAGAGTATTAGAGAGGATTGTACTAGGCGATGATTACTCTATAGACAAGATTGTATTCATATATATTCAGTCTATTGGTGATAATACATGGTCATTACAGGAAGAAAATAATATTACTTATCATCTATCTAAGCAAGACAAATTATCTAATTCATTAGAGATATCGTTGCCAGAAGTTCCAACTAATCTGTCTTATGATGGCAATGGTATGGTATCGTGGGATAGAATAGATAACGATCAGTTGCAATACGAATTAGTTGTGGCTTATCAGAAGGGTAGTAGCACGATAGAAGACCTGCATTATGATAATATTTCAAGAATAGTATTGGATAGAGATAACCAAGCAACTTATAGAGATAGAATAGTTAATATGCTAGGAATTACAAATGCGGATTATGCTAATAAGTTTACTTTTGCAGAAACAACAGAAATATATTATATAGATACTATTCTGTTAGAAAACTCTAAGTTAATGACAACTAATGGTGGAGATACAAGTTATTACAAATTGCGATATTTGTCTAGCAATATAGAATATATCGTACTTCGTTCTATGAGTAGTATATCTAATATTGGTCAAGGCGGAGATGATTTGTCATATGTATCTAATCCTGCTGTAATTGCAACTGATATTAATGGCAAATCGATGGTATTTAACCTATTTGCTAATGGCGATGGATCAGAAGAAAATCCATTTGTAATAAGCAGTTTTGAGAGTATTTCATATTATCTGGATGAGGCTTGTCATTTTATAATCAGTACAGATATTGATAGTACGATTAGTCTGGCTCCACTTGGAATTGCAGAAGGTATAGCATTCAATGGTGTGCTGGATGGTAATGGTAAGACTATCGAATATGCTCCACAATTAAAAGAGAAGTCGGGCA
>SVIC01000009.1 GCA_015055515.1 Clostridiales bacterium | reverse complement strand
TAAGGGGGGGGGGTAGATGGTATCCTAATATCAGAAGTGTATAATGGATAATTATATACGCAATCTATGAATAAAAGGGAGAAATAAATAATGAAAGCGAAACAAAAGGCTTTGGTTATTACAATTGTTGCAGTACTGCTATTTGCTATTATTGGTCTTACAATTGGTATTGTTCTAGTTGCACAACAGGCTAGTCTTAACAATAGCATGACAATATCTTATACGGCGAATAATGTAGACTGCATAGTTACAACATCTGGTGCATTGTACGAGGGTGAGACCAAGGTTAAAGATATTACTATTAATGATACGACAAATACAGAACATTCTGTAGAGTTTAGAGCATCAGATAATGGTACTAATGGTGTAAGCACTAAGGATGGGGCAACATTTGATAATGTGCAACTTACAGCGACAGGAAAGGCTGTGTATAAATTTACTGTAAAAAATACTGCTACACCTATAGCAGGCACAACCAGACAACTGCAGGTAAAGGCAGAGGTTGGTGGAATATCTGACTATGCCAATGTTGTTGCAGGTGTGGGTACTACCATGGCAAATGCAGTTGATTACAGAGCCGTGCATTTTGCCAGTATCGCTGCTAATGCAACTTCGCAGAATAGTACAGAATTCTATGTTGTGGTAAAAGTATTAGATCCTACGTTAGATATTAATAACTATGAGATGAATATAAAGTTACTTATTAGTTATGATATGTACGATACAAATTATACTGAGTTGCGTTCTGATACTGCGGGTACATGGCAACATAATAATATAGGTCTAAGTGTATGGGATGGTTCGTCTGTAGATGGTAATTCGCACATTTTTGCGGTGTATACAGAGTATAACAACGCAAATAATGCTAATTTAGAATTCGTTACACTTAGAGATTTTGAATTAACTGGGAATGAGACTGTTGAAGAGAGAGTGGCAAAGATTGATAGAACTGTACTAATACAATCCGCTGCTGATCTAGTTGCATTGGCTGATTATATTAATCACTCGGAATACACTGAGAGTAAACCGGCTTTCCGTACTAATGATCTGAATGCAAATAATATTGTGAGAACTACTTTTGCATTGGGATGCGATATTGATCTGGGAGGACATGAATTCGAGCCTATTGGTAGTGGATATGGATGGACAGGAAATTACAGATGTTTTTCTGGGCGTTTTACTACAACAAGTGCAGATTTTGGTCTTGAAGGAGAACGTACTATTTATAATCTAAATATTCAAGAAGAAAATACTCGTCTTGGATTAAGCCCTACAAGTAGTAGTCAATATTCTGCAGGAATTGGCCTATTTGGCTATGTTAGGTGTGGAGTTATAGAGAATATTAATATAAATTCTGCAACCGTTAGAGGTGGATTCTATACAGGTGCAATAGTTGGTTATCTTCATAATACAGTAGCACATAAAAATGGTAGTGGTGGTTATACAAAGGACTGGATAACTTTTGAGATGGCTAGTGTTGAGAATTGTACAGTGACAAATGCAAATATTAATGCTTGTGATCAGAATGGTGCTGGTGTAGTGTGTGGATATACATCGATAGCAACAATAAAGGATTGTAGCGTTAGTGACAGTGCTGTTATGGCTGAAAAAACAAGTTATGCTGGTGCAATAGTTGGACACGGAGTGTTTAAGACTGGCGGTAGTTATCTAAAAGATAATGCAAATGACGATTATTGGATATCAACTGATTATTTGGTAAATAATACTGCTAGCAATGTACAAGTATTCCCTATAGTAGATAAATCTTATATCGATGAAAATGGTGTACCTCTATACTCGGGATCAATTAATTATCCAAATTAAAATTATAACAAAAAAACATATTAGAATTTCTCATCTAATATGTTTTTTTATGTTATACAGTAGGAACAATTATAGGGATAATTATTGGTCTACGTTTTAAGTTTTTGAAGAATAGGTTGCCTAAAGATTTTCTAATAGTGTCTTTGATTATATTCCAATCATTGTGTTTGAAGTTTGCGTTGATAATTGTATTAATTACTAAGTCTTTTGCATCTTCTATAATATTTGCATTGTCATTTGCGTAGATAAATCCTTTTGTGACAATGTCTGGCTTGGAGGTTAGTGTATAATTTTTGCTAGATATAGTTAGTACGACCACACACAGTCCTTCTGTAGCTAATTGCATTCTATCTCTTTGTACTACTCCATTTGCACTACTAATATCTAGTCCATCAATTAATTTAATTCCCGCAGGAACTGTACCAGATTTTTTAATCGAATTAGGGGTGATGGTAATACTATCACCTAGGTCAGGAATAACAATATTTCTCTCTGGTTTTCCTAGATCCATAGAGATATTGGCGTGTGCCTTAAGGTGTCTGAATTCACCATGGCATGGAACAAAGAATTTTGGCTTAATTATGCTTTGTATTGTCTTCAATTCTTCTTGGTAAGCGTGTCCAGATACATGTACTTCGGCTAGTGACTCGTATATTACGCTAGCACCTTTTTTGTAAAGCAAGTTAATTACTTCTCCGATCTCTTTTTCATTACCAGGGATAGCAGATGCAGAGAATATGATATAGTCATTATTTGTAATCTCTACCTTAGGAAATTCGCCATTCGCCATTCTAGATAGGGCACTATTTGGCTCACCTTGGCTACCAGTACATAGTATACATATTTTGTCATCATCATATTTATTTAAGGAATTAACATCTGTTATATTCTCTCTGTTGTATCTTAATTCTCCGATCTTAGAAGCCGTTTCACATACATTTTGCATGCTTCTGCCTGTAAATACTGCCTTTCTGCCGTATTTCTCGCAAAGGTCTAATATCTGTTGAATTCTGTGTACGTTAGATGCAAATGTGGCTATAATTATTCTTTTTTGCTTGTTTTGTGCAAATAGTCCATCTAGTGTTGCACCTACTTTTTTCTCGCTCATACTAAATCCTGGTCTCTCAGCATTTGTTGAGTCTGCAGTAAGTAATAGTACACCTTTTTTGCTAATTTCTGCTAGTCTTATTAGATCGATTGGTTGACCATCGATAGGGGTGAAGTCCATCTTGAAGTCCCCTGTATGGAACCATACACCACATGGTGTTGTTACGGCTATTGCCATGCTTCCAGATATGCTGTGAGTAACTTTAACAAATTCAATTGTAAATACTCCAGCTTTGATTATTGTACCATTTTTAACAGTAGTGGTCTTGAACTTCTTTTTATGCTCTCTTAGTTTGTTGTCTATTAATGCAGCAGATAACCTAGATGCATATACTGGACAAGATAACTCTTGCATAAGGTAAGGAAGTGCACCTATGTGATCCTCATGTCCGTGAGTAATTACCACGGCTTTTACTTTGTGTCTATTCTTTAGTACGTAAGAAAAGTCTGGTATAACTAAGTCTATACCTGGCATGTTGTCTGATGGGAATGATACACCGCAGTCAACTATTATCATTTCATCACCATATTCCATGCACATCATGTTCTTGCCTACTTCTCCGACTCCTCCTAGAAAAGACAATTTTAATTGTGAATTATTTCTCATTATATCTCCTTATAATTTATTTTTAATATTTATTTTCATAGATATTTTTTACAAAATTTAATCATGATAAAAATCTTTGCATATATTTTTCATGCAAAAAATACATATAAAACAATTTGACGAATTATGTGTCAAATTATGCTTTTATCCAAATCTGTCATAAGATACTTGTTTTGTTGCTTCAAAAAAAGTCTTATGCATAAGATTTATACAATATCTAATCAATCTATAATTATCTTACACTATTTTTATCCAAAAATCAATAGAAAAATATCTGTTTTAATTAAAACAACCGCAGTTTTTGTAATTTGTAGGTGAAAAGTTTTGATATTTTCTTATGTGTGTGCTATTATTAAAATAGCAATTGTAATGTAGGAGAGTAAGAATAATGGCAAGTTTTAATCTTATAGATGAAATTAAAAGTGCAGATGGTAGCAAAGATTTTGATGAGTTTTGGTCTGGTTTGCCTAAGACTAGTATTGCATCTTTGTCAAAAGAGTCATATAGAAATGTATACAATGAGACTATTGCACTTAAAATCGAAATAGAGGATAAAATAGTAGAAGGTATTCGTGAAAGGAAAGATTTAACCAGTATTTTTGGAGGGATTTCGAAAAGAGGTGTTGTAGGATTTGTTGCATCCGATTTCAGTAGTTTTTATGATGCAGAGGTGTATAAACCAGAGAATATAAAGGCAATAATTGATAATTTGAAAGACAATAAAGCAGAGATGAGGACATATTTAACAGAATTAAAAAATAAGGCTGTAAGTCTAGATGATGATGCAAAGAAATCTATTGTTGATTATGCTGTAAATAAAGGTGTAGAAATAGACCCTATTGATTCTTGGTCTTCAATAGAAAACTTAAAAACTGATGCTCCAAGCTCTGAGACTAAAAATATAAAAAAAGGAACTCTTGAAACAGATGACAGAGTAATCGATGTTAAAAATGAATTATCTGGATCTGTAATTGGATTTGGTAAGGTTCGTGAAACTACTTCAGATGAGGCAAAGGTTGAATATGCGAATGTAGGAGCTGGATCTAGTGCTACGATCAAAGAGGGTAGTTATAAAAAGGCTGATAGTTATATTAAGCAGGTATCTAATCTGAAAGAAGGTCAGCAGGCTACTATTACAGCTGGAGGTAAGGTTATTGTTGTAAAAGGGTCTAAGAATATGGCTAAGGAAATAACAAAATTGCAACAATTTCTTGCTGATAATGCAGATAGTATAAATATTACTCGTGCAGGAGAAAATATTAAGATTACGGCTACGCAAATAGATCAAAAGAAGAAAGGTGATGATAGAAAGATAAATAAAGACATATATATGTCTAGTAATGATCCATCTAAATCTATGTCGGATATAGCTAATTACATGGATATCTTGTCAACAGATACAGATGGTGCGAATTTCTATAATGCAAACATCACGATCGATAATGTTCCAGCAAAAAAATTCCCTACTTCTGCTTTTTCTGCTACACCTGTGGCTCCAACAGCAAGTTCTACTTCAGCCTCTCCTTCTACTTCACCTGTAGCAAAAACTAAAAGGTCAATGAAAGCATTTTGTAATACGATATTGGATAATGGTTTAGCTACATGTGCTATAGGAGCATGTGCTGGGTCCTTAATAGCTGGAAACGCCTTAGGTACTGCACTTGTTTCTGCTGCGACTGTTGCTGTTGGAGCTATATCTCCACTAGGTGTAGGTGTTTGTGCTGCTGTTGCAGTAGGACTGGGAGTAAGAAAATTTGTTAATGATTATAAGATAAACAAAGTTTTAAGTAAGTGTTAAGGGGTGTTGAATGGAAAATAAATATATACTAACAGTTAATAATCAGAACTGGTATTTAATAGATGGTGTTATGCATAATGATATGGTATATTATAGTGCTGTATTATTGGATAAAGAGAATAAACCAACAACAACTTATACTATTTTTAAGAAATATAATGACAGCGACACTGTTATGTTAGATGTTGTCACAAATCAAGATGAGTTGGTAGATGTAATGCAGTTGTTAACAGAAAGTGTAAAAAAGAATATGGATAAGACAATGTTGAAGGTTGGCTCTGTTGTGAGTATTAACAACATTCAATACGTAATTGTGTCATATATTCCTTATAAAAATGATATATATGCAATATTAATGAGTGTTTCTAATAAGAAGGATATATCTATTTGTAAAGTTTTATCCGAGATTGTGGATGGTAATATGCAGATGGAAGATGTTGCAGGAACAGAGGATGCTAGAGCTGTATTAGAAATTCATAAGATGTGTTATGGTAAAAAAAGTAATTAGGTTAAGGCCTAATTCTTTTTTTGTTCTATTTAGTCTGTACAAAATAAGATTTTTGTGTTAGAATTGTATTCAGTAAAATGTTGTAGGTATAAATATTGTGGATAAATTGGAAAAGAAGATAAATGAGATAAAAGCAAAAGCTCTGACCAATCATGTGCCGATTGTTAGAGATGTTACCGCTAAGGTGTTGTATGATTTGGTTATGGCAGAAAACCCCATGCGTATTCTTGAGATTGGTACAGCTGTGGGATATTCCGCACTACTTATGAAAAGTGCTAGCAACACATCTAGCATTGTTACAATAGAGAAAGATATAGATAGGTACAACGAGGCAAAAGATAATATTGCGAATGCTGGTGTAGACAATATAATATGTATTCATGGTGATGCGTACGAAGTCTTGCAAGGATATGTAGAAAATGGTGAGAAATTTGATTTTGTATTCTTAGATGGACCGAAAGGATATTATTACAGATATTTGCAGTTAATTAAGCCTATGCTTAACAATGGCGGGATAATATTCGCGGATAATGTAGGTTTTTTTGGAATGGTAGAGAGCGGTATATATCCGCATAGACACAAGACAATAGTAGTTAGCCTGCAGAATTATCTTAAGGAAGTATCGCAATTACCATTTCAGTCAGAGATACACTTAGATGTAGATGATGGTTATGCTATTAGTAGATATAAGGGAGAAGTTAAATGATAGAGTTGTTGGCCCCAGCGGGCAATATGGAAAAATTAAAGACGGCAATATATTACGGTGCAGATGCGTGCTATTTTGCAGGAAAGCAATTCGGAATGCGTGCGATGAGTGGTAATTTTAGTGATGAAGAACTAAGAGAGGCTGTGCAGTATGCTCATGCACTTGGCAAGAAGTGCTATATTACTGTAAATATTCTGGCACACAACGCAGATTTTACTGGGCTAAAAGAATATCTAGAATATCTGCAAGAAATAGGTGTAGATGCCGTTATTGTCAGTGATTTCGGTATAATGGCGTGTGTAAAGGAGTATGCTCCAGGCCTAGATATCCATGTGTCTACTCAGAGTAATATAACCAATAAATATTCTGCTATGGAATATGTTAGAATGGGTGCAAAGAGATTGGTCCTTGCTAGAGAGTTGTCAATTGAAGAAATTAAAGAGATTAGGGAGTACATCCCAAAAGATATAGAGATAGAATGTTTTGTACATGGTGCTATGTGTATATCTTATTCTGGTAGGTGCTTGCTATCTAATTACCTATGTGGTAGGGATAGTAATAGAGGTGCATGTGTTCAGGCTTGTAGATTTGAGTATACTATTAGAGAAAAGTCTAGAGTGAATGGCAATGATTATGAGATACAAGAGGACGATAGAGGTACATATATATTAAATAGCAAAGACATGTGTCTAATTAGACATATCAAGGAATTGGTTGATGCTGGAATAACTAGTTTTAAGATAGAGGGCAGAATGAAGAGTCCATACTATGTTGCAACTGTCATCAATGCATACAGAAGGGCTATAGATATGTATCAGTCCAGTCCAGATGAATTCGTGTGTCCAGAGTATCTGTATGAGGAGTGTGAGAAGACTAGTCATAGAAGATTTACTACAGGCTTCTATTTTCATGAAAAGGACAAAGAGTTCTTAGAGACATCTATGCCTATACAGTCTCATGAATTCATGGCGATAGTTGTATCTGACCAAGTGGGCGACTGGGTAGAGATAGAACAGCGTAATAGATTTAAGGTGGGAGATGTGTTAGAGATATTGTCTCCATCAGATAATTTTAACAAAGTAATTACAGTTACTGCTATGACAGATGTAGATGGCGTAGAGGTTGTAGACGCGCTTAAGGTACAACAAAGGCTAAGATTAAATGTATCAGGTATTGATGGATTAAAGACTGGCGATATATTAAGAAAGAAGATATGATAGATTGCTACTATTTTAATAGTAGCTATTTTTTTTTATAAATCGTTAGGTTTATTTATAAAATTTGCATAATTTTGTGTTTGAGCGAATAGTAATAGTGTAGAACGTTGAGTTTTAATTCATAATAAGGAGTAATAACGTAAAATGAACTACGATGTATACAAAGATATAGCAATGCGCACCAAGGGTGATATATACTTAGGTGTCGTTGGACCTGTTAGAACGGGTAAAAGTACCTTTATTACAAGGTTTTTGAAGACTTTGGTGTTGCCCAATATTGCAGATGGCAATGATCTAGAGAGGACTATTGATGAGATGCCAGTGTCTGGTGATGGCAAGACAATTATGACCACACAGCCAAAGTTTTTGCCTAATGAGGCTGTGAGTGTAACTCTGGACAATAACATTACATTCAATGTGAGATTGGTTGATTGCGTAGGGTATATGGTAAAGGGTGCAATAGGTCATATTGAGGGTGAGAAACCTAGAATGGTGAATACGCCATGGTATGATGAGCCTATTCCGTTTGAAAAGGCAGCAGAGGTGGGTACTGACAAAGTAATTACTCAGCACTCAACCATTGCAGTTATGGTGACAACCGATGGTAGTATTACTGGTATTCCTAGAGAGGACTATCTAGATGCAGAGGAGAAGGTTGTGGCTCAACTAAGATCTACTGGCAAGCCATATGTTATACTGCTTAATACTACTCATCCAGATAGCCCAGAGACTGTTACTCTAGCCAATACATTACAAGAGAGATATGGTGGTAGTGTCATAGCATGTAATGTATCGGAATTGAATGAAGAGAATATCAATGATATATTTGTAGAAGTGTTAAAGGCATTTCCTATCAATAAAGTTGCAGTAAAGATGCCGAACTGGATGAACGCATTACCATTCCATTCTCGTATCATAGAGAGTATTGTAGAGGAAGTTATGACCAAGACTGCCAATTACTTAAGGATAGGTGAAATTCCAGAGGATATTACGCTTTTTGAAGAAAATGAGGATATTGATGTAACAAATGGTGTAGATATAATTCTTGGTGAGGGTAAGGTGGAGATATCTGTCACTCCAAAGCCAGAATTGTTCTATAAAGTGTTGTCCGAACAGTGCGGAATAGAGATTGCTGATGATTATCATTTGGTGTCGTATATCAAGCAATTGGCAGAGGCGAAGAAGCAGTATGATAAATTCAAAGAGGCTTTGGATCAAGTAAAGGCGACAGGATATGGCGTGGTACAGCCAACACTGGATGAGATGAAACTAGAAACTCCGCAGATTATTAAGCAAGGTAGTAAATATGGCGTAAAATTGCGTGCTAGTGCACCAAGTCTGCATATTATGCAGATAGACCTAGATACAGAGGTTAATTCGCTAGTTGGTACCGAACAGCAATCGGAAGAATTGGTTAAAAATATGCTAGGTCAATTCGAGAGCGATCCAAGTAGCATATGGGATACAAAGTTGTTCGGTACAAGTCTACACCACTTAGTAAATGAAGGACTGCACACAAAACTAAATTCTATTCCTCAAAATGCAGTAGATAAGATGTCTAAGACAATGAGAAGAATAGTAAATGAGGGCAAAGGCGGAGTTATCTGTATTTTGCTATAAGAGAATTAAGATCTAGCGTAAGGTTGAGATAATCCGCTAGACCTTTTTTTATTTTTGAAATATGTCAAAATAGTATTTACATTTATTTTTCTTTGTGTTACAATGTTTGACGCAAAATAGGTTATTTAGTATATATTATATACTAGACATACTAGATGGCAGGGGCTTTTTATGCTGATGTGGTCTATGGTTTAGTATCATATATATAACTGATAACTATTTGGGTTGTAGATATTTAAGCCGTTGTGTCAAAATTTTTACAACATTATTAATATAATTATACAAAAGGAGAAAGACAATATGTCAACATGGGAAGGATTTAAGGGTACAAAATGGAAAAAAGAAATTAATGTAGAAGATTTTATATTGCATAATTTCACACAGTATAACGGAGATGCAAGTTTCTTAGCAGGATCTACTGAAAGAACACAGAAGGTTTTGGCTAAGTTGGAGAAGTTATTAGCAAAAGAGCAGAAGAATGGTGTGCTTGGAATAGACACTAAGAGAGCTGCTTCTATCAATTCTCACCCAGCAGGATATCTGGACAAGAAGAATGAGATAATAGTGGGTATTCAATCAGATAAGCCACTAGTTAGATTGGTTAGTCCATTCTCTGGACTTAATAATGTTAAGAATGCTTGTAAGGCATATAAATATAAGTTGTCTGATGAGGTTTTGAAACAGTTCCAGTATAGAACTACACACAATGATGGTGTATTCAGAGTATATAGTCCACTTATGAGAAAGGCTAGACACTGTGGTATCATTACTGGACTACCAGATGCGTATAGCAGAGGTAGAATTATAGGTGACTATCGTAGAGTAGCATTATATGGTGTAGACTATCTTATTACTAAGAAGAAAGAAGACAAGTTGAATTTGTATAACGATGGTATCAATGAAAGCAATCTAATGCTTATAGAGGATGTACAAAAACAAATAGAGGGTTTGGAAGCGTTAAAGGCTATGGCAAAGAGATACGGTTATGATATTTCTCGTCCAGCAGCAAATGCAAAAGAGGCTGTTCAATGGTTGTACTTTGGATACCTTGGCGCTGTAAAGGAGCAGACTGGTGCTGCGAACTCACTTGGTAGAATATCTACGTTCTTAGACATATATTTCCAAAAGGATCTAAAGAAGGGTAGATTAACAGAGGTGGAAGCGCAAGAAATAATAGATGACTTCGTTATGAAACTAAGAATGGTTAGACACCTTAGAACTCCAGAATATAATGAGATGTTTGCAGGCGATCCTACTTGGGTAACATTATCTGAGGGTGGTGTTAGTAATGATGGTAGACATATGGTTACAAAGACATCATATAGAATACTTAATACTCTATATACACTTAAGCCATCTGCAGAACCTAATATCACTATTCTTTGGAGTAAATATTTGCCACAGAACTATAAAGATTTCTGTGCAAAAGTGTCTATCGATACCGATAGTATTCAGTATGAGAATGATGACCTTATGAGAGAGAGATTTGGCGATGACTATGGTATTGCTTGTTGTGTATCTGCTATGCAGATGGGTAAGCAAATGCAGTTCTTCGGTGCTAGATGCAATATTGCTAAGATGCTACTTATGGCTCTAAATGGCGGATATGATGAGGTTAAGGGCGATAAGGTATTCGATGGTCTAGGCGATATCTTTGAAGAAGGTTTGCTGGATTATGACAAGGTAATGAAGGCTTATAAGAAATGTAGCAAGATGGTTGCAAAACTATATGTAGATACTCTTAACTGCATCCACTACATGCATGATAGATATGCATATGAGAGATTGATGATGTCTCTGCATGATACTAAGGTTGGACGTCTTATGGCTTTTGGTGTATGTGGTCTTAGTGTTCTTGCAGATAGTCTAAGTGCAATTAAGTATGCTAAGGTATATGCTAGAAAAGATGAGAGAGGCCTAATTACTCATTTCGATGTAGAAGGTGATTATCCTAAATATGGTAACGATGATGACAGAGTAGATGAGATTGCAAAGTGGATTGTAGAGAACTTTTATGCTAATATCAAGGCTAATAGGTGCTATCGTGATGCAACACCTACACTATCTGTACTTACTATTACTAGTAACATCGCATATGGTAAGAAGACTGGAGATACTCCAGATGGTAGAAAGAAGGGCGAGCCATTTGCTCCAGGTGCAAATCCTATGCATGGAAGGGATAAAAATGGTGCACTTGCCAGCCTTAATAGTGTGTGCAAGTTAAAATACGATACTTGTAGAGATGGTATATCTAATACATTCAGTATTATTCCATCAGCATTGGGTGCTAAAATGCCAGAGAGGATAAAGAATTTAACTGGTATAATAGATGGCTATTTTGCAAAAGATGCACAGCATATCAATGTAAACGTGCTTAACAAAGAGATGCTAATTGATGCTATGAATAATCCTAAGAAATATCCTAATCTAACAATTAGAATTAGTGGATATGCAGTTAACTTCAATAAGTTGAACAAAGAACAACAGACAGAGATTATCAATAGGACATTCCATGAAAAAATGTAGTGTGATTGGAAGAATACACAGTATTGATACATACTCCACATTAGATGGTTATGGTATACGCAGTGTTGTATTCATGCAGGGTTGCCACCTTAGGTGTATAGTATGTCATAATCCTGATACTTGGCAATATGCCGATGGAACGGATATGTCATCGGATGATTTGGTTACGAAGATATCTAGATATAAGGCGTATTATGGGGCAGAAGGCGGTGTCACATTTAGTGGTGGCGAGCCTCTGCTGCAATCCAAATTTATTCTAGATTGTGTTACAAAGTTGGCTAAATTGGGCGTGAAATGTGCTATAGAGACATCGGGAAATGTGGATATAACAGCTGACATTTCTTCACTTTTGAAAATGTTGGATTTTGTAATATGTGATATTAAATATGCGACTAATAGTGAGTATCAAGACTATGTTGGTGGTATGCTAGGCAAAACATTGTCCTTTCTTAAGGTTTTAGAGGATAATAATATTCCTACATGGATTAGAACAGTAGTGGTGCCATCAATCAATGACAATGATACTAGTATGTCTCATATTAGTAAGATAATAAATGATTACTCTAATATTTTTCGTTGGGAATTGTTGCCTTTTTCCAAATTGGGCTTTCATAAATACGATGAGTTGGGCATAGAGAATAGATGCAAAAGTTTGCCCGATCTGGATATGACAGCATTTAATAAATTAAAAGAAAAATATGAGTTTGAAAAGAGAAAAAAGCTGTAAGCAAAAAAACTACTTACAACTTTTTTCTTTTTATGCTATTTTTGTATCATACTACATTTATTTGACAAAAAAACTTGCTATTTATATAATTAAATATATTATATTGCAGATAATATGTCTGTAATTGATTTTTGTGTCAAAAGAGAAATGGAAGATTGTGTACCAATCGAATGTTCTTAATTAGGAGATGGGTATGAAAAAATTTTTGATTATTTTAGGCATTAGCTTTGCTGCAGTAATTGGGGTTGTGGGCGTAGGCATAGGTGTTTTTGCGCTTACTGGTGGATTTGTAAAAAAAGAAATACATCTTACAAAGATATTCTTTGAGTCGCAAGATGTTACGGATAAGACTGTTATGATAGAAGATGATCTGAAGGATGTTGTTATTAATTACTTGCCTGAGGATGCGACTGAGAAGGAACTGAAGTGTATAATTGATGGTAATGCAGTTAGTGTGCCAGATAAGATATATGTAGGTCAGCCATTTGATATTGTTGTAAATAAGGATAGCAATGGTAGGAATATAGGTGGAAATGTAGAACTAGAATTCATTAGCAATGCTAGTAGCGGAGATAGTAAATTGGTGTCTCCATGCAAAATGAATATAGTAGTAGATGTTCCTGTAGAAGATAATGACTTATTATTTGAGTCTAGCCTAAAGATGAATTCTAGTACATCTTCGGTTAATCAGTACATAATTGCAAAGAATAAGACTAGTACATCATTCTACTTAAAGTCAAACAAGGACAATATATTTAATGTTAATCAATGGACATTGGAAAACAATAAAGAAGTATATTTCTCTTATATCATAGATGATGATGAGGAGAAAAAGTTAACAATCAATGAAGAATCGCAAGATTGTCCTATATACTTCACATATGATACAGATGAAGATAGATATGCATTAACTTTCTATCCTAGTAGATTGTCTTCCAATATAGTTAGAGTGGTATCGAAGATACATAGAACTAATAAGATACAAGAGGAGTTCAATAGCAATAATTATGGTGAGTATGCGACACGTGCTACTCTTACTAGTGCAGAACTGGAGTCGTATAAGGCATTCTTACGTAAATATCAATCATATTTTGTAAATACTCCTACAGCACTACAATTTTTCAACAACATGGATACTTGGGGTAGTAATTACAAGATTAGGATCCAAGAGAGTTATCAATATGTATTCGTTACTGCTTTTATAGATTTCTATGTATCAGATATCAAGGTAACATCATTCAATGTGACTGATGTAATAGAATTAGATTGGGCTAATATTAATAGTAATGGAGATATAATAAATACTCAAGATGTGTACATTAACGATAGCAACTATATAGACATAATAGATATGTTCAATATCACAATTGGGGCAACTAATTCTTCTAATAATACTGCGAGCAATGATGAGATAGCTGTGCTATTGCAGGATATGGAAATTGATGTATTGGTATATGATTCTGAGAAAAAGAGTAAATTAGATCCAATAAAGAACTTCAAACCTAAGAACAATTCAAATGCAGAATATAATTATAATGAGATAGAGGCAACATATCAGAAGCAGATAGATACAAATCCAAACGATAATAACGTGTGGACGATTGGATCGAATACTAATTATCTAGAGGTAATTAAGAATGGCGTAGAGGCTAATACACATTGGACATTTATATCTAAGATACCTAGCAAGGATAATAAGATATTTCAGATATATTTAAGATTTACAATCAATGTTGTAGGTGAAGATGGGGAAAAGATATTCTATGATTATGCTAAGGTGAATATATTAGACACATCTGATACCGATGAGAATGGAATAGCACTAAATACCGGAATTAGTTCCAAGATCTCTTCGTCTATGTATTATAGTGATACTATAAATACATTAGGAACAGCAACTCTTAATAAGCAAGAATTAAATAATCCTGCTGAGGCAAAAGTACAGCCATATTCTGATGTTATCTTACCATCTAGCGCATATAGGTTATTTGCTTATTTGGGTTACAAAGGTGCAGATGGCAATATGGTATATGATGATCCGGAAAGCTCAGACAAACGTTCAATATATACCAAATCTTTATTTGGTGAAGAGTATTATCCAATATTTGAGATAGATGAGTCTAGGGTCAGAACATTTGTAGATATGAATGGTAATAATCTGGTCTATGATGTAAACAACAAGTCATTTAAGTATGGAGAGGGCAATACTGTCTATGCATATGAATTGGATTGGGGTGAGTTACTAGCATTATGTGCCAGCAAGAATAATGTTACTATCGCAGGTGCATATATCTTAGGTAATACTGAGGTAGGTACAGATGGAAAAAGCAGTTATATTCCACTAACAAGAGAAGGACAGGATATAAGCTCTCAGACAATAACGATCAATGGTAAGACAACTGAATATAGTGAATACGTTACCGTAAGTGATGTACGTTTTGCCACTAACTATATACAGGTAAGTAGTGTATTAGAGGATCTGTATTATTATACTCAGCAACAAAGCAATGTGAAGATCGGTGACAATACATATAATAAGGGAGACCTTATATTGCGTAATAAGAATTACCTGAAGTTGATCGAAGGCATAGATTATAGTGATGTTGTATATATACTTCCTTATAATTATGATGATCTAGTTAGATATAATAATAAGAATGCTGATATTGATAAGTTAAAAACATTGCAGGCTATGATTGATAACAATACAGCATCTGATGAAAACATTGCTGAATATCAGGAATTGCTAGATAAATTGAAGGATATAGACGCTCTTCATATTAAGTTGTCTAATAAATTGCTTGCATGGCAAGATTATGTGGCAAAGGTTAAAGAGAAGGGTGATAAGATATTCAATAATAATGAATATTTTACCACATCAATAAAATATAAAGATGGTGATGATATATATGCTATAGGAGGGTACGAATTAGGAGTAGGCGAGTCATCAATAACAATACATCCTATTATTGTATCTATTAATGCCAATAAGGTGACGATATCTAGTAGTAGACCGATGTTATCTTTAGATAGTAGTTATATACCATCGGTATATCTGTCAGATGACTCAATGAATGTAGATATCCAGAGGGTTAATGTTACGGGCATTACCGAGATGTATGCTAGTAATAGTCAGACTTATTCAATAAGTGATAAGCCTAATGAAATCTCTGCTACTGGAGAAATGAAGACAGATGTCGACGTTCCATATTGGGCAAAAGATAGCATTTATAATATAATTACTAATAGTTCATGTTATTGGCCAATGATATTTGGTATAAATAATGAAGCATTTGATTTCACTAATACTACCAATAATGTTAACAACAATGATAGTAAAATAAGCGATATTGAGGGTTATAAGAACTATTCTAATTACGATACCTCTATCATAGATATGTCACTTGTGACAGATAAGTATGAGTATATGCAGAAACTTATAGTTAGTTATATGTTCGATGTAAGCAATGTTATGAGTAAAACTCTTGATGAGTTAATTGAAGAAGTTGTTACTAAGCTAAACAGCGATTCCGATAATACTTATCTATACAATATGGACAACATTTCATATACATATGATACTGGTAACGCACAGAATAGAAATGGTGTCTATGTTAAGTTAGATAAAATGCGAAAAATACTGGTTGAAACGAAAATGACAATAACAGATATAAGTGCATTTGGTTCATATTTTACAGAAACTAGAGAAGGCAGTGTAAATGATGCCTTTGTAATAAAACTAGTAGATGATAAGTTGCCAATTATATCTATGGATAATAAATACTTAGACATAACTGCCGAGGATTATACTATTAATGGATCTAATGAAAAATATAAGAAAATAACCCAGATAGATGTATATGAGTGTGTAACAGTAGAAGAGGAAGAGTATTCTACATATTTCGAGAAGGATATGTATTATGTCAAGGCAGGAGCAAATGGTGATCCAGATATATGTTATATCAAATTAAAAAAAGATGGCACATTGCCATTAACAGAGTTCAATGGCAAGATAGTAGTAGATTTCTCAATGTTATGGACATTCCATAACGGAGAGGATACTAGCACCAATACTTTGTTATTCTCCCTAACTGCTACAGGCTCTAGACCGGATCTTTCTTTTGATGGTACGAATGCAAAAGATAGTAATAATGATGGAGTATCCGATGCAATAGATGCAAGAGATGCAATAGCAATAACAGGTGGAAATAGAAGTATAGCTGCTGACAATTTGATTTCTTATCTAAATATTGGCGGTGATTCTTCTGCCAATAGTGGATTTGCAACACATTTGAGGTTTGTTCTAGATAATACAACCAGTGCATATTTTACAATAGGTACCGATACCACACCACATTATAGTGCAAATTATAGTAATGATACCGAGAGCAAACCAACTTTGAATTTCTATGATATGATACAACCTAAAGAGGTTACAATAACTTGCGTATTTGGTAATCAGGAACTGAAGCTTGTATTTAATGTAGAGGCAAATAAAGCAATAGACGACAGCACCTTAGATAGTGCAATATTAGTCGATTCTACTACCCATGACTTGTCTACTTACATAACGTATGTAGATAGTTCTTCTACTGCTATTACAGATATTGAGATTAAGAATGTGTGGTACGAGAAGATGGCTAGTACTAATAATTGGGTGCAGATGGATACTTCGAGCCAAACTCTTGTTAGCGAAGTCTTAGCTGCAGGAGTAGAGACAAGCACAAAACTACAAATAGGTAAAACATACTTAAGGTTGAAGGTAGAAATATCTGTTACATATGATGGTACATTCAGTGCAGATGAATTGTACAATAACAATACCTATATTATATATATTTATCCTCAAGAGAAGATTAGTATAAATAAGGCTACATCGGTAAACGATGGTGAGTATTATATGTGGCAGAAGAACGGTCTGTTAAAAAATGGTCAGAGCGTATATGGTAATGTATTCACTATACAGGAGATACAGAAGATAGAAGATGATGGCAAAGTTAAATACATTAATGAATACGAGGATATCGATATATCACAATTAAATAATCTTACAAACAAACTTAACATTACGGCAGATATAGGCCTTAATAATCTTGTGTGGACGGACACATATTATTATTATGATGAGAAAAAGGATGAAAATCAATTTGTATCCGCATCATATGATGTTAAGGACCAATTCTATAATGGCACTAATAAAACAGAATTGGGCAATATGATTAGCAACACTATTATAAATAATGGCATGTTGAATTTTGATTATTTCATTAATCAATCATTTGTGCTTCCAATAAAAGTATCGTTGACTGATAGTGTTATCGGCGGAGTGAATAATATAATAATTTTAATACCAATCGCTGGATACGAAGTGTTGTATAACGAGACTGGCAGTGGTAATATATCAGACTATGAGTTGTTGCCATATGATAATAATAATCATAAATATTCTTTTGATGGTGTTGCGTTCGGATCGGGAACACATTATCTAAATGATCACTTTATTATTAGATATGCTGGTAGCGATGTTATTAAGACCTTGGTTTTAGATGAAGTGAACAAGTATTTCGTAGTCAAGGATAATTCTATTGGTTATTGGTTGAAGTTCGATGTGGATACAAATAATCCATCGGAATATGTATCAATAGATTCTACTGGTATGATAATGACTATTTCTGATGATGCATTTGCACCGTTTGAATATAGCTTAAAGATTACTCATTATTGTTATAATATTGGTAATGCTAAAAAAGAGACAGAATTTACATTCCCATTCACAATTAAAATTGATGGATATGACATAGGCACTAATGTAATTAGCATAAATTCTAATGTGGCAAATACAACAATAGATGTCGATAAAGACACGACTATATTGTCACTAATGAAAATGTACTTAAATATAGTAGACAAAAGTCCTGCTAATACAGTCAATACAAATACTCAGTCTGATACTAGTAATAATGTAGAACTAGATGCCACAAAAGTGATAATAGATGATAACAAGACTATACGATATGAATTGGATACAGAGAAATATATTAAATTCGTATTCGATAAGCCTGTTATAGATCTAGATAATCCTTTGGGTGCCATGTTAGCATCTACTCTTGTTAATGATATTACACTAAATATATATATTAATAATTCCTTATGGACTGAAGGATTGCAGTTGAATCTTGTAGATTTCCAGATTGAATATAACTCAACAATCACATCTGCTGTAGAGGTGGGGGTAAGTATTGAGAATTTCTTTAAGCATTATGATTTCAAATTGCTAAGACATTCTGCTGGAAATGTGGTAGAGACAATAAATCTGTGGGAATTAGTAGATAATATTACATTTGATAGTGCATCACAAGTAACTTATACAATAGATGATATTAATAAGATTACTTTCAATTTTGGATCAGAAGTCTTAGAGGAAGTAGACAATAATGGAGATAAGGTAATCCAATTTAAGTCACCAAATGCTTCCCTTGAATTTGGTGTTAATGATACTCCTACTGTGTCCACAAGCAATACAAACGTATCAGTTGTTGCGTTCGAATTGGAGTACACAGGAGGCACAACTCCACTTATTATCCAGAAAGGTAAGGCTTTGTCAGATGTATTAAAGAATAATTTCAAGTTAATTATAAAAGACAACACGTCTGCCACCAAGACCGTTGTATTTGATGAGGCTGATATCAATCAGAAGCTAGTGTCTGTATCAGACAAAGAGTTCTATTATAGCATAGATGGTGATAATAAGATTATCTTTACATTCACTAATTCAGTATTATCTACAATTAATGGAGAGATAGCATTTAATACTATTATCTCAGAGACACCAATTATTAAGATTAATAATACAGAACTGTCTAATTTGTCTACTGAATTTGCTGTTGTAGAATATACCTCTAACATAAATACTAGTGTTAATGTAGTTGCTGGTAGCAGTGTAAAAGATTTCATTAATAGATATATGAATGTAAAAGTATTGAAGTATCAATCATCTACAACAGAAAGTGTCGCAATAAACGATGCAAATATAAAAGTAGTAGATGCAAAGAATATTAAATATAACTTAGATGCTTGGAATACTCTATCTGTGCAGTTTGATATAGATACTGTCGATGTTGCTAATAACAAAATACTAGATTCTGCAATAAGTGTTGATGTGACTATCTCTATTAATAATGTTGTAAAACAAAATGCAACAAGTGTAACCATAGCGCAGTATGTGGTATCTAAGGACAATGGTGCTAGTGATGTTAGTGTATACAAGGGGGCAAATAATAGTGTAATAAATAATGTTATAGCAGGTAAATTTACCCTTAACATTACTAAGCCTGATACTACTATAGAGACTATAGATTTTGCTGATACATCTAGAATCAATTATACTTCTGCCAGTGCAATGTATTATGATATTGATGGTGTAAATAGGGTTGATTTCAACTATTCTTCAGACATCTTAGATTCTAATGCAACATATTTCCAAGATAAATGCTTCAATGCAAAATTAACTATTGCGGTTAATGGTGTTAGTAAGGTGTCTGACGCACTTAGTATAGAATCCTATATCTATGAATTCGATCATTCGGCACTAAATAATAAACAAATTGATACAAATACATCAATCCTTAATTTTGTATCCTTATGTAAAATATACAAAAATAATGGTACAAGTACAATTGTGTCAGGATATGTATTTGATGAAAGTAAAATTAATAATATAACAACTAATTCATTTACATATACTGATACAGATTATAGTATAGAAGTTACATTCACATTTAGTGAAGGTGTTATTAATGCTACAGGCAAGAAATTTTATGTAGAGACCAAGAATAATGTTGCTCTGACAATTAGTGGTAGTAGCACAGCAAGTTATACAATAACTATTAACGTACCTACTACAGAGCCTACAGAGTAATAAGTAAAAAAATATACCAGAGATTAGTCTGGTGTATTTTTTTTGCACAT
This sequence comes from Clostridiales bacterium, assembly GCA_015055515.1. Lineage (GTDB taxonomy): Bacteria > Bacillota > Clostridia > Christensenellales > UBA1242 > UBA11490. The sequence goes on along the minus strand of SVIC01000009.1, from coordinate 12,251 downwards.
ATTTATAACATTATCAAAAATATTTTGAAAATAACATCTATCATTGTATAATTATCTTAGTATTATAAAAAAAGGAGAAACAAATGAACAATAGTAAGAACTTAAAAGAATTCTTTGCTAATACAAAGAAGAGATACAGCGGTAAGTTTGGTCCTGCATTCTTTGCTACAATTATTTCACTTCTTCCATTTGCTATTATTTTTGCTTTATCTGCTTGGCTTGCAGTAAAAGTAAATACATTGTTTGCTATAATAGCATTAGTTGCAATTGTAATATTTGGCAATATGCAGATAGGCCATATCAGATTTATGAGAGAACTTGCAGTAAGCGATACTAGACCAAAATATAGCCTATTATTTAGCGGATTTACTGGTAAGAATATGCTTATGTATATGTTCTTAGGGGTAGTAATATTTGTTATATATCTATTCTCTGCAATATTTTTAATTGTACCACTATTCTTTGCAATAGGCGCATTCTCTATGGTATTCCATTTCGTAGAGCATCATAACTATGATAATTTCTTAGATGCATTGTCTACTAGTGAGAAGAGAATGAGAAGACAGAAGGGCAATATGTTTGCTTACAAGGCTTTATTCTATATTGCATATTTCGTTATTGCTGTACTATTAGCAATCGCAGTAGTGTATATTGGCAGAATAGAGGCTACACTAGTTGCAACACTTCTTACTTGCTTAGTAATAGTATTGTTATTCATTGCATTTAGTGCAGTATTTACAATATTTAGTATGTGTAATCACAACTTCTTTGCAGAAGTATTAGATTATGCAGAGAGACGTGCTAGAAGAACTAGTATGGTAGTAGAGACTACTGTTCAGCCAAAAGCTGATGAGGCTAAGTTAGAGAAAGTTCAGTCTCAGCCAAAGAGTGTTGCACCTAAGGCAACAGCCAAGAAGCCTGCACCTAAGACTACTAAGAAAGATTAATTATAAAAAAATAAGCTATAATTATTATAGCTTATTTTTTTATTCATTCGTACCATCTACAATTATGCATTCGGTAGTAAGAAGGGTGCTAGCAACACTACCGGCATTCTCTATTGCGCTTCTAGTTACTTTAGTAGGGTCTACTATGCCAGATATCATAAAATCTTCATATGTATCAGTTAATGCATTGTAACCGTAGTTAATATTATCTTTCGCTTTTTCTTGTATGTTAAATAATATATCATCTGGGTTCAATCCAGCGTTCTGCATTATTGTAGTAATAGGCGCAAGCAGTGCATTCGATACGATCTTTATACCAGCCTTTATGTCACCATCATAATTATTAATTAACTTATCTAGCATACTTTTTGCATTTAGTAGTGCAATGCCACCACCAGCAACAATACCTTCTGACAATGCACTCTTGGTAGCACTAATAGCGTCTTCTATTCTTAGTTTCAATTCTTGTGCCTCAATCTCTGTTGCACATCCAACCGATATTATTGCTACTCCGCCTAAGAATCTTGCTAGTCTTTTCTGCAACAATTCTTTGTCGAAATCGTTGTCGCAAGATTCTATTTGCCCACGAATTTCACTTATTCTCTTTGATATTGCGTTACTCTCTCCATAGCCTTTTGCGATAAGCGTGCTATCTTTTGATACTTTGATATTTTCTGCTTTGCCTAAGTATGTTAAGTCGCAGTCTTTGATATTTACTCCCAGTTCCTTAGATATAACAGTCGCGCCTGTAAGGGTTGCAATATCTTGGAGTACGGCTTTTCTTCTGTCGGCATAGTATGGCGATTTGACTGCTACTACATTCAATGCTCCTCTTAATTTGTTTACAACCAATGTGTTTACTACTTCGCTCTCATAATCATCTGCAATAATTAGTAGTGGAGTGCCAGATATGCTTACTTTCTCTAGTATAGGTACGATGTCTTGGATATTAGATACCTTTCCATCTATTATGAGTATGTACGCTTGATCCAGAGTTGTAGTTAATTTCTCTGTGTTCGTTGCCATATAGTGAGATATATAGCCTTTGTCCCATTCCATACCTTTTACGACATTCAGCGTTGTTTTCAATGTCTTGCCATCTTCTACTGTTATGCTTCCCTCCGGGCCTACTTCTTCGAAAGCCTTGCATATTATATCGCCTATCTCTTCATTGCCAGCACTTATCTTGGCTATATTATATAGATCATTAGTGTCCTTTATTGGAATAGATATCTCTCTAAGGTAGTTAGATACAGCCTTGATTGCTATATCTATACCTTTCTTTAGTAGTACTTGGTTTGCTCCAGCCATGTATTCTCTAATGCCTTCATTTGTTATGCTTTGTGCTAATACACACGCTGTAGTTGTTCCATCACCAGCACTGTCATTTGTCTTTATGCTTGCCTCTTTTAGAGTGTTTGCACCTACGTTCTCGAATTCATCTTCTAGTATTATCTCTTTTGCAATAGTTACTCCATCGTTGGTTATTAGAGGGGAGGTGTATTTTCTATCAATAGCCACATTTCTTCCCTTTGGTCCAAGGGTTAATTTCACAGCGTTAGCCAATTTGTTTACTCCATTCTCTAACGCCTTTATTGCATCTATGCCGTACTTTATCTTCTTTGCCATAATATCCTCCTTAATCTTCTAATATTGCCAGAATGTCATTTTGGCTAATTATAGTGTATGTCTCGCCCTCTATTACGAATTCATGACTAGAGTATTTGTTATATATTACTCTGTCGCCTTTTTTTACTATCCATTCTATCTTGTTGCCATCTATTACACCACCAGTGCCTAGTTCTTCAACAATTGACATTTCCGATCTCTCATCGGCAGAGGTCGGTAGGATTATAGATGATGTCTGGTTGTTAGCCTCTTTTACATTTTTTAATACAAGTCTGTCATATAACGGTTTTATTTTCATAGTTGTCTCCTTTTTTTATAATTATGTCCTATATATTAATTGCTAATTCATAATAGCCCTTTTATTATATTGTGGTAAATTTTGAGAATGCAAGTTTTGCTGACACTCATTTTTCTTACATTATACTCATATACATATTCTAATAATTGAGGGGTGTGATGTGGTCATAGATTACGATACAGTATTTGAAATAAAACATAAGAAAGGAAAGAAATTTTTTATAATTTTGCTTGTAATTGCAATTATTTTATTAAGTGTATTTACTTTTTATAGAGTGTTCTTTAGAGATAAGATTTTTCAATCTGATATTTACGTTCAAGGGAGACCTTTCTATGCAGTTACTATGTTGCAGTCCTCAAGTATAGCAGACCTGCAATCCAAATACGATAGTGCTGTGGCAATAGGCGGTAGTGGGTATGTCTGGCAAGGAGAAGATACGCATTATCTTATAGCGCTGATATATCCTAGAGAGGATATGGCAAATAGTGTGATAGGCAGTAATAATATTCCAGGTTTTGACTTGCAAGTGGTAGAATTCAACATTCCCACAATAGATTATGATTTGCAAGACTTAGATAGTACCAATATAGGTGTGGTACAAAATGCACTAAATAAGTGTATTGCATTAGCCGATATATTGTATGACCTTACTATAGATTGTCAGTTGGGCGAGATTAGCACTATTGCTTGTGCTAGCAGTATTAATAATTACAAAGGCGAATTGCAAGGCTATACTAAGTCTGTGTCTAATATATTAGAGAATTATCCTTCCTCCGATATTTCTCATTTGCAAGAGGTGCTTATTAAGTGTACTAATATACTAGACACAATGGTTAATGACTTGCTTACTAATGATATGGTGGGGAATATTATGAAATATTCTTATTGCGAGTATATTTATATGCTTTGCAATTATTAGAAAAAAAGGCTTTTAATGTTAATTCATTTGTGGTATCATATCTGTATGAAAATAAAAGAGTATATAAGAGATAAGAAGTTAATAATTAAGATCGTGTTAGTATTTGTGTTGACACTGGCAGATTTGCTGACCAAGGCTTATTTTGCAGGTTATTTCTATGCTGGTGGTGAGGGAATAGATCTTATTGGCGATTTTGTACAGTTGACGTATGTAGAGAATACTGGTGCAGCATTTGGTAGTTTTGGTGACTTTACTATAATACTTACCATAGTTAGTGCGTTATTCTTAGTTGCCTTTGTGGTGTTGGACTTGATGTATAGGAAGAAGCATGGCAAATTGTATATTGTGGCATATTCATTTATCGTGGCTGGTGCTCTTGGCAACTTCATAGATAGATTGTTCTTGCATTATGTAAGGGACTTTATTAGGCTAAGTATGTTTAATTTTGTGTGCAATATAGCCGATATTCTCATTTGCGTGGGAGTAGTGTTATATGCCGTAGATATGCTCATATCCATGTCGAAGGATAAGGAGAGTGATAAGGCTAATGAGTAGAGAATATGTGATAGATGATAGGTCTTGTAAGATGCGACTAGATGTGTATCTAATCTCTCAGATTCCCGATGTTACTAGATCTAGGCTAAAAAAGGCTATTGAAGATGGTGAGGTCTTGGTAAATGGTAAGGTGGTCAAGGCTGGATACGATCTTAGAATAGGAGATAGAGTAGTTGCAGATATATCGGACACAAAGCCAACAATGGCACAGGCAGAGGATTTGCCTATAGATATAGTATATGAAGATGATGATATAGTGGTCGTAAATAAGGCACAAGGCATGGTTGTGCACCCAGCGGTAGGCAATTGGTCTGGAACACTGGTAAATGCATTATTACATAATGTAGGCAGTCTTAGCGAGGTAAATGGCGATTTTAGGCCAGGAATAGTGCATAGAATAGACAAGGATACCAGTGGACTGTTGGTCATTGCGAAGAATGATAAGGCACACAATTCGCTTAGTAGTCAGATTGCTGATAAGCAGTGCAAGAGGTATTATGTGGCTTTGGTACAAGGTCGTGTGAAGGATTATACAGGCGAGATTATAACCAATATAGCTAGGGATCCTAAGAATAGATTGAGAATGGCAGTATGCGATAGCACTAAGGGCAAGATAGCTCATACCATATATACAGTAGATAAATATTTCCAGGGATATACGCTAGTTAGGTTCGAATTAAAGACGGGTAGAACTCATCAGATACGTGTGCATTCTGCGTATATGAAGCATCCAATTGTAGGAGATAAGTTGTATAATCCTAATAAGTCGAAGTTCCATACAGATGGACAGTTGCTTCATGCGTACAAATTAGTTCTTACTCATCCAACAACGGGTAAATTAATGGAGTTTACAGCACCTATTCCAGAATATTTCACTAAGATATTAGAAGGATTGCAGATAGATAAGTAATTATTAAGAGCATTGTTGTGCTCTTTTTTTCACATTATTTTGTATTTGTCATATATTATTATAGATTAATTATGCGGAGGATAATACATGATAATATATGAGATAAAGCGTGGCGATAGTTTGTATCAGATAGCTCAGTTCTATGGCACTGATGTGGATAGTATTGCAAGGTTGAATAATATAGATCCCAATAATACATTGGTTATAGGTCAAGCGTTGGCAATACCGGTAGATAATATCAGATATACAGTGGTAAGAGGGGATACACTATATATGATCGCAAGGCGATATGGTGTGGCAGTGGATAGTATATATAAGGCAAATCCATCACTTAATAATAGACCTAATATTATGGTTGGCCAAGAGATTATAATACCAATGAATGATGTGGAGCCATATAACGTAGTTGTTAATGGTTATATGCTACCTGGAATAACTAGTAGCGTGCTTCAATCTACCTTGCCATATCTTACATACCTTAGTATATTCAGTTATGAGGTATTGCCAGATGGTGATCTAAGACCTATTAATGATAGTAGGTATGTAGATATAGCTAGAAATAGTGGTGTCAAACCTCTTATGACAGTGACCAATATTGGTGGTGATGGCTTCAGTGGAGATATTGCTCATGAACTATTTGTATCAGAGAATGCCACGAATAACTTTGTCAGTAATGTTCTGGATATAATGGCTAGAGAGGGCTATTATGGCCTTAACGTAGACTTCGAATATTTGCATCCAGAGGATAGACAGTTGTATAACGATTTTCTAGCAAATCTTAGCACTGTTTTGCATCAGAATGGATACATTCTGGCAGTTGCTGTTGCACCAAAGACTAGCGATAATATGCAGGGCGTACTGTATGAGGCACATGATTATATGAGGATAGGCGAAGTCAGTGATATAGTTATTATTATGACTTATGAGTGGGGGTATCTGTATGGCGATCCGCAGGCAATATCCCCAATAGATAAAATAGACCAAGTGATATCTTATGCAGTAACTCGAATTCCTAGCAATAAGATACTACTTGGTGTGTCCAATTATGCTTATGATTGGCAATTGCCATATATCAAGGGCGAGCCAGCAAGATATCTTAGTAATACCCAAGCACTAGATCTAGCAAGAGAGAAGGGTAGTACTATTAAGTTCGATAGTAGAGCGATGTCCCCATTCTTTAACTACTATACACCTACCAATCAGCATGTTGTGTGGTTCGAGGATGTAAGAACACTGAATGCAAAGTTGCAATTAGTAGATAGATATAATCTAGCGGGTATTAGCATATGGAATATCAATTATTTATTTAATACTTATGGTCTGCTAGAGAATAAAATAATGGAATAAAGTATTGTTTGAAGAATTTGTGTAACTATTTGTATATTTACTCCCAGAAGGGTATGTCTTCTGGGAGTAAAAAAAAATCACGGGATTTAATCTCGTGATTTTTCTAATAAATATTAAATAACTGTGATGATTACTTGTATGCCTTTTGGCCAAGTTGATGGCAAGTTAAATCCTGCAACTGAAACAAAGTCAATTGGGTTGTATATTCCACCATTTTCATTATGTAAACTCTTGTCGGTGTAGATTGCGAAATAACCGGACCAATACTCATTTTTTTCTTTGGTTGCTGTATAAGTAGTGTCACCAGGTATAATCACATCGATTTTCAAATCATAGTCTCTAGATTCAAGTATACTTTCATCATAGGTGCCAAGACCAAATGCCCAATTTATTGCTCCTGTATAATCAATTCTATCTTCTACTGGAACATAAAACTCATCTCCTGGTTCAACATCTGGATAAATGTACATTGGATCTGATTCTGTACTAATATAAGGTGCTACTAAGAATGTCTTGGTTGTTCCGTCTATAGTATTATCGTAGTAACCATCAAATTTTATGGCCTTATTAGATTCGTTGTTTATAGTCACAATAGGATTGATTGATGGTGCGTATAGGTCGTATCCTAGCTTGATGTCCATATCTAGACTAAAGTCCTCTACATTTAGCGTTGCATCGGTTACATTCATTATTACTACGAATTGAATTGTTGCTTGACCAGCACCTACTTCTGCGAAATATATATTGTCATCTAGTGTTATAGCAGATATGGCAGTAGCCCTGGTTGGACCTACCTTAATAGTGATGTTATCATCCTCGTTGCCTTCTTTCATATTGCTGAATGTTGCTAATACCTTAAGTACACTAGTATTAGATGCGTTAGCAGTATTTTTAATGCTGAATGTGTATACAGCCTCACCACTTGCAGTTAATTCTGTATCCTTGAATGATACAGCATCAGTACCTTTTGCTTCAACCTCTGCTGCACTATCAGTAGCCTTGAATTCTACTGTCTTAGATGTAGTGTCATCAGACAACTTAATATCTTCACCAGTTGTTGCTTCTCCGGTAGCATAATTAATACCAGATGCAGTAATTGTAGCATCTACATTATTTGCCGAATATGACACTGTCATGCTGTTGTTCATTGTTGCTTGTTGTGCTACCAGTACTAGACCTATGCTTACACCAATTAGGGCAATTGCCATAACAGCAATGATAGATATGACAGCAACTTTATGTTTTGTTTTCATATGTATCTCCTTATATATTTATTATACATGGCATATTTTGTGGAAAAGTAAAACATAAAAAACACACAAAAATACACCCAATATGTACAATAAAATTATATATATATATATATAGCATGTGTCAAATGTTTTAATTGAAAAATTTTTTTATAAAAAAAGAAATATCCACAATTTGCGTGATATTATTGTGGATAGTCTATATTATCGTACACCTGATTATTGTTATTTTGTTTTGGTATATTATTTGCATTATATTTCTTATCTTTCTTATCTGTTAATTCTTGAGTAGAGATGTTGCTTAGATCTACTAGTATTACATCTTTTCCAATCTTTACTATATTATTGTAGGGGATGAATACATCGCTGTTGGACTTAAAAATGCTGAATTTTGCATTGCAGTTCGGTACAACAATGCCAAGTACCCTGGCACAGCGTGTGTCTATAATCATGTCTATTATATTGCCTAGGCGTTTTCCGTTGTATATATTTACAACTTCCTTTGCCCTTAGTTCACAGAAAGATATTTGCATTATATTTCACCTTAATCTACTATATGCTATTTTTATGTAAAAAGTACCATATTTTTCAACAAATATTGCCAAAAGATAGCAAAATTCGATTTGTTTTATAAGATACATAATTATGTTTACAAAATGCATTATATCTGTTAAAATAAGTGTACTTAATTACAAAATATATAGAGGTTGATATATGTTTACAGACTAAAGAAGCTTCAATATATTATACTTCGATTAATATAACATAGGAAAGTGGTGAGAATATGAAATGTCCTTTTTGCGGAAATGCGGATAGCAAAGTATTAGATAGTAGAAATAGTGATGAGAGTAATGTAATAAGAAGGCGAAGAGAGTGTCTAGGATGTAATAAGAGATATACAACCTATGAGGCTATAGAGACAATGCCGATATTAGTTGTAAAGAGTGATGGCACTAGACAGGCCTTTGATGCGAATAAGTTAAAGAGGGGAATTCTTCGTGCTTGTGAGAAGAGACCCATCAGCATGGCTCAGATAGATATCGTGGTGAGTGATATTCAGAAGAATATTCAAAATACTTTGGATCAAGAGATTACATCCAAGGATCTTGGTGAGATGGTTATGGAGAGGTTAAAGGTGCTAGATGATGTGGCATATGTTAGATTTGCTAGTGTTTATCGCAAGTTCGCTGACCTTACACATTTTGTATCGTTCTTAGAAGAATTCAAGCATGACATTAATACTAAGGTGGATGGTACGAAATCGGAATAAAATATATTATTTATCGCAAAATAATACAAAATAGGAGAATTGATAATGCCTTTTTGTATTATTTTTTTTGTTATAGCATTGATATATTTATTTGTTTTTCATAGGCAAAGTAGCCGAATGTGGCCATTAGCATATATTATCGTCAGTTTTATTATCAGCATTTTTATTGATCCTGTGATACTTGCCGATGGTGTTAGGGTCAATATGCTGTATGTTGCATCCATTATCATGTTGATTTCATATTCCTTTATCTATATAGCAAGGCGGAGTTTTGCTTTTACTATTATATTTGCTGTACTTGTAGGCGTTATTTATATGTTTGCTTTGCAGTATAATATATTCTATTCTATCGATTACAATATTTATTTCTCTGTTGCTTTGCTCGCTGTTCCTACAATAATTATTGCAAGCAATCTTCATCAGTTGCTATTTGGTGTTGCGATATATACTGCAATAATATCTATATGCGAAGGCTTTTTCTGGTACAACGAACTGGAGTATGTTGAGTTGAATGTTATTAATCTACTTAATTGTGCAGTAGTTTGCTTTGCGATAGGTACTGTGGTTGTAGGTATTAGATATTTGATTAGAAGGTCAATAAGGAGTAGGCGTGAGAGTAATATATAGGATAGTAATTGTTATAGCAATATTATGTATGTTTTTGCCAATTACAAATGTAGTATATGCTGAAGGAACAATGAATGAAGATTATAATGAGATATATTATGTTATATACGATGAGAATGGCCAGTATTTGTTCGAAAGAACTGGGGCTAGTGTAGGGGATTATTATATAGACAGTGATTATAACAAATACGAAGTAGTGAAGTTAGATGATGTTAGGCATATGGGTGTTGCAAAACACATAGGTATAGTCCAAAAGCCGAATATTAGTGTATCTGACAAGGCAAATCCTATATATACACCTATGGATAAAACGATCTGTATGTATATGACGCATAATGATGAGAGTTATAGGCTGTCAGATGGCGTAGATAGTGTGTATGGTGCTGGCGGAATACATGATGTAGCAAAATATTTTGCTAATAGTCTAAATGGTTATGGTATTAAGGTATATGTAGATGAGACATTGCATATTCCTCATGATACACTAGCTTATAGCAGAAGTTCATCTACTGCAAAATCTTTAATAAATGAATATAATCCGAATGCAATATTCGACATACATAGAGATGGAACTAGTAGGTCGCAATACTTAAGTGTGGTAGACGGCAAGGAGGCTTCAAAGGTGCGTATTGTGGTTGGAAAAGCAAATAGTAATATGGAGATAAATGAGAGCTTTGCAGTGTACTTAATGACAGTAGGCAATGAGGTTGCTCCTGGGTTATTCAAGGACATATATTATGCTAGTGGGCACTATAATCAAGGCTTGCATCCTAAGGCAATATTATTTGAGATGGGATGTCATATGATAGAAAAAGAATTGGTACTAGCCAGCTGTGATAATCTAGCAAAGGTAGTAAATACAGCACTCTATAACACAACGGTAGATGAGGATACTGGTGATCTTACAATTAATAGTACGCCTACCGTTGATACACCAACAGTGAATGATGCTCTAGATCAAAGGCACGAAGAAACGCAGAATAATATAGATAATACCAATACGCTAATCAGACTACTGATCTGGGGTGTGGCAATAACGGCGATACTTTGGGTAGTTATAAGATATGTTAAGATTAGAAAATAGTGTAATGTTGCAAAATTGTAAAAGGGTTGTATTTATTTTACAAATATTATATTAATTTGTTATACTATGATAACTAATGTATGTTGCTTGTGTATTCATAATATGCAGTAACATATTTTTGTTATTATATTACAAAAAAAAAGAGTGTGATTTATATGAAATGTAATGTATGTGGCGCAGAAGTAAGTCTTAGCGACAAGAAATGCAATACTTGTGGCTCTGTGGTAGATAAGACTGCTAGTATGAAGAGTGCAATATCCAATATTTCATCCATGGCCAGTGCCTTGAGGGCAAAAAGGGAGATGGGAAATACTAGAAGTGATAGTGATGAAGTATTAACCAAGGTAAACTCGCTAGATGACTTATATACAAAGGATATTGAGATTGCACCTGCAGATGAAGAGTATAGTGATGGTTTTGATCTTAATGCATTCTATCAGAATTCTAAGGACAATGAATATAAGGATGAGATAGAAGAGCCTTCTGATGAGATAGAAGAATATCAAGAGGATGAAGAGGTTGAGACTACTGATGTACAAGAAGAGAATGATGCTGAGGAAGAAGATCAGGATAGTGAAGAAGAGGTAGAGGAAGATATCAGATCAGAGGAAGAATTAGAGGCAGAAGAGGAAGAGGTTGAGGATGTAGTTGATATTAAGGAACAACCAGCCGAAGAAGAAGTTGTATCAGATCCAGCCGAGGAAGAGCAAACTGAAGTGTTGTCAGAAGAAACTGTAAGTGAAGATGATGATACTGTGTCCGATAGCGGTGATGAAGGGGAAGGTATCGTAATAGAATTCGAAGATGATACTCCTAGTAGTCATGATGAGTATATTAAGCAAAGTGACATAGTTCACTATGGCGAAAACGAAGAAGATGCAGAAGGCTTTGCTATTGGTACAATAGGTGATAATAGTGAAATCACAGAAGATAGTAATGATACAATAGTGGCAGAAGATAATTCACCTATTGCTTATGGTGATGAAAAAACAGACAATGTTCCTAGCCCAGAGGATGTACCATTTACACAATTAGAAGAGGTTAAAAGTTCGGTATCTGATGTTAATCCGATAGTAATTGCAGACAAAGATGTCGTTAGTATAGATGGTGATTCCTCAGATACGGTAGAAAAAGAGGATGATTCTTTGAAGAAATCACAAAAGAAGAAAAAAGAAAAGGTAAAGTATAATAAGTTCTGCGGAGTAATGGCTATAATATTGCTTATTATTGGTACACTTGCTTCTGCAACGATACTACTTAGTCATTTCGTATTCCAATCTATTCCAAGCAACGCTGTTACCGACTTTATACTAGAATTCTTGTCTGATCCAGATATGCTAATGTATATTATACTTGGTACATTAGGAGTATATATACTAGCGTTAATCTTTAGCGTTATTCAGGTATTCATTAAG
>SVIC01000002.1 GCA_015055515.1 Clostridiales bacterium | reverse complement strand
TCTTCGTGGTTATTTTTTCCCAACCCTTACCTTTATGGCTATTTGCCATATTTGCTTGAACTGTTAAGACAGAGTTAAGTAGTAGAACTCCTTGTTTTGCCCATTTTGTAAGGTTGCCATTGTTAGGAATATAACACCCCATGTCTGACTGCAACTCTTTGTATATGTTAATAAGAGAAGGTGGGAGATTGATGTCTTCCTCTACCGAAAAACTAAGACCATGTGCTTGCTTAGGATTATGGTATGGGTCTTGACCAATAATTACTACTTTTACATCATTATATTTGACTAAATTAAGTGCATTAAATACGTTCTTTGGCTCGGGATAAATTGTTTTAGTGTTGTATTCGTTTGTTAGGAATTTTTCCAAATTTTTATATTCTTGGCTATTAAAATCTTCTTTTAATAGATTGTACCAATTTTCTGTGATTAAAAACATACTTTTCCTCATTTATATTAACTATATACAAATTGTATCACACATCTTACAAAAAAGAAAATATTTTGTAATTTTTCTAAAAGTATGTTATTATAATTGTGTTTTTAAGGAGAATGTATGCTAGGTAAGCTTAAATATAGTATTACGCGTGGTAACAAAGAGGAGCTTAAGAAAAAATATTTAATTAAGATTATAATAATTTCTATTGTTATATCGTTAATAATGCTTTTGTTAATTTTTAACAATACTTTTTCATATCTTTTAAGTTTTAAGCCTAATCTGTCATTTATAAATGAAGATGATTTGGTGGTGCATACATTGGATGTAGGGCAGGGATTGTGTATTGTTATAGAATTTCCCAATGATGACATTATGATGTTCGATACGGGTACAGAATCTAGCTGGACTACAATAGAGAAATATCTTGATAAAATTGTTTTGCAGGAAGACAAAAATTTGGATTATCTAGTACTGTCGCATACAGATACCGATCATACTGGCTCTGCATTGGCTGTATTGCAGAAATATAGACCATCGGTTGTATATGTACCCGATATTTCTCAGACTAGTTATGTTAATAATGTGTACCTAGAATTCTATGACGTGTTAAAAAGTAGCGATGCAGACATAGTACAGAACTATGCTGGGCTAAAAATGATAGTTGGTAATACATCTGTTACATGGCTTGCGCCTAATAGAGATTACTATGCTACATCCAACGACTATAGCGTTGCAATGCTTGTGCAAGATGGAGAATGGGATATACTTATCACAGCAGATACTGGCCATAATAATGGTCTTAATGGTAGGGTAGATACTGAGGCTGAATATATATCATATGCTAGTATTAATAATATTGATTTGGATGTAGATATCTTATATGCGGGACACCATGGTTCAAAATATAGTACTAGTGCTGAATTGCTTGATATTACTACTCCTGAATGTATTATTGTCCCAGTGGGTGAGAATACTTATGGTCATCCATCTCAAGAATTTTATAAGCGAGTGATAGAGTATGATGAATCTCATAATTCCAATTTGTATGACAATATTTATACATCAATTGAGAATGAAAATGTTATCATTTCTGTGCCGGCGGATGATGAGTATGCTATATATACAATATCAGATGTTAATAACTATATATTTATTGAGTTCTATGTGTTAGTGATAATAATTAATATTCCATTAATATATCTTCTGCTTGATTCAATATTTATATATAGGAAGATAAATCAATCGACTTTTAAGTAAAAAAGAAGAAGCTAATTAAATTAGCTTCTTCTTTTACTTTTTGCTTTTACCTGTGTTTAGGTTAATTAATTCATCGTTGATAGACTTGATCTCTTCCTTGATCTTATATATCTCAGACTTGATTTCTTCTTGTCTGGTATTAGATCTTTCTATCAATGCATCGTATTTTGCTTTTTCTCTATCATATGCTTTTTCAATGAATTTTATTTTCTTTGCAATTGCTTTTTCTTCTTTCTCAATTTTTGCAATTTTATCGTTATATATTAGGTCTTCTTCTTTAGATGCATTTAACTTGTCTTTTGCAATTAATGCATTATGTTCTTTTGAGATCTCTAATTTTTTGTTGTATAGCTCTTTCATTTGCTTCTTTAGATTCTCGCTAGAGTCATCTGCAGTAGATCTTAATGCTTCTAATTTTGATTCAGACTCGGCCTTTACCTTCGCAGTTGTGTCTTTTAGGTTAGATAATTCTTGGTTAAGGGCAGTGATCAATGACTCTCTGTATTCAATTCTTTCTTTCATGTCATAACGCTTATCTAGGGTAGATCTTCTGTCGTAGTCTGTTGATACCTTTTTAGTTCTCTTCTTCCAATCAATCTTTCTTATGAAGTATGCAAATACAGCGACAATCATTGCAGCGCTAGTAATTAAGCTACTGATAGCAAGCCAGTTTGCTCCATATGCTTGAGGGGTAGTGGTGTCATCAGTTTCACTATCTTCAGTCTTATCTTCAGTACCCTTAATTGTTATTGTTTTAATATCACTATTAGCTTCCTTATCTGCTGTCATTGCAGCCTCATCAGCCAGTTTTTCTATCTGTAAATCGGTAAAGTATGCGATACCAGATACTTTATTGTCTTCGTGTCCAAGTCCGAATATGATATTAATATCGCTTGCACCAGTTGTCTGAACATACAATACAAATTGTTCGAAGCTGTTAGTATCTGTTATAATATTCTCTATGCCTTGCATTTTATCTTCGAAATTTATCATGAATGAAGCACCATATTCATCGTGACCATCAGCTGTTAATTTTGCGATGTTGTCTGTATTGATATATGCAGATATCTTATAATATGATGATGCTGACAATGATATTGTATCGGCATAAGTAATCTTGTATGATAC
Source organism: Clostridiales bacterium (assembly GCA_015055515.1). Classification (GTDB taxonomy): domain Bacteria; phylum Bacillota; class Clostridia; order Christensenellales; family UBA1242; genus UBA11490. The sequence goes on along the minus strand of SVIC01000002.1, from coordinate 138,634 downwards.
ATCAGCTGTTTCTGAAGTAATGTATGCTATTGCTTCATCTCTAGATGAGGTGTGTTCATCTGCCTCAAGGAATCCTACAGTTGCATTATCTGTATTACCAGTAGTTTTCCATGCATTTGCATTACCAAATAGATTTTTACTTAAATCAAAGAACTGTTTGTCATCTTTTGATTCCTTGTATTCTTCATACAATGCACTTTCAATTTTGTTCACTCTTATATTATCAAAGTAGGCATATGCATCAGTGTTAACCAAAGATAGAGTCATGTCACAATTCTTTTCTGCTAGGTTAGTAGCAATGTAATATGTGTGATGCTCCCATTCATTGTTTGTTTGAATATTCTTGATTGACATTAATTCAATATTATTTGAATCGGTGATACTTACATTTGCACCCTTAGTACTATCTGTTAAATTCTGAGTATATACATCAAATGATACTTCGTAATATGATGATGCTTCGAATTTGAATGTGCTAGCAGTCTTATAGGATATAGCCTTATTTGTATATGATGTTCCCATCATTAATACGTTATTGGAGTTTACTAATTGATTAATGCTTCCAGGATTGATTAGGTTATTGATTATTCCATAGTTACTCTTGTTAGCATCGAACAATGTCTCGTTGGTGTTTATGACACCAGAATAAGTTCCTGTAGGTGTTGTACCTGTCCAAGAAGAAGGCTTCAATGGTCCGTTTTTAGAATTGCCTAATTCTTGTTCAACTGCATCAAATGTGTAGTTTGTAATCATCGAATTAGTATTTGTAGGGGTTAGAGATAGTGTATTGCTATCTGTTTTACCAGAATTGTACTGAGCATAATCTATTTCTTGAACTCTAATATCATCGAATATTGCATAGTTTTTCTCAGTATCTCCACTAGAAGCACTACCAATTGTTAATTGTAATTGTAAGTTAGTGTCTCTTAATGAATTACCTTGAATATAGAAGTCATATTCTTTCCAGTTGTTGCATAGTGACGATCCAGAACTAGCGGTCGTTGAAATTTGTTGACTGACTGTGTTATCAGCGTTATCGGCATCTTTTAATGTAATGTATGCACCTTTGCTAGCATTAGAGTTGGAGTATGCCCATACACTAATTCTATACAATCCGTATTGCTTGATTATAAATTCATTACTTTGTACGCCGTAGAATGTTGCTTTGTCTTCGCTAGGATCGCTATATAATGCTAATGCTTTTATATTTTCTCTATTAGAATTGTTATTGTCTGGTATTGCTGGATATTTGCTGTCGCCTTTGATATATCCGTTAGATGTCGTATCTATAATGTCATAGAATACATTACCAGTATTTCTGCTTCCTATTGTAGACCATGAGTTACCAATATTGCTATCTTCAAAGCTAGCATTTGCAACAAAGTCATAGTCATAACTGTTATTCATATCTATGACAATCTTCTTGTTGTCAAGGCTACTTATCTTCTCTGTTTCTTCGATGTATTTCGATTCGGAATATTGTTCTATTTTTACATCGCTGAAGAATACTACACCTTTACAAGATTCTGTCTTGCTACCAAGGAATAAATCCAATGAAACATCGCTACAACTATTGAATGAGCTAGTGCTTATATAGAATTCATAAGTTTGCCATTGATTGTTTGTATTAATCAGTTCGTACTCTGTGTCTATATCGGTATTAACACCATTCAGATAAATAGATGCTTTTGCATCAGATGATCTTGTAACTTGAGTTGTTTCATCATCTTTAGATTCTTTTACATCTATTACTTTTGAATCGTTAATAGTTTTTAATGTAACAGCGATTCTGTAGAAAGATCCTTTGTCAAGATTGAATTTATCACTAGTATAACCCATATGACCAGAAATGTCAGTAGTATTAATCATTAGATAATTATATATTCCATCTTGATTTTCTTTATCAATAGTAATATTGCTTAACTTTCCAGGGCTGGTAAATAATCCATATTTATCCCATAGATTGTTAACTATTTTATCACCATTTTCTATCGCAGTATCTTGTGTATCTGCTTTGATGACTTCTTCTATTTTTTCTACATTTACAATTCCCTTTTTGAAAGAATCTGCATTTGTCTCATCATTAGGAATATTGGTTTTCCAGTGACTATTAGAAGATATATAACTAGTACTGCTGGAGTAGAAATTAGGAGCAGTAAGCTTATCTTCGCTTACATCCTCTTTGTTCAATGCTTGTACTATTTTTGTAGGACTAGTGTTTATTCTTGTACATAGAGCAAGTGTTATAACACCTAGTATGACTACTATTTTTAGTAACAAATTTTTCATTTTCGTTAAAGTTTTTAACATTTATAAAGCCCACCTTTGATTTAATTAAGTATATCTTAACTCCGTTATTATATAATAATATAAAATATAAGACAAGCAAATCGTTCGATTTTTGGTCAAAATTTTCAAGTTTATACTTTTATTATCGTACTGTAATTATTTTTGGTAAATTTTCCCAATTTTATTATTATGTATTTTTTTACTTTTATACACAGATTGAATAATTAAGTTAAATTTAACCACAATATAAGTATGGAAAAAGATATAATTATGAAGACATATATTGTCAAAAATAGCAGTCTATACAAAGATACCACAAGGTCTAACATGTTTTTACTTGTTGTAGGGGTGATAATTGGCTTCATTAATGGTTTTTGGGGCGGTGGTGGTGGAATGCTTTGTGTTCCTGCTCTTAGTTATGTAGTGGGATTGAATGAGAAGAATGCACACGCTACTACAATATTAATAATGCTACCTCTATGTATCGCAAGTTTTGTAATTTATGTACTAGGAGGATATTTTGAATTTGATAAGACATGGACTACGGGAATAGGCTTTGTAGTAGGTGGGCTAATAGGTGCATATTTATTAAATGGTCTGAATAACATTGTACTAAAATTCATATTTAGTATAGTAGTGTTATTTAGTGGAATTTGGCTAATTATATAGGATTTAGCGAGGTGGGATATAATGATAATTTGGTTTATAATAGCAGGTGCTGTTAGCGGTGTTGTTGCTGGAATGGGTATGGGCGGAGGTACACTTCTTATTCCTATACTTACACTTTTGTTAGATGTGCCTCAGAAGTTGTCTCAGAGTATTAATCTAATCGTATTTATCCCAACTGCAGTTGTAGCATTAATAATTCATTATAAGAATAAATTAGTCAATACAAAGGTAGGGGTTACTATAATAATCTCTGGCGTGATATTTTCTGTGTTGGGCGCTTGGCTTGCTAGTACTTTGTCTAATAACGAGTTGAAGATTTATTTTGGAATCTTTCTAATCTTTATCGGGGTGTTTCAATTTGTTGATTCTCTGCATAGTGTATTATCAAAAGATAAATTGCCACAGAATTTGCTGGTAAGGAGCAAATTGAATATATTTTCAATGCAAAATAATAAATATAGCAAAATGTGATTGCAAAAAATTCTAAAAATTGATATTATTATGTGTACTCAAAAATTTTAGGAGGAAGACATGATAGTAAATCAAGAGAAATGTATTGGTTGTGGTACATGTGCATCTGCTTGTCCAGTAGAGGCTATATCTATGGAGACTGGCAAGGCTATTATCGATCAAGATAAGTGTATCAAGTGCGGAACATGCGTAGGCGTATGTCCGGTAGAGGCTATTGAGGAATAATCAATATAATAATTAATGTATAGAATTAAATCTTGTGGTGACACAAGATTTTTTTCAAAAATGTTAAATTCTAGTATACAAATTTGTTTTTATGTGATATAATTTAGCCAGTTAAATGGAGAAGTTTGCGTTTGTGTAATATAGACCGAAATCAATTTGTGCAAAAATTCAAATTTGGCTAAAGAAGGGAGATTTATTTTGGAAAAAATTGCGATTATAGAGTTAAATACTAATTATATTCAAATGCAACAAGTGGATGTGTATACTAATAAGTCCTTTACAGTAAGGGATTGCCTACAAGTTCCGCTAAACTTAACAAAAGATTTTGATAAAGAACAAATCATTAAGTCTTCTGTTATTACTGAAGTTACAGAGACATTATCCATATTTAAGGAAATCTTGGACCAAAAGGGCATTAAGGATAGTTTCTGCTTTGTATCGGATGTGATAAAAGAGGCAAAGAATTGCAATGGTTTTATCAATGAGGTGGCTAATGTCTCTACATTCAAGTTCGAGATACTAACTCCAGAGATTACAATTAACAATGTATATACTGCTGTAATCAATACTATGAATAAGCCAAAAGGTTTAGTTATAGATGTGTCCGATTATTCTACTAATCTGCTATATTATAATCGTAGGAATGTGCTAAGCACCACAATTGTTCCATATGGTAAGATTAATTTGAATGAGAAGTTCAAGGATTTTAGTGGAACAGAAGAAGAGAAATGTGATGCAATGAGGGCTTTCTTTGCAGAGCAGATTGACTTGTTAGAGGCTTGGGGATATGATGAACTTCCTGAGGAATGGGAAATCATAGGTGCTGGTAGCGTATTTAGAAATGTGGGTGTTGTTAGCCGTAGAGCGAAAAAGTATCCACTAGATATTGAACATAATTATGAGATGTCAAGGTCGGATGTTGATAAGGTGTACAATGCTATTAAGACTGTAGATGCTTCTACTAATAAGCTAAAAGGTATATCTGTTAGTGATACGCTATATATCAAGGCTGGTATTTCTATCATAGAAGCAATAATGGACAAAGTGAACAAAGATAAGATTTCAGTATCGAAATATGGCTTTGAGTATGGAATATTATTTAATTATGTATTACCTCTTACGGTAGAGAAGCCTATTGCTGACAATATTGGTTATTCATTACAGGCTATTACAGAGGCGTATGATGGCAAGGAAGATGTGTTCAATCAGGTATATAATTTGAGCATTATATTATTTAAGCAATTGAAGGTTATACATAAATTATCCAGAAATTATGTTAGAGTGTTAAGAGTGGCGAGCTACTTGGCAGAGTGTGGCAGAAGAGTGAATGGCATTGAACATATTAAGTCTTCATTCAATACTATTGTTAATAGCGATTTGTTTGGCCTAACTCATGCAGAGATTGTTCTTGCAGGATTTGTTGCAAAACTAAGAGATGCAGATAATTTCAATCTAGCAGAGTGGGTTAAGTACAAAGACTTAGTGACAGAAGAAGATTTGGTTGCTGTGAAGAAACTGGCTATGCTGGTGAAGTTGGCAGAGGCTTTGGATATTACAAGGAAGTCTGCTGTTGCAGATATTAATTGTGACATCTTGGGAGATAGTGTAATATTGAAAACAGTATGCAATTCAGAAGCTAAGTTGGAAATAAAATACTCTATGTTACTAGCAAATGAATTCAAGAAAACATTTGCAAAGAATTTAGAAATAATATAATAAAAACCGCTATTTATAGCGGTTTTTTATTGTCTTGCATAATGCGAATTCGACATTTTAATGTTGTATATAGTAATATGAGAGAACGGATATGAATATACTCTAGTAATATTGTGTTTATATTGGAGGGTATATGGAAAAAACGAAGAATATGTCGCGTGGTGGCAGTGCTATACTAGAAATATTAAAAGGTACTATATTTGCACTTGTTATATCTATGTTGCTTATAATTGTATTTGCTGTAATTATCAGATTTGTCAATGTCCCAGATTCTATAATAATGCCAGTTAATCAGGTAATAAAGGGTGTCAGTCTTCTCATTGCGTGTATAATAGCATTAAAAGGTTCAACAAAAGGATTTATAAAGGGCTTGATTATTGGTACTGTATATGCTGTGTTATCATATATAGTTTTCTCGGTATTGAGTAGTACATTATCCCTAGGCATAACTACTATAACTGATTTGTTATTTAGTGCAGTGCTAGGAGCAATATCTGGACTTATAGCGGTAAATATTAAAAGATAAAAAAATCTATGCAAGTTTTGCATAGATTTTTTATAATACATTGTGAATATTGAAGCCCATTATATGATGATTTTTTTCCACCATGCTTTTCAATAATTCTATTTCGGCTATTGCGTTGTCATAGTCGTTATTTTTTGTATAAGCCATTAATTTATTCAGTGAGTCAGTGGTTACACTTAAGTCTTTATGGCTAAATATTAGACAAAGTGTGCTCTCGTATTTATCCCAATAATCGTCTATATCCTTTATTTTGTCCTCAAGTACAGTTATATCATCCTTGTTTGAAGTATATTCTTGTGCGATTGTATTTACGCTTTTCTCCATATTATATACGATATTGCCTACGAATATCAATTCGGCAGTTGCAAATGCTAAGAGCAGTACACTGATGAATATTATTGTTATTACTCTTTTCATATTACCACTCTCCGTTAAAATTGTCGGCATTTAATACTTGACCACTTCCGTTATACTCTTGTATAAAAATTTTTCCTTGAGTATTTATCGTCATTATTAATATATCGGATATTTTTCTTATACCTATTTTAGAAGTATTCTTTATTATGAACTCTTCATTTATTTTAGCAAGCATTATATTTTCTTTCATTAATTTACCTTCAGCGACAATTATTATAGGTAGGCTTGCTTGTGGTATCGTTATATCAATAGCATCTGCAGTTAGCGGTGCATATTTTGCTTTGGGCAGAACAGTGACTGTGCCATTTGTCTGAATGATTGCGTATAATATTTCTTCTATGTTGAAATATCCTGCCGATCGCAGACTCTCTTGTAGATCGTTGAAATTCATATTGCACATTTTTAAGTTCTTGTAATTAATTCCGTTAGGATCTATCAAAACGACTGGTTTTCCGTTAAATACTTTTCTTACACATATCGATTTTTTTTCTAGGAAAGTGAATACGAAATGCAAGCATACAAGAGTAAGTAGAGGAATAATACCATGCAATAGAGGTAGGGCAGTGTCGCTCATAGGAACGGTGGCTAGGTCTGCTATTATAAGTGTTACGACGAACTCGTATGGTTGCAGTTGACCAATCTGCCTCTTTCCCATAATCCGAAGTAAGAATAGTACTAGCACATATATTATAATGCTTCTTAATATAATCGTAAATGTCATATTGCTATTATTGACATTAGGACAAAGTTATATTCTTGTTTCTAGTTAATTTTTGTTTTAATTTTATACATAATTTTTCTTTTATAATGTTATAGTCTATAAGACCAAGCGTGGTGGATAGAACCAAAAAGGATAATATTGATATTAGGCAACTAATGCCTATATTTATAATAGATATGGCAATAATATGCGATAATATATTGTATAAAAATTTAGTAATCAAGCCAACAATCGTGCATACAGTAATGGCTTTAATTAATAGTGGAATAATAGACTTGTTTAGGCCGTTAGTTTTCTTTATCTTCATTGTGTTTAGTGTTGCGGTGATTATATTATTGACAGCCAGTCCTATAATAACAGACAATATACCAATATATTTTGTCAAAAACACTATTGATATTGTCATAAATATTGTACTTATAACATAATAGAAAAAAGATGCTTTTTCTCTACCAATCGAATTAAGTATAGTTGTAGTTATTTGGGATATACCCATAGGAATCATTATCCAGCTGGCATAACTTAGCCAGATACCTGCTTGAGTGTTATTGAATATTAATTCACATATAGGCTTACCTAGGCCTATAAAAATTGGTACACACAGTGATGTAATTATTATTGTGAATTTTATGCTACTATATACCTGCCTTGATATGCTGTTATTATTTTCTTCATGTAGCATAGATATCTGAGGAAGGAGTGCGGTGCATAGTGATCCCGTTATGGTGCCAGGTATGCTTAATAGTGGTAGAGTCATACCTGTTATAATACCTAGTAGTGACAATGCTTCGTTATTGCTATAACCATTTTCTACCATTATTATTGGTACGGTGATGGTTATTATCGGCATCATTATTGTAGACAATGTTTTAACTAGTGTTATAGGTGTACTTGTCTTGATTAATTTTTGAAATGATGGCTTTTGTATGGATATGCCTCCACCATTTCTTTTGTAATAATATATTCCCAGTATGGTACTTAAGACTGCCGCTATACTCATTGCTATTATTGGTGCAAAAATTATATCTATTGTGTCAATAAAGAAATATATGGCAAAGCAAGCTACCATTCTAATAATTTGTTCTATGAATTCTACAATACTACTTTGGAAGAATAATTCCTTGCCTATTAAGTAAGATTTGAATGGAGTGTAAATAGCACATACAATTATACTTGGTATAAGGTATAGTAATTGTCTGTAACTTATTTCACTAGACATAATACTGGTTAAGACATCTTCTCCAAAGACAATAAATAAAGAAATGATGGTAGCGAGAACTAAACATAATATTAATGCAGAGAAAATTAATTTGTTGTTATGTTTGTTGTTGCTCTTTGCATTATTGATAGATACATATCTAGATACTGTTATGCCTATTCCCGAACACAAGATTGTTATTAGTACTGCAAATAGGCTTAGTGTAATGTTGTATATTCCTAATTCTTCTGTTGACATTATTCTGCTAAGACCTATCTTGTATAAAAATCCAAAGGCTCTTGTGGCTACGCTGAATATTGTTATTGTAAATATTGACCTAATTATGCTCTTCATTTATTCCTCCAAATATATACTATGTATATTTTCATTTAATAAAAATATAGAACATTAATTCATTTTTTCGATCATAGAATATAATAAAGTGATGAGGGGTGAGTATGAAGAAAGTAGAATTAATAATAGACAAGTCCGAAATAAAAAACAATACAGAGTTAATTAATAACTTATATGGAAATTGCTCAGCACGGGTAATTTATGGTGGAGTGGATGATGGGGTGTATTATGTTACGAACTTTCCTAAGGATGAGATAGTGCTAACTGATGATACAACTAATGTGAAAGTCTCCGATTTGAATAATTTATATAACTGTAATTTTAATAAGATATCTGTAATTAAGAAAAAACTAGATAATATATATATTGTAAAACCTGCGGATACTATAGAGAAGATAGCAAATGTTCTAAGCATTGACGCCCAAGAACTAATCAAGAAAAACAACTTAAGAAGTACGAAATTATTTGTAGGGCAAAGATTGTTTGTCAATACATGATAAAATATTTGACAAATTGCGCTAAATAATTATAAAATACATTGAATTAATTATGTTTGGGTGGCGTTATGGTAGAAATTGTAGAAGTAAAATCTAAGAAACAACAGAAGATTTTTGTTAATTTTCAGTTACAGTTATATAAGGATTGTCCATATTTTGTTCCACCAATTATTGCAGATGAGATGTCTATCTTTAATCCAAAGAAGAACGCAAATTATGATGATTGTGAGACTGTGTATTATTTGGCATATAAAGATGGCAAGGTCGTAGGTAGAATTGCTGGTATTTTACAAAAGGCTAGCAACAAGAAGACTGGCAAGAAGATGGTACGTTTCTCTCGTGTGGACTTTATAGATGATTATGAGGTGTCTAAGGCTCTTTTTGAAGCAGTAGAGAAGTGGGCAAGAAAGAAGCATATGGATGCTGTTCATGGACCACTGGGCTTCAATGATCTGGAGAGAGAGGGCCTACTTATAGAGGGCTTTGACCAAATGTCTACATTTGAGGAGAACTATTATTATTCTTATTATAAGGACCATTTGGATAAATTGGGTTATGTCAAGGATGTAGACTGGATAGAATATAAGATCTTTATGCCAGATAAGGTGGATGAGAGGGCTAGTAGAATTGCACAGAAAGTTGCAGAAAGGTATGGCTTCAGAGAAGTCAAGATCAAGAGTAAGAAAGTCCTTGTAAATAAATATAAGGACCAAATATTCAAGCTTCTGAATGATTGCTATGAGCCGTTATATGGGGTTGTGCCTATTACAAAGAAGTTGGAAGAACAATTTGTTAGCCAGTTCATATTGGCGGTAAATCTTAGATATTTGTGTCTAGTTGTGGATAAAGACGATAAATTGATTGGTTTCGGTCTTGCGTTCCCTAATTTTGCACATTCTATGCAGAAGATGAAGGGAAGGTTGGTTAGTCCACATATATTTGGATTGCTTAGAGAGTTAAAACATCCAAATGTTGTAGATTTTGCGCTATTTGCAGTAGATGAAGCATATAGGACAAAGGGTGTCACAGCATTTGTGTTCAATAAGATACTAACTAACTTGATAGAGGATAAGATAGAGTATGCCGAATCGCTGTTACAGCTGGAAGATAATATTGCTATACAGAACCAATTTGATGGATATAGAAGGGAATTCCATAAGAGGCGTAGATGCTATATCAAGTCGGTCAAGCAGGTACATACAACCAATTCGAAGTCTAAGCAGAAGAAAGCGAAGAATAAGAAAAAATAGAATTAAAAATAAAGGTATTAACCACTATTGGTTGATACCTTTTTCTATAATTTAATGAGTTTATTTCTAAGGCTGGTCGCCTTTTTCTTTTTGTTAGAATTGTAATTAAATATTTTCATTATTTCTGCACAAACTATCCGTATAACTGTATGTTTGGTGAGGATGAAGATGATTAAGAGGGTAATATGGTTTCTTGTTATGTCAATATTTACGATATTGATATTGGCATCTATACCAATGGATATAATATTTATGGATGATGAGATTACACTGACAAGGTCGCAGTTCGATAAATTATTGGCTTCTAATTCTGTCTGCATCGATGAGGTATTGCAGTGTACAACCAATGATGAAGAGCGTGATATACAACAATACGCTATTAAATACAAACTATTTAATCTATTTGATATTAAGAAATTAAAAGTAGATGTGGTATCCGATAGAGTTTTTGTAGGTGGCAAAGCATTAGGCTTTAGTATAAATACTAAGGGTGTTATTGTAGTTGGAAGCAATTATATATTGACTAGAAATGGTAAGATATCGCCTATATCCAGTAGTGGTCTAAGGGTAGGAGATATTATAACTAGTCTAAATGGTATAGAAGTTATAAGTGTACAAGATATATTAGATATCTTGCAAAAATACACTGGCGGTGATATCGATGTATCATATATTAGAGAAGGGGGCGAGTATCATACTAGTATTATACCAGGACTAGATATTCAAACAAATTCATACAAACTAGGTCTTTGGTTAAAAGAGGGTGCTATGGGCATTGGAACATTAACTTATGTTGATAGTGATGCCAATTATGGTGCTCTTGGTCACGCAATAAGTCTAGACAGTACAGGCAAGCCACTGGATATTACTGGAGGTAACGTGTATAACTGTAATATAGTGGGTACCAAGATAGGCTCGAAAGGCAATGCGGGACAATTACTAGGAGTATTCAATACCGGAGAGAGTGCAATTGGTACTCTTGATATAAATAATGATAATGGTGCGTATGGCAAGATTTATGATATCGCAAGGTATAGCGTTGATATGGATGTGATTGATGTAGGCGGATATGGCACGGTGAAGCCAGGAAGGGCTAAGATACTATCTTGCATAGGTGGCTATGGTGTGAAAGAGTATGATATCGATATTATTAAGACCAATTATAAGGGAGAGTCTGGCAAAAGTATGATAATACGTGTTGTAGACCCCGACCTAATTAGAGAGACTGGAGGAATTGTACAAGGAATGAGTGGCAGTCCAATTATTCAAGGAGGCAAGCTTGTGGGGGCTGTGACACATGTATTTCTTAATGATGCCACAAAAGGATTTGGATTATATATAGACTGGATGATGTAAATTGCATAAAAAAATAAAATTCTTAGTAAAAACTCTTGACTGTGTTGTAATCTTCTGTTATAATCAAATCGTTAAAAAGTAGAAGTTCACTTCTCACCCGTCGGAGCTTGTGGCTAGCATCTAGCGTGGTATTATTAAAAAAATTTGTTTTGTTTTCATGATTTTTTTAGTATAGAAGTGGGCTTTGTGTCCACTTTTTTTAATTTTGAATGGAGGTATGGAACTATTAAAGATTTACTTATTAACGAGCAAATTAACGCAGAATCTGTTAGACTTATAGGCGAGGATGGAGAGCAACTAGGTGTTGTATCTATCGCAGAAGCATTGGAGAAGGCAGAGGATGCAGGACTAGACCTTGTATTGATCTCAGCAACAGCTAATCCTCAAGTATGTCGTATCATGGACTATGGCAAGCATAAGTTCGATATGATGAAGAGAGAGAAAGAGGCTAAGAAGAAGCAGAAGGTAGCAGAGGTTAAGGGTATGCAACTTTCTATGAATATTGCAGACAATGACCTAGCTTTTAAGGCAAAGAATGTAAGGAAGTTCTTGGAGGCGGGTGATAAGGTAAAGGTTAGTCTAAGAATGTTTGGTAGGCAGTTGGCTAATCCGCAACTAGGTATGCCTATTATGGATAAGTTCTATGATTTGTTGCAGGATGTATGTGATATGACCAGCAAGCCAGAGATTAATGGTAGACAGATCATAATGATACTTTCACCAAAGAATACAAAAAATAAATAATTATAAGAAGGAGAGAATATTATGCCTAAGCAAAAGACACACTCTGGAGCAAAGAAGAGATTTGCATTAAAAAAATCTGGAGTAATTAAGAGAAACAAACAAAATAGAAGACACATATTGACTAAGAAGTCTCAGGATAGAAAGAGAGGTCTTAGAAAAGCAACTTATGTATCCAAAGCAGACCAAAAGAATGTAAAGGGACTACTAGTTGGCTAAAAACTGACTATATAGGAGGAATATTATGAGAATTAAAAGAGCTGTTAATGCATTAAAGAAGAGAAGAAAGGTATTGAAGGCTGCTAAGGGTTACTGGGGTGCTAGAAGCAAGCAATATAGAGTAGCTAACCAAGCAGTTATGAAGAGCGGACAATATGCATATATTGGTAGAAGATTAAAGAAGCGTGATTTCAGACAACTATGGATTGTAAGAATTAATGCTGGTTGCAGAATGAACGATATGTCTTATAGCACATTTATGCACGGATTAAAATTAGCTAATATCAACCTTAACAGAAAGGTATTGGCTGATATCGCTGTAAACGATGAGAAAGCATTTGCTGAATTGGTTGCAACAGCAAAGAAAGCACTTGCAAAAGCGTAAATCTAAAATATGTAAAATTAAACAACATACTTAGTTATGTTGTTTTTTGTGTCAAATAGTATTAAACTATGCATGGAGAAATAGATTATGTATATAAGTAGCAAAGACAACAAAATAATTAAGTATGTTACCAAATTAATCTTGCCAAAGTATTCAAAGATAGAGGGGAAGACTCTGGTAGAGAGCCCTAAGATAATATCTGAACTTCTTGATGCGAATATGGTAGAATATATACTGGTGACAGATAGGAATAGGCACAATATGGTGTTAAGCAAAGCCAAGTGCGATGTGATTGATATATCCGATAGTGTTATGAGGGTACTGTCTACCACAGAGACATCTACTGGTATATTTGCAGTGGTTAAATTACCGCAAAAGGTCACAGAATATGGTGATAAGAGTATAATTTTGGATGGAATACAAGACCCTAGTAATCTTGGTGCAATAATAAGGAGTGCCGTTGCTTTTGGGTATAATACTATATTTACCATTAATTCATGTTATGCTTATTCGCCTAAGGTGATTAGAAGCAGTATGGGTACTATATTCAAGGTTAATATGGTAGATGTATCATATGATGAGGTTGAAAGATACGCAGACATTAATAATGTTGCACTAATTTGCTGTGATATGAATGGAAAAAGTATAGAAAATACTAGACCAAAGGCTGATAAATTTGCTATAATAATAGGCAGTGAGGGTGGTGGTGTGTCCGATAGATTGCGAAGACTTGCTACAACCACGATATCTATTCCTATGCAGAATGGGGTTGAGAGCCTTAATGCCAGTGTTTCTGCTGGAATAATAATGTATTATTTGAAATAAGGGGAAGATAAATATATGTCAGGACATAATAAATGGAGTACAATAAAGCATACTAAGGCAAAGAACGATGCAGCAAATGCCAAGGTATTTACCAAAATAGGTAGAGAGTTGATGGTGGCGGTAAAGGCTGGTGGTGCAGATCCTAGTACAAATCCAAAATTAAAAATGTTGATGCAAAAGGCAAAATCTGCTAATATGCCTAATGATAATGTGCAGAGAGTTATTAAGAAAGCATCAGGTGAGGCTGGCGGAGTGAATTACGAGGCCATCACTTATGAGGGTTATGGTCCAGCAGGTAGTGCTGTAATTGTATACTGCTTGACAGATAACAAGAATAGGACAGCATCTGATGTGAGACATTATTTTGATAAGTTTGGTGGTAGTCTAGGCTCTACTGGTTGCGTATCATATATGTTCAATAGCAAAGGCTTGCTAATTATTGCAAAAGGCACAGGAATATCTGATGACGATATGATGATGCATGCATTAGAAGCAGGAGCAGAGGATGTAGAGATAGATGATGAGTGCTTTACAGTATATACTGAGCCGAATAACCTTGATAGTGTCAAGGAATATTTTGATAATAACGGCATAGTTGTTGAACATTCTGCTGTCGAGATGATACCTACTAGTTATGTGTCTGTACCAGAAGATAAAATGGCTAGTTTTGGTAAATTAATGGATGCACTTAATGATTGCGATGATGTACAAGAAGTGTATCATAATGTAGATAATTATGAAGAGTAATAATAACTAGGCGTACGGCCTAGTTATTTCAAATATTGGAGGTTGATTATGAAAACAGTACCTATTACATTGGTTACAGGGTATCTTGGTAGTGGCAAGACAACACTACTTAACAATATATTATCTAATACTAAGGGTTATAAAGTAGCAGTAATAGTAAATGATATTGGTGAAGTTAATATAGATGCACAACTGATTGAGAAGGGTGGCGTTGTTGGAAAGAAAGAAGAGAGCCTAGTTGCGTTATCTAATGGATGCATTTGTTGCACATTGAAGCAAGATCTTATTGAGCAAGTAGCAGAAATAATAAAGCAGAATAAATTCGATCATATAGTTATTGAGGCTAGTGGTATATGTGAGCCTGTTCCTATTGCACAGACTTTGGAATTCTTGAGAGAAAACCTAATACAAATATTTGGCTTTGAAATGTGTAAGTTAGATGCAGTTGTGGCAGTTGTAGATGCAATACGACTTGCAAAAGAATTTGGTTGCGGAGACAAATTAAAAAAAGAAAATCTAGAAGAAGAGGATATTGAAAACCTTGTTATTCAACAGATTGAGTTCTGTGATATTCTAATACTAAATAAAGTTGATGATGTAGATGAAGAAGAGTTGGGTAGAGTTAGGGCTGTAGTAAAGAAATTGCAACCCACAGCAAAACTTATAGAGACTAACTATTCTAAGGTGGATATGGCGGATATCCTTGATACTAATTTGTTCAATTTTGAACACGCACTTACATCTGCTGGTTGGATACAAGAGTTGGAAAAGGAAGTCGAAGAGACTGTTGTTGGTGAGTGTGATGAGTGTCATCATAGTATTGAAGAATGTCATTGCCATGATCATGAAGAAGATCATCATGACAAGTGTCATTGTCATGACCACGATCATGACCATCACGAACACCATGACCACCATCACGGACATTGCCATCACGACCATGACCATGAACATGGTGAAGAGTATGGGATAGGCACATACGTATATTATCGTAGAGAGCCCTTTGATAGATTGGGCTTTGAAGATTTCTGTACAAAGGATTTTGGTAGAAAGATTATTAGAACTAAGGGCGTGGTATATTTCACAGACAATAGAGATATGTCATATCTGTATGAGCAAGCAGGATATTCGAAGTCGTTGACAGAGAACGGCGAATGGTATGATGTTATACTATCTGAAGAAGAGAAAAGAGCATGGCTAGAATCGGATGAATCATTTAGAAGAGATTGGGATGATAAGTATGGTGATAGGATGATTAGGCTTGTATTTATTGGTCAGCACTTAGATAAATCGGCTATAAAGACAGAACTAGATAAAATATAAAAAGATGTCGTATTTGACATCTTTTTTATTATTTTTGATAACCGAATAGTATTTTTTGACAATAACATTATACATATTGACCAATTTTGGATACGATTATTTCAACTGCATTTGTTTTATTTTGTTTTTTCATATTAGTTATATATTTGTTTTTGTTTTTTATTAGATCATTGATTTCCGAGATTAAAATATCCGTAGTTGTGCTTTTTTGATCCAGTTGTTTTGCCCATCCGTTTTTCTCAAATATCTTAGCATTGACTAATTGATCTCCTCTAGATTCATCCTTCGGTAAAGGTATTAATATCATAGGTTTGTTCATTGCAAGTAACTCGAATATTGTATTACTCCCAGCCCTTGATATGACCACATCCGCCAACTGCAATAATCCTGCAATATTATCTACGAATTCGTATTGCATGTAGTTCTTGTATTGTATTTCTTTATTAATATTGCCTTTGCCTACAATATTGATGACATTATAATCTTGCAATTTTGGCAGTGCTGATATTATCAATTTATTAATTGCTGTACTACCAAGGCTACCTCCAATAATTACAATTGTTTTGTTGTTTCTATTAATGCTATCTATTTTGTATGCTGGAGGATTTGTAAATTCTTGCCTTATTGGTGATCCACTATATATGCCTTTTTTCTCATATCCAGTCATTGCCTCCTTGAATGAGAAGTACATGGTGTCACAGAACTTATATATTATCTTATTAGCAAGTCCTATGGAGGAATCACTTTCGTGTGCAATGATGGGAATTTTTAATAACTTTCCGGCAATAACGACAGGCACTGCAACATATCCGCCTTTAGAGAAAATTACTGTTGGCTTTATTTCCTTTAGTATTTTTATGCATTGACATACCGATTTGATTATTACGAAGGGTGTGGCTAGATTTTTTAATGTTAATTTCCTTGCTAATTTTGCACTGTCCACTTCGTAGTATTTTACATTTTTATGATTAGAGATTATTCTTTTTTCTATACCATTCTTGCTACCAATGTAGTATATATTATCAAATTTTTTAGATAGTCTAGGAAGTAAGGCGATGTTTGGCATTACATGACCTGCGGTACCTCCGCCTGTTAAGACTATTGATTTTGCCATAGTTCCTCCTTTTCTTAAAAGTGTATGCGTTTTGGTTGATTTTATTTACATTATGACTTGTAATTTATCGAATTTGAATTAAAAAACATACTTACAAAATGTATAAAATTAATAAGATGACACCCGTGTGGATATATCAAAAAGTTCTAAAAGTAGGTCTTTTTAATAATTTGTTCAAATGTTTGGATTTTATTTTGGAAATAAAAATAAATATGTTACACTACTTTTGTTAATAATATGGAGAGAGGTGTATAATGGCAAGTTCATATAAGAGTGCCAATATCGTAGTATTGGAGGGATTGGATGCAGTTAGACTTCGTCCAGGAATGTACATAGGTACAACTGGTAGCAAAGGATTGCATCATATATTGTGGGAGATTGTAGATAACTCCATAGATGAGATTACTAATGGTTATGGTAACAAGATTATAGTGACTTTGAATGTAGATGGCAGTGTCACAGTAGAGGATGATGGTAGAGGAATACCAGTAGACAAGCATCCTACTATGAATATGAGTGGTGTAGAGGTTGTATTCACTCAACTTCATGCGGGCGGTAAGTTCAATAATGATAATTATAAATACTCGGGTGGTTTGCATGGTGTAGGCGCTAGTGTTACCAATGCACTGTCAGAGTGGTTGAATGTTGTTGTATGGAAAGATGGCTTCGAGTATTCTATGGATTTCAAGACAGTAAAGAAGTCTAATGGTAAGTATGCCGGTGGTGTACCACAGGGATCACTGAAGAAAGTATGTGCTACTAAGAAATCAGGCACGAAGGTTACATTTAAGCCCGATGCGAAGATATTTGAGACGGTTCAGTTTGAGTACGATACTATTTCTAAGAGGCTTAAGGAATTGGCTTTTCTTAACAGAGGAATTGAACTAGTTCTCATAGATAATACATATAGAGAAGTACCAGAAATTCGAATGGTGTCATATCAGTTCAAGGATGGATTGATAGATTTCATGAAATATATCAACAAGGAGAGGTCTTTGGCATACAAGGATCCAATATATTTCGATGGCACTAGCGACAAGGTTGTTATGGAGTGTGCTATACAATACACCGATAGTTATGCTGAGAATATATTCTCTTATGTTAATAATATTCCTACTAGCGAAGGTGGTACACACGAGACTGGATTTAAGAGTGGATTTACACGTGCAATTAATGAAGCGGGTAGAAAGCTGGGTATAATTAAGGAAAAGGATTCTAACCTTACCAACGATGATTTCAAGGAGGGTATGTCTGTTGTTCTGTCTGTGAAGATGAAGAATGTGCAGTTCGAGGGTCAGACTAAGACAAAGCTGGGTAACCCAGAAGCAAAATCAGAGGTTGAGCAGATAGTATATAATAATCTAATCCTGTTTGCAGAGAAGAAGGGAAGTAAAGATGTAATATCTGCTATAATAGCAAAGGGCAGACTTGCACAAAAAGCAAGAGAGGCCGCAAAAAAGGCAAAGGACCTAACAAGACAAGCTCATAGTGCAGAGACCTTTAGCTTAGTTGGAAAATTGGCTAGTTGTTCGGGGCGTAATCCGCTACTTAATGAGGTCTTTATAGTTGAGGGTGATAGTGCGGGTGGCAGTGCAAAGCAAGCCCGTGATAGAAGCTTCCAAGCAATTCTTCCTCTTCGTGGAAAACCTCTTAATGTAGAGAAGAAGCGTCTTGCACAAATTCTAGACAACGAAGAAATTAGAACAATTATTAGTGCATTGGGTACAGGTATTGGGGACACATTCAATATCAATAATCTTAAATACAATAAGGTTATAATTCTTGCCGATGCCGACCAAGATGGTGCACATATTAGATCAATACTGCTTACATTCTTCTATAGATATATGAAGGAATTGATATTAGATGGTCACGTATTTATAGGTGTTGCACCTCTATATAAGATTACTAAGCGTAATGAGACTACATACATCTATAATGATGAAGATTATCTAAAGGCAACCAAGGGATCGTCCAGTTATACAGTGCAGAGATTTAAGGGACTAGGTGAGATGACTGCCGAGCAGTTGTGGAAGACCACTATGGATCCGGAGAAGAGGGTATTAGTACAGGTGACTTTGGATGATGTGGCTGAGGCGGAGAAGATGATCAATACTCTTATGGGTGATGATATCGATGCCAGAAAGAAATATATTATAGAGAATGCAAACTTTAACAAAGTATCTAATTTTGAGAAGGATAGGAAGTAATTATGCCAAAGAAGATAGATAATAATGAAGATATATCCAAGTATATTGTGTCTAAGAAAGAGACAAAGGTAAAAGAAAGTATTGTAGAAGAGACAATGGCACAAGAGGTAAAGAAGCCTAGAAGGTCTAAAAAAGCCGAAGAAATGAAGGAAAAACTGGAGGGTGAGACATACGTTACTAAAGCGGTAGATGTGGTTATACATGAGAGTATGCTACCTTATAGTGAATATGTTATTCTAGATCGTGCATTACCTAGAGTAGAAGATGGATTGAAGCCTGTACAGCGAAGAGTACTGTATAGTATGCTAGAAGTGGGCGTAATGCCAGATAGACCTTATAGAAAGAGTGCTCGTATAGTGGGTGACTGTATGGGTAAATATCACCCTCATGGTGACCGTAGTATATATGATACAATGGTGCGTCTGGCACAGCCATTCAATATGGGTGAAGTCCTAGTAGATGGACATGGTAACTATGGTAGTGTGGATGGTGATGGTGCAGCGGCTATGCGTTATACCGAGGCAAGACTAGCACCATTGTCACTAGAATTATTAAGAGATATAGATAAGAATACAGTATCATGGAGCCTGAACTTCGATGACTCTTGCAAAGAGCCAGATATGCTACCAGGTAGATTTCCGAACCTACTAGTTAATGGTAGTATGGGTATTGCGGTAGGACTAGCAACCAATATTCCTACACACAATTTGCGTGAAGCATGTAATGCTGTGTGTGCGTATATTGATAATCCTAATATCACATTAAAGCAACTATTAAAGGTTA
This sequence comes from Clostridiales bacterium, assembly GCA_015055515.1. Taxonomy (GTDB): domain Bacteria; phylum Bacillota; class Clostridia; order Christensenellales; family UBA1242; genus UBA11490. The sequence goes on along the minus strand of SVIC01000002.1, from coordinate 118,598 downwards.
TTCCAGGACCAGATTTCCCTACCGGTGGCTATATTATTAATGCTGAAGATATGGCAAAGGTGTATGAGACTGGTAAAGGCAAGATAATTATTAGATCTAAGTATCATATTGAGAACGCCGATAATGATAAAAAGAACATTGTATTTACCGAGATTCCTTATCAAGTAAATAAAGCAACGCTACTACAAAAAATAGCATCTCTAAAAGAGGCTGATGATAAGGGTGATCTTAGTTATATACTAGATATAGTGGATGAGTCAGATAGACAAGGAACACGTGCTGTAATAAAACTAAAGAAAGATGCAAAGGTGCAGAATATCCTTAATATCTTATTCAAGCAAACAGATCTGCAGGCATCATTCAATGCAAATATGGTTGCCATTGCCGATGGTAAGCCAAAGCAACTTAGCCTAATAGATTATCTAAGTTATTATGTTAATTATCAGAAGAAAGTCATATATAATAGAACCAAGTTCGATCTAGAGGCGTGCTTGAAGAAAGAGCATATATTAGAGGGGCTTCTAATTGCTATTCAGAATATTGATGCGGTTATTAAGATCATTAAGACTAGTAAGAGTGTTACCGATGCCAAGATTAGATTGATAGAGAAGTTCAAGTTGTCTGATGTTCAAGCACAAGCAATACTTGATATGAGACTTGCTAGACTTACTAGCTTAGAGGTGGATAAGTTAACTACTGAGTTGAAGAGATTGAAAGATCTAATTGTAAGATATACTGCGATATTAAAGAGCGAGAAAATGCAGTTAAAGATTGTTAAGCATGAATTAAATGATATTGCTAAGAAATTTGGTTGTGATAGAAAGACAGAGTTTATTAATCCAGATGAGTTTGAGATAGTTGAGACTAGTGTTAGTGACGGTGAAGTGGATGAGGAATTACATATCATTGCTACTCCGAATGCAACATTGAAGGCTGTAAATAAGAAAAGTTATAATATGGCAACAAAGGATCTGAGTGCAAATGCCACAACTTACGAAATACCAATTGTATCTAAGATGTTCAAGACAGATGGATTAGTGCATATATTTACTAATATGGGCAACTCCATACAACTAAGTGTATCTAATATTAATCAGTGTAAGTTCCGTGACAAAGGTGCCAACTTGGTGTCTTATGCTAAGGGAGTGAATACTAATGAGAAGATAGTTAACATGCTAGACCTTGGCAAAGATGGTGGCAGTGATGTTATAGTCATGGTTAGTAAGTTCGGTATGATCAAGAAGTCTCCTGCATCAGAATATATCTGTGCAAAAAGTTATGTGGCAGGTATGAAGCTAAAAGATGGAGATGAAGTGATTGCCGTAGAACTGGTAAAACAAGGGTCGCAGATGGCGTTGTTTACCAAGGATGGTATAGGTATGGTTGTGCCAATTGATGATATCGCTGTCAGTGGTAGAGTGAGTGTGGGTGTCAAGGGTATTCAGTTAGCAACTAAGGATGAGGTTGTATCTGCTATGCAGGTAACACCAGAGGATGCAGTGACAATATTTGCTAATAATGGACTAATGCATACTATTAAGTATAAGCAAATTCCACAATCTCTTAGAAATAAGAAAGGAACTAAGATAATTACTGTAAAGAATGATATTCCTAAGTTGGTCTATGCTAGAAGATTGACACCAAATACAGAATTTGTAGTGGAGAAAGACAAGGGAGTATTGAAGTTAGTCAAATCTAGCAAAATACCAGTAGTAAAACCACTTGATAGATCTCTGAAGATGGATAAGCCTATTAAGGTAGTAAATGTATATCCATTTATGATAACAGAATAATAAGGGAAATAGTCCTATGATGATATCAATTCATAGGCTATTTTTTGATGTATTTAGAAAAATTTCTTTTTCAAATTCGTATAATAATATTTCTTTTTGCAGTTAAGGTATGATATACTAATTAGACAAAAATTGCTGGAGGATAAGTATGGAGAAGCCATTAGTAGCGATAGTAGGTAGGCCAAATGTAGGCAAAAGTACTCTTTTTAATAGAATATGTGGCAAGAGAATTAGTATTGTAGAGGACATGCCAGGAGTAACAAGGGATAGAATATATGGTGACGCAACATGGTGTGACTATGCTTTTTCGCTAGTTGATACTGGTGGCCTTGATGTACTTAATAAGTCTGAGTTTCAGCAGAATATCACTAAGCAAGCCTCTATTGCAGTAGATCTTGCTGATGTAGTTGTGATGGTAGTAGATGGCAAGGAAGGGCTTGTTCCTGCCGATTATGACGCTGTTAATTTCCTTAGAAAATACAATGTGCCTGTCGTGCTTGCTGTAAACAAGTTGGATAACTATGATGAGCAGAAATTGTACGAGTTCTATAACCTTGGATTAGGTGAGCCTATAGGTATATCTAGCGTACAAGGTATGGGTATAGGTGATCTACTGGATAGTATTGTATCCAAATTTAAGAACAAAGTAAGTGTAGATGAGGATAAGGATAAGATAAAGATAGCAATAGTGGGTAAGCCTAATGCTGGTAAAAGTAGCCTACTTAATAGACTAGTGGGTGAGAATAGAGTAATGGTCAGCGATGTTGCAGGAACAACCAGAGATGCTATTGACACTCCTTTTAGATATAATAATAAGGATTTCGTACTTATAGATACTGCTGGTATTAGAAGAAAGAGAGCGATAGAGCCAGAGAGTGTGGAACTATATAGTATTCTTCGATCGTTTGAGGCTATCAAGCGTGCTGATGTGGTGATAATAGTAGTGGATTCTAGCGAAGGGCTATCAGAGCAAGATGTGAGGATTGCTGGATACGTACACGAGGCGGGCAAGCCTAGCATAATCTTAATGAATAAGTGGGATCTGATAGAAAAAGATACACATTCAATGAATGAATTTAATAAAAAGCTAGATGAAGATCTGAAGTTCATGGATTATTATATTCCGCTATATACATCGACCCTTACTGGGCAGAGGCTGAATAAGGTTATGGAGACAGTAGAGAAGGTGTACTATAATGCTCATAACAGAATTGGTACAAGTGTATTGAATGAGATATTGCAGTCGGCAATACTTGTGAATGAGCCTCCTGCTAGAAGTGGCAGAAGATGTAAGATATATTATATTACGCAGGCAGAGGTGGCACCTCCTACATTTGTGGTGTTCTGTAATGATGCAAAACTAATGCATTTCTCATACGTTAGATATTTAGAGAATTGTATTAGAAAGAGTGTGGATTATTCTGGTACACCTATTAAGTTAATTATAAAGAGTAAGGCAGAGAAAGATGGAAATAATTAAGTTTGCATTATTAGTATTACTGGGCTATTTGTTAGGTAATATTAGTATATCTAGATTGATTAAGAAAGATATTACAAAGTCGGGCAGTGGCAATCCTGGTACCATGAATATGCTACGTACGTATGGGCTAAAGATGGGTATCTTGACACTGTTTTGCGATGCTTTGAAGGCAGCTATTCCGGCACTAATTGGTAGATTTGTGTTATTTCCAGGTAACGAATATCTATCTACAATTGCTATGTTTGTGGGTGGCTTTTCGGCTGTAATTGGCCATATGTACCCTGCATTGTACAATTTTAGAGGGGGCAAAGGTATTGCGTGCACTATAGGTATGTTCATAGTTGCTAATCCTTTGCTGGCACTTGCTATACTTATAGCAGATCTTATATTCTTACTTATTGTCAAGATTGGTAGTCTTGCTAGTATGTTTTTTATTATAATTTTTGCTATTGTGCATACATTCATTTCCGGTATTCAATATAACTATGTGGCAATGATACTGATGTGGGTTGTTGTCATTATTGATGTTGTGGCACATAGAACGAATTTTATTAGACTTTTCGCAAACGAAGAGAGATTAATTAATTTCAAGGAAAGTGTAAAGAAAGACCTGGAGAGGGTAGAAGACAAGAAATTAGAGAAATTGGATGATCTGAAAGAAAAGGAAGAGGAATTAAAAGAACATTTGCAAGAGAAACTGGAGAAAAAGGAAGAGGCTATTAAGTCAAAACATGCCAAATCTATGAAAAAAGTAGCAAAGAAGAGGGTAAAACTGCAACAAAGATATAACTGGAAAGTGCAACAGATCAAGGCGGAATCCAACGATATTATCAAGGATATGCAGTCTAGGATAGACAAGAGAAATGAGAAGCAAGCCTCGAAGGAAGACGATATAAGTGATGACAAAGAGTAATAGAGCTACTATCATTGTAGTGTCTGACTCTCATGGTGCAAAAGACAAGATAGATAAGATTTTTAATGAATATACTTTTGACCACTTTATATTCCTTGGTGATGGATTGACAGATCTGGGTCTGTATGAGAACATGCCAAATGTTACAGCAGTTAGAGGCAATTGTGATTTTTTTAGCACATATCCTTATGAGAAAGTAATAAATATTGCTGGTAAGAATATCCTTTGCACTCATGGCAATACATTTGAGGTAAAGAGGACAATGCTTAGTATTGAGAAATACGCAAAGATGATAGGGGTAGACATGGTGTTATTTGGTCATACACATTCTAGATATAATTATATATCTGATGGTATAGTTTATCTCAATCCTGGGTCACTTAAGAATGGTGTGGCGTTAGAGATCAGAATAGACAATAATGATATAAATTATGAATATATAAGTATTTAATAATATAATAAGGGTTATTGTAATCAAATATAAATATAAAAAAATAAAAATATTTCAAAAATTGTTGACAATCATGGATTAGATTTGTTATTATTATGTTGCTTTTTGATTACATAACCATTTTTGCGGGTGTAGTACAATGGTAGTACTCCAGCCTTCCAAGCTGGCTGCGTGGGTTCGATTCCCATCACCCGCTCCAATCAAAAAGTATACAAGTCGTGTGCCAGTAGCTCAGCTGGATAGAGCATCGCCCTTCTAAGGCGAGGGTCAGGGGTTCGAATCCCTTCTGGCACACCATTTTTTATTATGGTTATGGTGGATATAGTTCAGCTGGTAGAGCGCCAGATTGTGGCTCTGGAAGTCGTGGGTTCGAGTCCCACTATTCACCCCACATTATTTTTTCAAAAAGTATTTTAGTTCTATTGACAATCATGTTTTCCTGTGATAGAATAACGTTGTTGTCAAGGATTAGAACAATACCATTGGGGTGTAGCCAAGCGGTAAGGCACGAGACTTTGACTCTCGCATTCGTAGGTTCAAATCCTGCCATCCCAGCCAAATGCGATCCATTAGCTCAGCTGGTAGAGCACATGACTTTTAATCATGGTGTCCCGCGTTCGAATCGCGGATGGGTCACCAATCAATTTTGCGGATGTGGCGAAATTGGCAGACGCGCTAGACTTAGGATCTAGTTCGAAAGAGTGGGGGTTCAAGTCCTCTCATCCGCACCACTAATAGCCTCAGTTTCACCGAGGTTTTTTTGTGTCTAGATGAGAATTGCTGTCGCAATAACAATGCTGTAGCATTGTGACTTGAACTGTATTCGGGACCCCGTCAGTTAATACTGCCACCCGAAGTATTGAACTGTCGTTCAATAGACAAGTCCTCTCATCCGCACCACAATCAATAAGCCCGACATAGTCGTGGTTTTTTTTTGTTGTTTTATAGGCATTGCTCTATTTCTTTTACTCTTGACAAGTGTAAAATGTGTGTTATCATCATTATATACATAGATATAAGAGGGTAATTATGAGCATAAAGGATTATATAAGCAAATTTAGAAAAGAAAATAATACGAATAGTCAAGATGTTGTTACAAATAATGATGAAAAGACGAAGGCTGTTCGTATGTTATATGTACATTTAGAGACTTTTTATCAATATGGTACCAACGATTTGAAATTGGGTAGGACATTAGGTCTAACTAGTCCATTTGTATTGCCTAATGGTATGACTTATGAGGATGCATACAAGGTTATTTCTTTTATTTCGGAAAAGGTTGAGGCAGAAAATAATATTGAGCCATGCTCTGAAGCAAGTGTGGGATTAACTAGTAAAAAATTGGCTGATTACGGCTTTAAGAAGCAAGAAGCCAGCCCTATTGGTCATTTTCATGATGTATCTAGCTATGTGAATGGTAAATATATTTTTACTTATGTTCCGGCTGAATTAAAGAAAGGTATAGATTTAGAGATATCAGATCTATATAGCATATCTGGCGATGAAAAGTTATTCGAACGTTCAGACATCAAATCTAGATATTTTGAATGGTTCACAGAGGGTGTAAAGGCAGAAGAGGTAAAAGAAATATATGATAGAATAGGTCAGCCTATTGATGATAATCTACTGACAATCGATGATATGACAAAGGAATAAAATAAAAGTGTTTGCAATGTCTTGCAAGCACTTTTTCTATGTATAATTATCTAAAAATGGGCAAAAATACAACTATGAGAAAAAGTAACATTGTATCAATTATAATTCCAATAATAATTATTGCTGGACTAGGCACATTATTTAGTCAGATAGGCATGCGGTGGTTCGAGGGATTAAATAAGCCGACAGAGTGGATACCGTCTATTGTTATTCCTATAATATGGACGGTGATATATGTGCTATTTGCATGGATACTGATTAAGTGGCAAAATCGAACACCTATTAGCAAGGAAAATATTGTTTTGCTTGTAATTAATGGTGTACTAAATGTATTGTGGTGCCTTGTATTCTTTACTTTGCAACAATTATTCTTAGGCAATGTGGTAATTATAATTAATGCACTTTTTGCACTAAGACTGTATTTTGAGATATGCAAAGAGGATGCTATGAATGGCCTCATTATATCCCTTTATCCAGTGTGGGTATGTATAGCCACAACACTTAATATTGCACTATGGATATTGAATTAAAAGTCTCTATTTGGAGGCTTTTTTTATTTTATATTTATAGTGTTCTGTGATATACTCATGCTTGAGGTGTATATGAAATACCAGAAGTATTATGATTTAATCAAAGAACAAGCGGAACATTACGATAGGCCACAGAATTGTCAAATAGGTCAAACATGGCAGTATCATTTGCTACCTGTAATAAATAATGCCATAATGCTGGCAGAGAAATATGGTGCAGATAGAGACATTGTAGAGGTGTCGGCGTTGTTTCATGATTATGCTAATTTACTAGATTTTGCTAATAGTGATAACCACCATGTACTAGGTGCTGAGTTGGCTGGTGCGATATTAACTAAGGATGGATATGATGATAATTTTGTATCTAGGGTAAAGGGTTGTATATTAAATCACAGAGCCAGCGTAGTCAGGGACAAATACAGTATAGAAGAGATTTGCGTGGCTGATGCCGATGCTGTGAGCCATATGGATAGTGTGGTGGAACTAATATGCTGGAGGGCGTATTTGGGTGAAGACATTATGACAGCGAATAATTTCGTAAAGAAGAAGATCCAGAAAAGTTATGCAAAGATGAGTGCTGAGACAAAAGAGTTAACCAAAGAAAAGTATGATAGTATAATGAGGATATTATTCTAGTAGGAGAGATATGACAGAAGAGAATTTGAGGAAATCTATATCATTAATAGGTCCATCAGGGGTTGGCAAAAGCCTACTTGCGTCGGAGTTGTCTAGTAGATTGGGTATGCCGAATATTTGTATAGATGATCTTATGCAGTTGGTAGATCTAGAGATGAGAGGGGTTATTAATACTAATAAGTTTGACCAAGAGCAATACAAGAAAGATGTGATCAAAGATATAGCAAGAGATCCAATGCTAAAAGATTGCTTAAATGATGAATATAAAGACAAGGAAATTGCTTTAGTTAATGAATTTGTAGATATGTATAACAACTATCATAATCTAATAAAGGACTTTACTCCGCTATATGATGTTGTAAATGCATACATGGATCAGCCATATCAATCATTTAGCGAGCAAGAAGTAATAATTACTCTTAATGATGTTGCTATCAAAATGATAGAATATGTGTATAGTGTGGTAGACCAACCAATTGTTTTAGATCCTCCAGGGTCCTTTGGCTGGGATATGGTTGGTGAAAAGACTAATATGTTTACCAAAATGCGACTTAAGAAATATGGAATATCCATACCTAAACTTCAAGACAAGACTGATGAGATCTTAAGCAAAACAAATACAGTGTTGTTATGTCCAGGACTAGACTATGATGACAGAAATCTAGCCAGAGGTAATGATGTAAATGAGTATCTTTTACATAATATAGACCATTTCTACAAGAACGCAGATTTAGTAATTAGTACGAATGGTCTATTTAATACTCCATCAAATAGATATTTGCAACAAAGGACATGGTTCAATGCAAAAGAATGGGATACAAAGCAAAAGTTGAAAAATAACGGCACAATATCCAATATGTGTGATGAGATAGTGTTGAGAATAGATGAACTATCGCAAAGTGAGGATGAGAATGAAAATATTTAATAAATTAGTGAGAGATAAGATTCCTACTATAATTAATGCAAATGGCGAAAGTTGTGAGACTAGGATACTGGATGACATGCAGTACTTGAAGGAATTGAACACTAAGTTGCAAGAAGAAATGAGAGAATATCTAGAGTCTGGTGAGATTGAAGAACTGGCAGATCTAGAAGAAGTACTTAGGGCAATACTGGATGTAAAAGGTTGTTCTTATGAAGAATTTGATACAATCAGAAATAAAAAAGTAGAAAAACGCGGTGCTTTCCATGATAAAATATTCCTTATTAGTACGGATAATAGATAAAAAGTGAGGTATGGAAATTGATGAAAGGAAGAGTTGTTTTAATTACTGGTGGAGGTAGAGGCATAGGCAGAGCCTCTGCAATAAAATTTGCTGAAATTGGAGATATTGTAATAATAAACTATAAAAGCAATAGCAAATCTGCCAATTCAGTTGTAGAAGAGATAGTCGCACATGGTGGTAATGCTGAGGCGTACAAGGCGGATGTTGCTGATATAACAGCGCAAAAGACAATGGTGAAATATATCATAGAAAAATATGGAAAAATAGATGTATTGGTCAATAATGCTGGCATTGTATACGATAGAGAATTTGAAGATATAAAATATGAAGAAAACATGGAAATAGTAAAAACAAATATGCTGGCACCATTATTCTTAAGTCAACTCATTGCTCCTATTATGGTAAAACAAGGCAAAGGTAAGATTGTAAATATTAGTAGTACTAGTGGCATGTATGACTTTAATCCAGGCACGGCAGATTATGCAATGACTAAGTTGGCACTTCAGTCTTTGACAAAAGATTTGTCTATGAAGTATGCTCCTGTCATTAATGTAAATGCCGTGGCTCCTGGCTGGGTTAATACCGATATGAATGCAGAATTGCCAATGGATTTTGTGGAGCAAGAGACCGCAAAATATCATATGGGTAGATGGGCAGAACCAGAGGAGATTGCTGACACGGTTGTGTTCCTGGCTTCGGATAAAGCCAGTTATATTACTGGTCAAGTGATAGTATTGGATGGCGGTCATTGTTAATATAAAAAAGGTGATTGTATGGCAAAATTAGATTATAAGAATATAGAAATAGAAAAAGATAAGTTCTTTGGGGTGTACGATGTTACTGAAAAGGATGAGGCGTCGTCAGATTATATATTCGGACATATCTTTTTAGAGCACACTGTATCTATGATAAAAGCAGAAGATATTTTGTCCGAAGATCTAGTGTCAAAATTAGATAACAATGGTAATGAATTTGATTTTGATAATGTAAATCTACCAGAGAAAAGTATAAATGATGATCAAGAGTATGTATCTGGATTTTTGCGACAGTCATCATTTTTTAATGAGTTCTATGAGTCTGAGATAGAGAAAATAGGCAAAGAGGATGACAAGAATAAGTATTTCCTTGCTGTAGAAGAGGACGAAGAGGATTGTCATATAGTAAGAGGTGTTGTAAAGTTAGATAATAATGGTAATATGGCTATAGCATTAAACCCAGAGCATGAGAAGAGAATTGATCACTATAATGATACTGGGATTGTAGACAAGATGAAAATATATATAGGCAAAAGTGATGATCCATATGCCCTAAGAGATGCACAAGATAGAATTAATGAAAAAATTAAAGTAAAAGAAAATTGTATAGAAATGTAAAAAAATATCAAAAAAGCAGATACTTTGTTGGTGTTTGCTTTTTTTAGTGATAAAATACTTACGTTATACAAATAAGGAGGAAAAGTATGAGTACAAATTTATTGGGTGCAGAGTCTACCAATTTTTGGGATAGTATCATTAATTGGTGCACAACTACAGGTCTTCAAATTCTTACCAAGTTAATAGTGGCCTTGCTTATATGGTGGGTGTCATTTAGAGTTATTAACTTCGTATTTAAGAAATTAGACAAAAAAATGACAGAAAAGAAAGTAGACCGAACTATCAAAGATTCAGTGGTGGGTTTTGGCAGAAAAGGTCTTAAATTATTAGTGTTTATTATAATTATTGGTTATCTTGGTGTAGAGATGAGCAGTATTGTAGCATTAATTACATCAATTGGTGTTACTGTAGGTCTTGCTCTACAAGGATCACTGTCCAACTTTGCTGGTGGTATAATTATATTGGTAATGAGACCATTTAGAATTGGTGATTTTGTTGAATATGATGGCGAGAGTGGTACAGTAGAGAAAATTCAACTATTCTATACAACTATTGTTACTGGCGATAACAAGGTAATAGTAGTGCCAAATAGCAAAGTAACTAATACTACGGTGACAAATTATTCTATAAAAGATGTGCGTAGGGTGGATTTTACATTCTCTATTGCATACGAGAATGATTTTAGAAAAGCAAAAAGAATACTACACAAATTAGTGGATAATCACGAATTGGTATTGGCAGACAAAGGTATTACAATCAGAGTAGGTGCTCATAACGCATCATCTATAGACATAATTTGCCGTGCATGGACTAAATCCGCTGATTATTGGGATTTCAAATTCGATATCTTAGAAAAAGTAAAATATGAGTTTGATAAGAATGGTATATCTATTCCATATAATCAAGTGGATGTGCATATCAAGGAAGATGATAAGTTACCTAAGCCTATAGATGAGGATGATGTACTGGTAAAGGAAGAAATTGAGTTCGAAAATCAAGAATATACTGCAAAGAAGAAAAAGAAAGCAGAAGAATAAGAAAAACAAAAAGCCGAAGAAGAGAAAGAAGAGAAAAAAGTAAGTACTAAGATAAAGAAAATAATCGGTGGTAAGAAGAAATAATAACAAAAGCGATTAATTTATTTTAATCGCTTTTATTTTTGTAATTACATATATTTTTGTGATATAATGTCGACATGAAAAAAATATTTTTGACTATATTGGCAGTATTACTATTGCCATTGACAATAGTTGTTCTTATATTAATATTGGTAACCAAGAAAGCCCGAAATAACAGAGTTCGTAATTATTTGGCTGGTATATCAGTTTCTGATATAGATGCGATTACTGGAACACAATTTGAGGAGATTGTTGCGTACTTATTTGATTTTTTTGGTTATAAAACAAAATTAACCAAGAGATCGGGCGACTATGGCGTTGATATATTTGCTAATTTTCGCGGTATAGAGTATTGCATTCAGACAAAATTGTATTATAATCATAGTGTTGGTTCTTCTGCTATACAAGAGATAAATACTGCTAAGAATTATTATTCTTGCGACTATGCTTTAGTTGTGACTAATTCTAAGTACTCTAAGCAGGCTATTGATATGGCAAATAGGCTAAAAGTGGTTTTGCTGGATAGATCTGACCTTAGCAAAATGTTAAGTAATTATAGATCAAATAATAAGAAATTTTTAAGAAAATATTTGGAGGGGAGATTATGTTTGAGAAAATAGGTCATATACTACTACATTCATTAGAAGAAGCTCTAATAATTTTTCCTATGCTTTTTCTTATATACATACTAATAGAAGTAATTGAGAATAAATGTGCTAAGAAATGGAAAACAAAATCATTTCTTGACAATAAATACTCTCCCGTTATTGCTAGTGCAGTGGGAATTATTCCTCAATGCGGATTTTCGGTTGTTGCAACCGACTTGTATTCTGAGAAAAAGATAAATATAGGAACACTTCTTGCAATTTTTATTGCAACTAGTGACGAGGCTTTGCCAATACTTATTGGTGGGAATTATAATGCCTTTTTACATATATTTGATGGTAATTTCGCAAATAATCCACTGAAGTATGTAATCTTACTTGTTATTATCAAATTTGTGTATGCAGTAATTATTGGCTATACTGTTAACTTTATTTATAATAGAATAAAGAGGAGAAAAGGTATATTTATAGATGGTGGAGCGTTAACAAATAGTGCTGTGCCACACCACGACCATGATTACGGATGTTGCGGACATGACGTTGTAGAAGAAGAGTCTAGTTTTAAGCACTTTATCTTACATCCATTAGTGCATAGTCTTAAGATCTGCTTATATATATTCATTGTATCAGCTATACTATCAGGCATAATTGAATGGGTAGGATTAGAGAGTATTTCTAGCATGAATAGTAGTCTATTTCAGCCACTCTTAGTTGCATTGATTGGATTAATTCCTAATTGTGCATCCAGCCTTGTTATTACTAATTTATTCCTTGGTGGTGCTATTAGTTTTGCATCATGTATAGCAGGTCTATGTGCAAACGCAGGTGTAGCACTGCTTGTATTATTTAAGAATAATAAGAATATCAAAGAGAATTTGATGATACTTACGACATTGTATGGCACGAGTGCGATACTTGGATTTGTATTACAACTTGTGATGTAGGTGAATTATGAAAAAGTTATTATTACATAGTTGTTGTGGGCCATGTAGTAGTGGTGTATTAGAGGCTCTAACAAGAGAATATGATGTAACTATACTCTTCTATAATCCCAATATATTTCCAGAAGAAGAATATTATAAGAGACTAGATACGCAATATAAGATTGTTAATGCACTAAATAGTGAAGGTGCTGATATAAAAATAGTAGAAGTAGGGTATAATCCTGCAGAATACAATAATATAGTGCAAGGCCTAGAGAATGAGCCTGAGGGTGGATCAAGATGTGAGAAATGCTTTAGGCTAAGACTAGAGAAGACTTGTAAATACGCAAAAGACAATGGCTATAATATATTCACAACTACAATGTCGGTTAGTCCTCATAAGAATTATATCTTATTAAATGAGATTGGTAGAGATTTGTCTAGTAAGTTTGGAGTGGAGTATCTAGAGGCAAATTTTAAGAAAAATGATGGATATTTGAAATCTATTAGAAATAGTGAAAAATACGATCTTTATCGTCAAAAATATTGTGGGTGCAAGTACTCTATTTGGGATAAATAAAAAACTTGATTATTTTGCTTTTATAGCAAATAATATTGTGATATCATAATAAATATAAAAGTTATAGAGAGGTGTGTTATGTCGACAAAACAGAAAACAACTACTTATAGTTGGGGTAGAATATTTAGACTATTATCTTTTATAGCAGTAGTGTGCGTAGGTATATCACTATTACTATCTGCAGTATTGGGTCTAAATTCTGCAATAGGATCTGCGCTAAAAATGGTAGGAGATATACTATCTTACATAGTAGTACTATTTGCATCATTTAGTTATGTAGCGTACAAGAGAAATGTTTGGTTCTATCTTGGCTGGGTTGGATCATTAGTTCTTATTGTATTATTCTTCATCATCTAATTGGACTAAAGCAAAATGAAGTTTAAGGATAAAATAAAGCGATTTTTTGCAGATAAAATCAATCTTACAATGGTAATATTGTCTGTGCTTTTCGTTATACTAGCAGTAATGCCTATAAACAGTGTCTGGTATATTAAGTTCGTGTTATGGATACTAGCAATAGATATGGGACTACTTGGTTACAAGATGTATAAGAGGCACAAGGCCAATAAAGAAGTATATGATGTGATAGATAATACTACACAACAGCCAAATCAGAATGTGTTTTCTAGAGTAACGGGTACATTTCAGTCTATTGATAAGAATTCGTATCTTATATACTCAATATGCTTTTGGGTGTTGGCTATATTGATAATAGTATATACTGTTATAAAATAACATTTTATAAATATATTTGCGACATAAACAATTGCAAATATATTTTTTTTGTGATATAATCCCGTCGTATGACAATATAAGGAGTAAATAATGAAATACACAATTAAGAAATTAGAGAACAAAAATATTGAAATAGAGATGACTTTAACTAACGTAGAGTGGGAAGCAGAAGTAGAAGCATCTTATAACAAAAACAAGGGTAAGTATCCAGTAGAAGGTTTTAGAAAGGGCAAAGCACCAAGAAAGGTCATTGAAAAGGCATACGGCTTTGAAGTATTCTATGAGGATGCTATAGGAGAGGGATTTTATAAGAACTATATGACAATCCTTACTAAAGAGAAGGATATTGAGCCAGTAGATGCGCCAACTCTATCTGTAAAGGCTTTGGATGATAAGGGTATCGTAATTGTAGCAGAAATCCCAGTTAAGCCAGAGGTAAAGATCGCTAAATATACAGGACTAGATATCAAGGTAGAGGCTAAGAAAATCACTGCGAAAGAAGTTAATGCAGAGATTGATAGAGTAAAAGAGCAACAATCTAGACTAGTAGAGAAGGCAGAGGATGCTACCATTGAGAGTGGAGACATTGCCAATATTGATTTCGAAGGAAGCGTAGATGGCAAACTGTTTGAGGGTGGCACTGCAACTGGCTTTGATCTAACTATTGGTAGCCATAGCTTTATTGATACATTCGAAGATCAATTAATTGGTGCAAAAGTAGGCGAAGAGAGAGTTGTAAAGGTTACATTCCCAGCAGAATATCATGCAGAGAATTTGGCTGGTAAACCAGCAGAATTCAAGTGCAAGGTCAATGCTATTAAGACTAAAGAGTACCCAGAGATCAATGATGAATTTGCTAGCAATGTTAGTGAGTTCGAGACTCTAGCAGACTATAAGGCTGATATCAAGGCTAAATTAGAGAAAAAAGCAGAAGCCGATGCAAAAATTGAGAAAGAAAATAAAATCATAGATGAAATTGTCAAAAATATGGAAGTTGCAATTCCTGAGTGTATGATTGAGAGCGAATTGGACGAAATAATTAAGGACATGTCTAACCAATTAATGTATCAAGGCATCAAGATGGACGATTATTTGAAATATACTAATTCTTCAATTGAGGATATTAGAAAGGCACAAAGAGGTCAAGCTGAGAAATCTGTTAAGGTAAGACTAGCATTACAAGAAATTATTAAGTTAGAGAAGCTAGATGTTACAAAAGAAGATGTAGATGCTAAGATTAAAGAGATGGCATCTAAGACAGGCAAGACTATCAAGGATATGAAGGCAAGCATCTCTGATGAGAGAATTTCATATATCAAGAATGATATCTTATTCAACAAACTTGTTAATTTTTTGCTAGAAAAGAACGCATAATTTAACTAAAAATTGACACATAATGAAATATACGACTAAAAAATGAGGTGGATTCAATGCTAATACCTATGGTAGTAGACCAGACCAGTTCTGGAGAGAGAAGTTATGATATATACAGTAGGCTTTTAGAAGATAGAATAATATTCTTAACTGGTGAGATTAATGATTCAGTGGCAAATACAATAGTGGCACAATTAATATACCTAGAGGCTAAGAATCCTAATAAAGATATTTGCTTGTATATCAATAGTCCTGGCGGTAGCGTATCTGCAGGACTAGCAATATATGACACTATGCAATATATTAAGTGTGATGTATCTACTATATGTGTAGGACTAGCAGCATCTATGGGTGCGGTGCTATTGTCTGGCGGAACAAAAGGCAAGAGATTCTGTCTGCCAAATGGTGAAGTTATGATACATCAGCCATTAGGTGGTGCACAAGGTCAGGCATCAGATATTATTATCACAGCTAATCATATCAAGAGAACAAAAGATAAATTAATAGATATTATGGCACAAAATACTGGAAAAACAGTCTCTCAATTAGATGTGGATATGGATAGAGATTATTTCATGACTGCCAATGAAGCACTGGACTATGGACTGGTAGACAAGGTTATAGAGCCAAGATCTAAGAAAAAATAAAAAAAGGAATGCATCCTACATTATGGGTGCATTTTTTGTATCAATATAGTGATTATATATGAGAAAATGAATAAATTTAATAAAAAGTATGAAATTGATTTTGCAAAATCCGCCAATTTGTTTACACTTATCTCGTATATAATATATAGAAATATCGTATAATTAGATTATAACAAATACTAGGAGAATAACATGACCGATAGAATAGATATGATTTGTTCATTCTGTGGCAGGACACAAGCCGAAACTAAGAAGCTTATCTCTAGTCCAGATGGCAATAGTTATATATGCGAAGAATGCGTAAATATATGTAAAGAGATGTTAAAGGATGATATTAAATCTTCAGAATTGGATAAGATAGATCTTCCAACTCCCGAGGAAATAAAGCAAAGGTTAGATGAATATATAATAGGTCAAGATGATGCAAAGAAGGTCTTGAGTGTAGCAGTATACAATCATTATAAGCGTATCAATTATAATATAGAAGCAAAGCAAAATGATGGCATGGAACTAGATCTGGAAAAAAGCAATGTACTATTAATAGGTCCAACGGGTACAGGTAAGACAATGCTGGCTAGAACTCTGGCAAAGATACTAAAGGTGCCATTTGCTACAGCGGATGCAACAACATTAACCGAGGCAGGATATGTAGGTGAAGATGTAGAGAATATATTGCTTAAATTAATCCAAAACGCAGACAATGATATCAAAAAGGCAGAGCGTGGCATCATATATATAGATGAGATAGATAAAATTACTAGAAAGAGTGAAAACCGTAGTATAACTAGAGATGTAAGTGGCGAAGGTGTACAGCAAGCACTACTTAAGATTATAGAGAGTACAATAGCGTCTGTTCCTCCTCAGGGTGGTAGAAAGCATCCTCATCAGGAATTACTACAAATAGATACAAGTAATATATTGTTCATTTGTGGCGGTGCATTTGTAGGTCTTGACAAGATTATAGAGAAGCGTACTAGCACATCATCTCTTGGGTTTAACTCAAATATAGAGGAAGAGAAGGCTGTTCCTATGTCGGAGTTAATTAGTCAAATCCAACCACAAGATTTAATCAAATTCGGTCTTATACCAGAATTTGTAGGAAGATTACCTATAGTGGTGGGATTAAATGAGTTAGACAAGAATGCTCTTATTAAGATAATGGTAGAGCCAAAGAATGCTATTATTAAGCAATATAAGACAATGTTTGGCCTAGATGGCGTGGAATTAGAATTGACCGAAGATGCAGTTAGTGCTGTTGCGGATAAGAGTATTAGACTAAAGACTGGTGCTCGAGGACTTAGGACCATACTAGAGTCTTGTATGTTGGATCTTATGTTCTTGACACCTAGTGATAAGAGTATAAAGAAGATTGTAATAGACAAGGGTGTTATTGCAGGCAAAGAAGAAGCAATGCTTATAAGAGAGGCGTTAGATACTCCAAAAGATAAAGCAGTATAGGAGATAAAATGGATTATATATATAATATATCAGAAGAAGAAGCGTTAAAGCGTACAGACAAAGAATATTTGACCAGTATTCATTTATTGGATTACAATTCACCAGAATATGTTAATCTATCTGATAGTGATAAGCAAGTTATATATCATCTATGTAGAGCGGGATTCTGGATAGAGAAGATAGAGTATAGTTTGCAAAATGCACACAATATTGATTTCTATCACTATGTGTCGAATAAGGATGATGAGTATTCCAAGAATGTATTTAGGTTATTAAGAGCCCAGAAGAGTATTAATTCTCTGGATACTAATGGCAATATGATTAATCTTGCAAAAGGAATATCAGATAATAAAGGCAAGAATTATTATCATTTCGACATGTCCATAGAGGATTTCCATAATGTAATATCTAGAATGTTAGATAATGGTATGATAGAGGAATTAAAGAAAGTCTTATCATCAAGATCTGTAGTAGAGTATGATGGTGATATATTCAGGGCAATAGATTATGTAGACTATTTCCATGACGAATTCACTAGTTGTGCCGATGAGTTGGATAAAGCTAGTAAGTTAAGTGATGACAAGGATTTTGCTAGTTATTTGTCATTGCAAGCTAAGGCATTGCGTGTTGCCGATCCTATGTTAGATGCAAAAGCGGATATTGCTTGGGCAAAACTAAAAGATAGTAAGATAGAATTCACAATCACTAGAGAGTGCTACGATGATGAATTAACAACATCATTATTTGCCAATAAGCCTCTTATGGCAAGATTGCGTAATGCTAATATAGAGGTAAATGCAAAAGATAGTCTAGGGGCAAGAGTAGGTATCGTTAATACTGAGGGTACTAAGTTATTGGATACTCTATCTACTCTTAACGATATATCTGGACCGCTTATGCCATATATAGGAGAGTACTCCAAATCTGGACAAAGCGTAAAGAGTTCATCTCAGATTGCTGTGGATGTAGACCTTGTTGCTATGACGGGCGATACCGGTGCTTATAGAGCAGGAATAACACTAGCCGAGAATTTGCCGAACTCTGACAAGTTGGCGCTAAAATTAGGTGGAGGTAATAGGAACGTATATCATAGGCAAGTTCGAACAACCAAGTCTAGCGAACTATATAAGATGTTAATACATGAGGATTATCTACCTTATTATAATCTAGAGGCTGGCCATTGGGCTACAATCGAGCATGAGAATACACATTCTCTTGGACCCGTTAGTGGCAAAGCATTAGGCGAATATTCAAGCTTGTTAGAAGAATATAAGGCAGATATGGGAATGTATGCGTTCTTAAGAGAGTATGAGGCTGCTGGAGCATTTACCTCCGATCAGACCAAACAAATCATTGTAACTGAATTGTACTCTAGCTTTCTAAAGGTAAAGCCTCTTATGTCGCAAGCACATAGAGTAAGGAGTGTAATGATTACGAATAGAATGCTACAAGAAGGCGCTATTATATATAAAGATGGTAAATTGCTATTTGATTTCGATAAGGCAATAGACTGTGCAAGAGTGATGCTAAGTGAAGTAGTAAGATTGCAGATAGACAAAGACATTGACATGGCAAAATCTTATGTAGAGAAATATTTTGTATGGACAGACACGCATGAGGCAATTGCCAAGATAATTAGAGAGAATGCAAAGAAGCTGAACGGAGAAGTTGTAGCACCTATATATGCTGATGCTACAAGTGACCTTGTGATGTAATCTATTATAAGTAGTAAAGAAGTGGTTTAGAGGATCGCTTCTTTTTTTAATACATAGAAGTAGGGTTATATATTTTTAACGATTGTCATATACATATTTATAGATTAAATATAAGGTGTAGTGTATTATGTTGGACTATATAGGAGAGATAATAAGTTCTGCTACCCTGCCTATAGATGATATTAATAAGGTAACATCTTTCACTGCTATAGGTGGCAAAGCAATTGTCATAAATAATTATAAGAAGATATTGACATATAGCAAGGATCGTATTGTGTTAAAGCTTAGCAATGATGAACTAGTTGTTGAGGGAAGAGAACTATCTATAAGACAACTATCAAAATCTGATATATCTTTATCCGGTAATATAGTGCATATATACTATGCAGGAGCGTTAAGAGAGTATGAGAAGATGGAATAACTATCGGCGAGTCTGTATAGAAGGCCTGAATATAGAGAGAAGTATTAATAACTTAACCGATGCTAATGTCTCTATATACAATATAGTAAGAGAGGCGTATAACAAGGTATACCTTACTATTAATGATAGAGATATACATAGACTAGAAGAAGAATTTCGTACAGCAAGAATAGAATATATAGGCAGATACGGTATTATAAGTGCATTTGTGTCTATGATACATAGAGTGGGTATATTAATAGGTATAATAATATCAATTACACTATATGCTATAGCTAGTGCCTTTACACTACATATTAATATAGTTGGTATAGAGAGTATTAATAGGCTGGATGTATTGAATGCAATATCAGACTATGGTATATCGATAGGTAAGATTAATACTTATGATAAGAAAGGATTAGAGGATTATATATTAAAAGCCGTAGATGGCGTAAGCATGGTGAGCATACAGTCTATAGGTACTACGTTATTGGTAAATATAAAAGAAGAGTCCTCTAGCGTAGAGGAAGATATCTCATGTTATATATCACCATATAATATGGTAATAAATGATTATAGAGTATATTCGGGTATAAGTAATATTAGTGTTGGCAAAATAGTAAAGAAGGGTGATGTTCTAATATATCCCGATGAATATACAGACGAAGATGGCGTATTACATCTTGTTGCTCCTAAGGGATATATATCTGCAACTATTTGGCATACGGCAACAGATGAATGTTATAAGGAAGAAATAATATATACTAGAACTGGCAAAAGCACCGCCAGCTATACATATTATCTTGGAGACAGGGCTGTGTACACCAAGGATGTGCAGACTGCGTACGAGACATATGATGTATATACCAGAGATGTCGTTGTCAGTAGTTTTATCCTTCCTATTAGATATACAGAGACTGTATATTATGAGACCGAAGAGAAAGTTGTCCAAAATGATTTTAATAAATGCAAGGAAAAAATTATTGCTAACCTAATCTCTATGGTGTATAATGATATGGATGATACAGAGACTATGGTAGATGAGATAGTAGATATAGTAGAATTAGATGATAGATATATCATCAATGTGTATCTAGAGTGTATCAAAGACATCAATATATAGAAGGTAGTATATGATTATAAATTTCAACAAAAGATTATTTTCTAATAGATATAAGAAATATATAGAGAAGGCATATAATGTTGCATTAGATGTGTTAAATCCTGCTTGTAAGGAATTAATGGTAAATATATCCTTTGTATCTAAGAAGAGAATACGTCAGATAAATAATGAGTATAGGCAAGTGGATAGAGTGACCGATGTGTTGTCTTTTCCAATGCTAATATATTCTGGAGGAGGTAGTGGTAATATTATTCCGCCAGATAGTATTACTAAGACAAATTATATCTTAGATGTGGATGAGACCAATGGACATATATTTCTAGGTGATGTGTTCTTGTGCTTGCCTGTGTGTTTTGAGCAGGCGGAGGAATATGGTACTGGTAGAGAAAGAGAAGTCTCGTATCTAGCCATACACGCACTGCTTCATTTGCTGGGTTATGATCACATGATAGATGAAGATAAGAAATTAATGCGAGAGATGGAAGAGAAAATATTAGCGAAATGCAATATAACAACGAAGGAGAAATAAATGCATTCAGGATTTGTTACAATTATAGGAAAGCCAAACGCTGGCAAGAGCACACTCATTAATGCACTTGTGGGAGAGAAAGTAGCAATAGTGTCACCTAAGCCACAGACTACTAGAAATAAGATACTAGGAATACTTAATATTCCCGATTATCAGATAGTACTAGTGGATACTCCGGGTATTCATACTGCTAAGAATAAATTAGATGAGTATATGGCGAAAGACATTAGTGAGGCAAAGAAATCGGTAGATCTGATAATAATAGTAATTGATGGTAGCAAGAGGATTAGGCAAGAAGATGTAGATTTTGTTAAGAAATATGATAATAGAAATACTAATGCAATCTTAGTTATTAGCAAGATAGATGATTCATCTTTTGATAAGTTGTACCCACAATTGATGCCATTTAATGAGTTGCAGTATATTAAAGATATTATTCCTATATCTGTATTCAAGAATAAGAATGTAGATGTACTCTTAGACAAGATTAAGACATATATCCCAGAAGGCGATGCTATGTTCGATGAAGATATATATACTGACAAATCTATTAAGTTCATGGTGGCGGAACTGATAAGAGAGAAGATGTTGTGGTTACTTCACGATGAGATCCCTCACGGCGTTGCGGTTGAGATATTGGCATATGAAGAAAAATCAAAATTGGCCAAGATCTCTGCGGATATTATATGTGAGAAGCAAAGCCATAAGCAGATAATCATAGGCAAGAACGGCTCTATGATAAAGAATATAGGTATAAAGGCAAGAGAAGAGATTGAAAAATTATTAGATAAGAAGGTTATGCTAGAACTCTTTGTCAAGGTTAGAGAGGGTTGGAGAGAAGACAATAAGTATGTAAATAGTATAATGGAATAGTGCTAGAGCATATCTAGTACTGTTTTTTTGTCTTATTGCCACTTATCTTGTCGAATATCCAGCGTTTAAGAATATTAGGTGCCATTTATGACAATCCTATGGTATACACCAAGTATTAGGAGGTGTCATGAAGAGTACTGTAGAGATTACAGGTGTGGATACATCGTATTTGCCGAAATTGTCTGCCT
Organism: Clostridiales bacterium; assembly: GCA_015055515.1. GTDB lineage: Bacteria > Bacillota > Clostridia > Christensenellales > UBA1242 > UBA11490. The sequence continues at coordinate 96,269 of SVIC01000002.1, read as the reverse complement.
CGGAGCAACTAGTCTTAATGGAGCGATTGAAGGCTGGTGATGCTGAAGCTAGGGATCAATTTGCCATTTGTAATATGAGGCTGGTACTATCAGTGGTACAACGTTTTCGTAGTAGAATTACTTCGGCAGATGATGTGTTCCAAGTGGGATGTGTGGGACTAATGAAGGCAATAGACAACTTCGATATGTCGCAGAATGTGAAGTTCAGTACCTATGCTGTACCAATGATATTAGGTGAGATTAGGCGATACCTAAGGGATAACAATAGTATTCGTGTTAGTCGTAGTATGAGAGATACTGCGTACAAGGTATTAAAAGCAAGAGAAGAATTGTCGAGAAATATGGTCAATGAACCTAGTAGTGCAGACATTGCTCAGTACCTTGATCTTCCCATTCGCGATGTGGCTGTGGCAATGGAGGCTATCAGTGATCCAATATCGCTGTGTGAGGCAGTGTATGATGATGGCGAAGACACAATAGCATTGATGGATCAACTAAGCGATGATAGTAGCAGTGAAGAGAAGTGGTTAGAGAATATGACATTAAGGGAATCGTTAAGACACTTAGATCCTAGACAGAAGGAGATACTGATGCTAAGATACTATCATGGTAGAACGCAGGTAGAGGTAAGTGAAGATATTGGTATATCTCAGGCACAAGTGTCAAGATTAGAGAAGACAGCCATAGATGCTATAAAGAAGAATTTTACTTAAATTATTAGTATCATTTATGTATAATTATCTTATATATCCACATCATACTATTAGGAACGATATATGTTCCTAATACATAGGAGGTGAAATTATGGCTAGAACTAGTAAAGCAACAGAGACTAGTAAGACATCTGCTACTAAGCGTAGTGCGACATCTGCTAGATCTAGAGCTGGTAAGGTGGAAGCAGCGAAAGATTGCTCTACAGGCAGAAAGTGTTCTAAAAGAAGTACAACTACTAAGAGTTGTAACTAATTAGGGCGTAATTTCATTTTTGTTATAAGAATAGTGAACGATTATCATAATACAAATTGTCTGCTATTCTTTTTTTATAAAAATATAAAATTGTATAAAAATAGTTGGTGATTTTATCTCAATGTTGTATATTATAATTAGTTTAATAATTGTAATAGCAATAATTGTTATGCCACAATGATTAAACTAATTATTTATGGTGTTACTAATACAATCTTTCGTTCACGGGGAAGATGTATATTAGCAAGACTATATCAAATTAAATAAAATATATTTTATTAAGGAGAAAATAATGAGTTCAAAACAAAAAATTGCTATTTCAGCTATTGGTATCGTTTTAGTACTTGCAGTTATCGGTCTAACAATTGGTCTTGTATTGGTTGCTGGCTCTGCTTCAGTTGCTAATACAATGAAGGTTACATATAAGGCTGAGAACGTTGCTTGTACAATTACTGCTTCTGCAGATAATGGTATTAAAGTAAATGGTGAAGATTCTGATTCAGTTCAAATCGAAGCAACTGACGATGCAGCAACAGCAACATCTGGTGCGTTTGCATTTGCTGATTTTGAGTTTACAGATGCTAATCTTACTATCACTTATACATTTAATGTAAAGAATGATGCATCAGCTACTGGTTCTTCAATCGATGCAGTTCTTGAGGAAAAAGATACTACAGTTATTACTAATATGACTGTTGTTTATACTTCTGAGGCTGTTACAATTGCTCCAGGTGCTAATAAAGATTTGACAATTGTTGTATCTATTGATGCAGAAAAGAATGATCCAACAATTGCAGCATCTTTGGTTGGTGCTTATACATTAAAAGTTACACAGACACCTAGTAACTAATAATATAAAGAAATCGCATAACCGTGAAGAAACCTTGCGGTTTCTTTTTTTATTCAAAAATGAAAATTAATGTAATTTTCTTTGTAAAATGCCTAAATATATATTACAATACTATGTATACAAGGAGATAGGTATGAGTTCGAAACAGAAGACAATAATAGGTATCTTCGCCACGTTTCTAATCTTGGCAGTTATAGGCTTGAGTATAGGTATTATATTGGTGGCAAGGTCTGCTAGCCTTGGGGCTGGTATGAGGGTACAATATATTGCAAAGAATGTAGATTGTACTATCAGATCTAGTGCACAGCTATATAATGGTGATGGGTCTACCAATGGTAGTACTATATATCCTACACCCGATCATGTGAAGGTAGAGCCACTATTAGATGATAGTGTCACAACCGCAGGTGCTATGGCATACACTGATGAGATTAAGATAGGTGATAATGGTGCAGGATATGTGATATTTACTATCACTATCACCAATGACGCTAATACATCGGGTACATCTAGACCAATTATGGCTGTGGGTGAGATAGAGACGGTAGGCGAGAATCTTCAGATATCTATAGACAATAGCGGTGCTACTAGTATATCTGCAGGTAATACCGGTACAATACTTGTGCAGATGAAGGTGATGAATAAGACCCTTTCTGCGAAGTTCGAAGGAACGCTGAAGATTACTGTAAATATAGTAGAGTAAGTTTTGAAGCTTGTAGGAATAATTTTTTTGTAAATAATAATGGGAGAGAAGGAAAATGAAGAAGACAAAAGTAGGAATGAGTATACTAATTGCCGTACTGATCGTTGCTGTTATTGGACTATCAGTAGGTATAGTATTAGTAGCTAGTAGTGCAAAACTTGGTAGTAGTATGCGTGTACAATATACAGCAGGAGACCAAGTAGATTGTTCTATCACTGCTAGTGCTAGAATATTTGCCAATGCAGAAGATCAAGAAGGTCAAGTTATAATGATTTCTGATGGCACTGGTCAATTTACTGAAGAGGTGAAGTTAGTAGATATAGATGCTGCTATGTCAGAGACCGAGACAAAGACTATAGGTAACATTGATTTCCAAGATGTTACACTTACTGCAAAGGGTTATTCTGTGTATAAGTTCGATTTTAAGAACACAGCTGCTGTAGGAGCTAGTGATATTCAAGTAAAATTAACTGCTGCTATAGATGATACTCTTGAGTCACATAAGGGTAATGTTAAGGTAGGGGTAGGAACAACCTTAGATGAGGCAAAGGCAGCTACAAGCCTTGAGACAACATTGGCAGGTCTAGCTGTGACAGATGAGAATGCTACATCTATTTATATAGTTATGGCTATCATAGAGGCATCTATCGATGCTGATGCTAGTGTAAATGTATCTATTGAGATTACTCCAGATGCTGACATTGCTGGTTAATAAGTAATATAACTAAAGAAGAGTAATATGTTATTGTTGCTCTTTTTTTGTGTAAAAATAAAAAAGGTTGGTTTTTTATTTTTTAATTCTATACTCATATGTTATTATAAATGTATAATTGGGGTTTGATGGAAATATGGGAACAAAATCAATTGATAGTTTAGCTCAAAAAGTTAATAATTTAGGGCAAAAGGCGGCGAAAAAAAGTAAAAAAGGAATAATTGCAGTAACAATATTGATTGCAATAGTAGTAGCGTTAGCGGTGGTGCTGGTTATTTTTATTGGCAATAGCGGTGTTAAGCCTGATCAGACTTTTACAGCAACAAATGTGAATGCAACCGTTACTGTTACGGCAAATTCTACAAAAATAGGTGGCGATAGCACAATACTATTAGTAGATGGCAAGGAAAGTGCAGAGTTGGAATTTAATGCAGAGGGTAGTGCCGAGCCTAGCACACAACATTTGGAGATAAATGCAGATACAACTCTTAATTCGGGATCTATGATACAGTTGTTTTATAAGTTTGAGAATAGATCTAGCAGTGCAATGTATATTACATTTGGCAAGGAAGTGGCAGATGATAATAATTTCATGATTTCCATATTCTTTAGAGCGACTAGTGGTAATTTGCAGACAGTGAATTATTATACAGCTAATGGCAAGTATTATACATCGATATCTGATATGAACGGGGCAGTAAATGCACTAGATACTATATCTATGACTAATGGACCTAAGGTAGATGCTGGGTCTAGCCTTACCATGCGTATTGAATTAAGTGTAATTAAACCAAACACAAATGCTAATATTAATTGTAATTTCGCATTCAACATGATAAATGAGAATGATTATACAGCATAATATAATTATATAATTCTTTTGAAAATGTAACTAAAAAAATGACCAGAGATGGTTATTTTTTAGTGAAATTACTGTAATTTGTAATAATTTGTAAATACTTTGCTAATATTTGATAATAATCTCAAATATTGGTATACTATATATGATTGAGTTAAATAGGATAAAAATATATCTGGAGATATAATGAGTAAGTATATTGAGATAATAAGAAGACCAAAGACGCCAGTGGAAAAAGTGATTAGTGTGCTAATTACTCTTCTTTGTTGGGTAGTGGTATTAATATGTGCAGTGGTATGCATATCTACCCTTAATTGTCGTATGCAAGGCGTGGTGACTAGTGTAGGTGGGTATAGCACTGTGACTATTGCTCCCACTGGATCTATGAAGAAATCGGGATTTAATGCGTGGGATGTAGTGCTTGTGAAGAAGGTTAATCCTAGATCTTTACAAGGAGACAAGGTGGATGAAAATGGTAAAGTATTGGTGCGAGGAGATATTATAGCATATTATAGGTATTATGATTCTAGCAAGAAATGTAAAACATATGATATCTATACTGCATCAATGGCAGAAGGCGTGTCTAGTGATGTGTCTTTATCCATCGGTGAATTTCTAGGTAATCAGAACAACACTATACGTAATGCAGCGAAAAGTAACGCTGATATGGTATTCCATCATATCAAGGAAATAAGAGAAGATAGTAATGGAAAGCTGTATTTCAAGACATATGGTTCTAGTAATCCTAGTGAGGATTCATACTGGATAAGCGAGGATGTCATAGTAGGGCAGTATTTCGAAGGTGCTAGTCCATTACTGCTTAGTATATTTAAGTTGTTTGCTACATCTGCAGGAATATTCTTCCTTATATGTATACCTTTGATATTGATGTTGTTCTTGGTAATTATGGATGTATTGAAGAATCTGTCATTGGCGGGATTGGAAGATAGAGTATTGAAGGGAAAATTAGCATTGGATGATCCTATATGTATAGCTAATCATATAGGAATACGAATGTCTAAGAAGAACAAATACAAAGTATTGGCTCAGTTGTCTCCGCAAGAAAGAATTGAGTCTGTTAGTTATTTATGGCAATCACCGAAAGACATTCAGTATATGAAAAAGTATTACATAAAGCAGAAGTTGCTTCTTCACTACGATGAAGAAAGGGCTAATCTGAAGAGTGAATATGCAGACAAGATGAAAAAAGGTAAAGGCTCTAAGCTTGCTGTATTTGATAAAGAATATAGAGCAAAGATGAAAGATATAGATAAGCGTGAACAAGCAACTATTAAGAAGTTAAAAGAAATTGCAAAAAAGGCGCATGCCGAGACCGAACACCATTATAACGAGTTGGATAGTAAGCATGCATTGAAGAATGCAAGAGTTAAATTGAAGAAAGGTGAGACTCTACATATAGGTCCGCACAAGAGCAACGAGGCAAGAAAGATTGTTCAACAGATTGAGAAGGGTGCAACATCTCAAGTTGTAGCTCAGGATGATACATTAGCAAATGTATCTTTGGATGAAGCGGTAGAGGCATTTAAGTTAAAGAAGAAAAAATGATGTCTATATGACATCATTTTTTATACCAATTCATATTCTGCATCATAATCCATTGAGGCATTTGAAGTAACAACGGAACCGTCTATTGCTGATGAATTATGCAAGTATAGATTTACCAGTTCTTCGTTTAGCCCACTCTTTCTTTCTTCACACAAAATTAATTTGTCGCTAGGAAATGAATCTTCTAATTCTTTTTGATAATCTATTACAAGGTAATTGCTTGGATTGCCTACCTGTGCCAAATAGTCTTTTATACCCTTTGTAGTATCTTCTATGCGAGTATCTGTCTTATCTAGTACTATATGGTTATAATCTAGGCCGTTCTTAACCAATGCAGGAATAGTCTTTATATCGAATAGTTCTTTCCACTTGTGAGATGTTACCACTAGATTAATATCATAGTTGTCGCTTAGTTCATCGATCAAAGTATTCAGTGCTTCAACATTATATGGGCATATCTTTCGGATATGTTTTGACCTCATATACATTCTAGTCTTGTAATAGCTGTTCCATTCGGGATGTTTTTCTAGCATGCTATGTACAGTTTTAGTGTATTCATGGTCTTCTTCTGCCATTACAGCACTTTGCGTGAATTTAATCCAATCGGCGGTATATAATGCGCCTTTAATATTAATAAATATATAATAAAATTTTTTATCTCTTTCCATATTACATATAATACTCAAAATGCATATATAGTCAAATAATTTGAGATACTTCGGTGCAATTATTTTATATTTTTTATGTAAGTAAAATAAAAAATAAAAAAATTTAATTTTTTTTGAAAAAATTATAAAAAACACTTGCATTTGTAGAATTTATTTGTTATATTAATAGAGCATTCGATAGAGATTGCATATGGAAGTTTAGCTCAGTTGGTAGAGCATCTGCCTTACAAGCAGAGGGTCATAGGTTCGAGTCCTATAACTTCCACCACAATACTATTATTGGCCTGTTCGTCGGAGCAGGCTATAATATTTAATAAACCAATTATGCGGGAGTGGCTCAGTGGTAGAGCGTCGCCTTGCCAAGGCGAATGTCGCGAGTTCGAATCTCGTCTTCCGCTCCATTTTTTAATTAGCACAATTTTAATTGTTTTCATATATATTTATATGGCACCATAGCCAAGTGGTAAGGCAAAGGTCTGCAAAACCTTCATTCTTCAGTTCAAATCTGAATGGTGCCTCCAAATATTTTGCCGAAGTGGCGGAATAGGCAGACGCACAGGACTTAAAATCCTGCGGTAGCAATATCGTACCGGTTCAAGTCCGGTCTTCGGCACCAAACAAAAATAATCCCTACGGGGATTTTTTTGTTGTCTGTGCCTCGAACGGTATGTTGCTAATGCATCATGGATTGTTAACACAATCTCACTTGAACCGGCACGGACCGTTCTGCTAACGCTACACGGCGTACATTTACTGCAGTGGATTATTATGTGTAGTAGAGATTTTTATATTATGTTGATTTATTGATTAGTCCGGTCTTCGGCACCAACGTTCGACTAGTATAGCATTTATGTGATTAAAACTAAAGAATTAACGAAAATAAAATCCCTTCGGGGATTTTTCCGTGTCATTAGTAAATAAAAATGCCATGTATAATACATGGCATTTTTCTATTCTACATCTTCTAATTTTAAGTTTTTAAGTTTTTCCTGCATGTTTTCAGAGAACATCGCTTTTAGCCTTTCTGTTAGATATTTATCCTTTACAGAGTTAAGTACAGGTTTTCCTTCTGCATTGATTGTCTCTGTACAGAATGAATAATATAATTTCTTATTTTCGGAACTCACTAGATATGCGTATTCTGTACCTTTGAATTCTAGAATATTTGCTACGATATATGTACGATTATCCGATAATTTTATAAATGTATTTTCTTTAATTTGCATTGTTTTCACCTCTCTAACTACACTTATTGTACTAACAAAAATATGTGTTTGTCAATGTTTTTATATAATTTAAGAAAATAGCAAAGTATTAAAGAAGATAAAATATGTCAAAAATAAAACAATGCAAAGAGATTTGGATAATAATATAATATGTGTTACACTAAAATATATTATATAAGGATAGAAGTATGTATAACGGATTTAATGTAACAGAAACTGTGGATTTGGCTTTGCAGAAGGCGGGAGCAATCGCTCTTAATTATGGGCAATATGAAATAGGGACAGAGCATTTACTATATGGAATTGTGTCTGTATCAAATACTAATGCTAGTAATATTTTACAGTCATTCAATGTGACTACTGCAAAGTTAGAAAAATTATTTGCACGTACTGCTCCTAAGAAGATAAAGACTATTGTTGATCCGACAATTGAGTTGGCTAGCAAGACAAGAGAAGTATTTCTAATAGCTAATCAATTCAGTTCACAGATAGGCAAGAATTATGTAACAATTGATCACTTATTAGTATCATTGTTATCTTGTGACGATTGCTATGCCGTAAATATATTAAAAAAGAATTTTAAGGCAAATATTAATACATTAAAGTCTAATTTAATGCAGTTAATTAAGTCGGAATATATGACTATACCAAAAGTGGAAGATGAGGTAGAAGATAATAATATATTCGAATATAATAGTGTTACGAATGAAGAAACACCGAACTATTTTAGTGAAGAGAAAAAAGACAGCGTTGATCTACCAGAAGGGTTAAAAGAATTAGGATCTGATCTGACCGCTAAGGCAAGAATGGGCAAGATTGATGAAGTCATTGGTAGAAGTGAAGAAATATCTAGAGTAATAGAAATACTATGTAGAAAGACAAAAAACAACCCTGTACTAGTAGGTGAGCCAGGTGTTGGAAAAAGTGCGATAGTAGATGGACTGGCACGGGCAATTGTATGTGGTGATGTACCAGAAATATTGAAAGACAAGATTATTTTCTCGCTTGAGTTGGGACACTTATTAGCAGGAACAAAATACAGAGGGGCTCTGGAAGAAAAATTAAAGAAGCTAATAGATGTAGTCACTAATGATGACAGGATCATTGTATTCATAGATGAAATTCACACAATTATGCAAGTGGGAGGCGACAAAGGCGAAGTTAATCCTGCTGATATGTTGAAGCCATATTTGGCAAGAGGTGAATTCCAAACTATTGGTGCAACAACAAACGAAGAGTATCAAAAGTATATTGGTGCAGACAAAGCGATGGAGAGGCGTTTTCAGCCTGTACAGGTAGATCCGCCTAGCATAGAAGATACTATCAAGATATTGCATGGGTTAAGAGCAGGATTCGAGAACTTTCATCATGTTATAATTACAGATGAGGCTATAGACAGTGCGGTAAGGTTGTCGGAGAGGTATATCACTGATAGAAATCTGCCAGACAAGGCGATTGATCTAATAGATGAGGCTAGTAGCAGGATCAAGATAGGGCATATGCGATCGCCACATAATGTGGTAGAACTGAACAATAAAATTGAATCGCTAGAGGCACAGAAGAAGAATGCATTAATGGCTGAGAATTATTCACGGGCAAATGAAATACGTGTGCAAATAGTACAATTACAGAGTGAAAGAGACAAGGCAATGCATTCTTCTTCACATATAAGTGACAACGAATTAAGAATAACAGATAACGAGATCCGAGAAATAATAAGTGACTGGACCCAGATTCCTGTAACAAAACTGGATGAAGAAGAGAAAGATAAGTTGATGGATCTGGAAAACATGCTTCACAAGAGGGTTATTGGTCAGAACGAGGCTGTATCGGCTGTATGCAAGGCTATAAGGCGTGCAAGAGTGGGATTAAAAGATAACAAGAGGCCAATAGGAAGCTTCATGTTCTTAGGGCAAAGTGGTGTTGGTAAAACAGAATTGTGCAAGGCTCTGGCAGAGGCTATGTTTGGAAATGAGAATTCATTTATCAGAATAGACATGAGCGAATATATGGAAAAACATAGTGTAAGTAGGCTAATTGGTCCGCCACCAGGATATATCGGATTTGAAGATGGGGGGCAACTAACAGAAGCTGTGAGAAGAAAACCATATTCTGTAATCTTATTTGATGAATTAGAGAAGGCTCATAGCGATGTATATAATCTGTTATTGCAAGTGTTGGATGACGGTAGGCTGACTGATAGCAAAGGAAGACTAGTAAATTTCAAAAACACGATAATTATATTTACTAGTAATGTTGGTGTAGATAAGTTGCCTAAGAATGATAACTATATTCATTTTGGTGATAATTCAATAAGTTATGACATAGTAAAAAACACTTTGACTACTGCATTTAGAGAGTATTTCAAGCCCGAATTCGTGAATAGAATAGATGTTGTTACTATTTTCCATCCATTAACAATACAAGACCTTACTTGTATTGCAAAGATATTCATTAGCAATCTTAACAAGAGGTTGAGAGAAAAAGGCAACTCTTTGAAGATAACAGAAAATGCCCTTAATTATCTAATCCAAAGGGGTTATGAACCTCAGTATGGTGCAAGGCCATTGAGAAGATTGATAGAGCAACAAGTAGAGGATAGGATTGTAGAAGAAATGTTAAATGGTAATATTGTAAAAGGTGATGTCATCAAGATATCTTATAAAGGCAATCAGTTACAATTTGAGGCAGAGAATATTTAGAAAAATATATTTATTTCCTTTGTAAACATGCGATCATTTGATATACTAACTATAAGAAATGGTAAGGGGGTAAAAACTTATGAAAATTAATTACATTTCTAAAAATTATAAAATTACTAGTCATTTTAAGGACATAATCGAGAAAAAAATATCCAAGTTGGAGAAATATTTCAACAAGAACTTCGATGTGAAAGTAAATTGCATCGAGCAAAATGATGATCATAAGCTAGAGATCACAATCAATGCTGATGGAATGTTCTTCAGAAGTGAGGTATTGAGCGATAATATGTTCAACAATATTGACTCGGCCTTGCCTAAGATAGAGAGACAGATAGTAAAGACTTGTACAAAGAATAAAACAAGAGCAATTAAAGACTTTGTAGACACTCTGGAATTCTTGGAGGAAATACCAAAGGAAGAGCCTCGTAAGGTGGTTAAAACAAAGAGATTTGAATTGGAGCCAATGACAATAGAAGATGCAGAGTTCAATCTTGATATGTTGGGTCATTCATTCTTTATATTCTTGAATGCTAAATCTGGCGAAGTGAATGTAATATATCGTAGAGCGGATGGCAATCTAGGATTAATAGAGTTGGATTATTAAAAAAATTTTAGGAATTGTATTATACAATTCCTTTTTTTATTTCTAATTATGATGTATAATAAAGTATATTTTATAGCGAGGATTAATTATGTTAAAGGTGAGTAATTTGTATTTTGCATATACAAAAGAGTATAATACATTGCAAAATATTAATTTTGAATTGCAAAATAAAAAAACTATGTTTATATATGGCAAGCAAGAAAGTGGCAGAAGTAGTCTTCTGAGAATACTACTTGGAATAGAGGATTCATTTAAGGGTGAAGTGTTGTATGATAACTTACCTGTAAGTAAGGATCTATTCAAGACCAATGTGTCAATGGGATTTATGCCAGAGAAGGTTGCGTGTATAGAGAATAAAAGTGTATATGATAACCTTAAGTATGTATTGAAGATTCGTAAAATAAATAAGCCTATGCAAGAAGTAAAGATAAATAATGCTCTAAAATGTTATGGTCTGGAATTATTAAAAGATGAGAAAATGAAGAATATTGGTCGATTTGATAGGCTTAAGGTTGCGTTAGCAAGACTTTCTTTGAGAAAACTTGATTATATTCTGGTAGATGATGTGTTTAAGGATGCTCCTGATAGCGAAGCAAAATATATAATAGATGAAATAAAGAAGCTAGTGAAGGCTAATGATGCGTCTTGTATAATCGTGAGTGATAATATAGAATTGGCAAAATATATTAAATGTGATAAATACAAGCTGGAATTCGGCGAATTATCACATATAGAGGATTAATATGTACAAAAGATTTTTCTTAGACAAATTAATAGATTCTGATATTATATCTATAGAGGGCGAAGAGCACAATCATATCTGCAATGTCATTAGGATGAGAACTGGTGATAAAATCATTGTAGTATGCAACGATGAGTATGATTATATCTGTGAGATACAAGATATTACTAAAAGAGAGACAATATGCAGAGTGTTGGAAAAGAAAAGCAATGATCACAATCCAACAAAGTGTATTGATGTGTTTCAAGCATTAGTGAAAAACGATAAAATGTCAATGATTGTTCAAAAATTAAATGAGTTAGGTGTTGCAAACTTGAGATTGTTTCATTCTAAATATCAGACAGTAAAACCTAGTGAAAATAAGCAAGACAAATTGCAGAAGATAAGCAATCAGAGTTCAAAACAATGCAAACGCAGTAAATCTATGATAATTCATGACAGTATAGCTTTCGACAAAATGATTGAGTTGTTTACTAACTATGATCTAGTATTATTTGCGAATGAGTGCGAGAAGTCTATCAAATTAAGTAAATATATTGATAAAATAAAGAATTCGTCTAAGATCGCCATAATTATTGGGTCAGAGGGTGGATTTGAAGAACAAGAAATAAAGAAAATAATAAAAGGCGGAGGAGTGAGCATATCATTGGGTAGCAGAATACTTAGGGCAGAGACTGCAAGTATTGCTATGGCTGGTTATGTATCAATATTGCTAGATAATTAACAAATGAAAAAAGAGATAATAAGTATACTGACATTAGGATGTAAAGTTAATAAGTATGAAAGTGATTGCTTAGCAAAAAAATTGCAAGCAATGGGTTTTGTGACTAGCGAAGAGTTAATTGTTGCAGATTATTATATTCTAAATACGTGTGCTGTGACTAATGAGTCAGAGAAAAAGAGTAGGCAATATGTTTCAAAAATAAACAAGTTGAATCCTAATGCAAAAATATTAGTATGTGGTTGTGCAAGCGATGCAAATAAGGATAGTTTTTTGCAAAAGAACGGTGTCGATGCAGTCTTTGATAATCAACGCAAAGATTTGATTATAGATTACTTTGAAGGCAAATTATATGATGATGTGCGACTATCAGGATTTAATTATAATCTAACAGATCCTAAAATAGATCAAGCACGTGCATATATTAAGATTCAAGATGGATGTAATAGATTCTGCAGTTATTGTATTATTCCATATCTTAGAGGTAGGAGCGTAAGTAGAGATATATCATCGGTTGTTGAAGAGGCGCGTGAATTATCACGAGATTATAACGAGATAGTATTGGTTGGTATAGATATGTCCGATTATAAGATTAATGATAGATACGCCTTAAGGGATTTGTTACTTCAGTTAAGTGATATTGATGCTCGAATACGTCTGGGTAGTCTGGAAGTAAGTGTAGTAACCAATGATCTATTAGAAATAATGAAAGGTATGCCCAATTTTGTTCCACATTTTCATCTGTCGTTACAAAGTGGAGATGATGATGTATTGAAGTCAATGAATAGGAAATATACTGCAAGGGAGTATGTAAATGCTTGTGAAATGATATATTCATATTTTCCTAATGCAAATATAACAACAGATATTATAGTGGGATTTCCAGGTGAAACAGAAGAAAATTTTGCCAGCACTATGAATTTAGTTAAAAAAGTGAAGTTTGGTAAAATTCATTGCTTCCCATTTAGTGCGAAAAAGGGCACACGGGCAGCAACATTTGTAGATACGGCTCCCGAGATAAAAAAAGATAGGATGAACAGACTATCTAGCATTGCGGAAGAATTGCAAAAAGAATACAATCTAAAATACGTTGGAAAAGGCATGGAAATGCTAATTGAAGAGACTGAGGGAGACTATCTTGTAGGGTATAGTGAGAACTATATAAAGTGTTATTTGCCAAATAACAAAAATATAGTAATAGGTAGTATAATAAAGGTAAAAGGATTAGAATTATATAAAGAAGGGTTAAAGGTGGAATATGGAAAATAACTGTATTTTTTGTAAAATAATTAAGGGAGAGGTTCCTAGTTATAAAATATATGAAAATGAATATGTCTATGCATTCCTAGATATTGCAAAGGATTCTGTTGGACATACATTAGTTATACCAAAGGAACATTATGTAAATAGTCTGGACTGTGATATGGAATATTATATGAGAGTGCAAGAGGCTGTGAAATATATATCCGAGCATTACGTAAATAATTGCGGATATACGGGCGTTAACATAATTAATGCTAGTGGTGTAGATGCACAGCAATCGGTATTCCATTATCATGTACACATTATTCCAAGACGTGCTGAAGATGGACTTGACATATGGCCATTAAAGGAAAAATATGATATAGATCTAGCTAAAATTGCAGAAAAATTAAAAATTTAATTAATTAATTTTTCAAAATGTTGACAAAGTATTATTTTTGAGTATAATATACTTCAGATTTTATAAAAAAGTGGGTGAAAAATAAGTGTCTACAGTTAGAGTTGGCGAGAACGAGAATGTTGAGAGCGCTATCAAGAGATTTAAGAGAAAATGCCAAAAAGATGGTATCATCGGCGATCTAAGAAAGCACGAGCAATATGAGAAGCCTAGTGTTAAGAAGAAGAAAAAGCAAAAGGCTGCTATAAAGAGAAACAAAAAGAATAGATAATTATTTTTATTAAGACAGAACAAGTCATGCTTCGACAAAGTCTGTCTTTTTTCATTCCTATATATTTTAGGATAATAATATGTATTGTTATACAATAATATTATCGCTAAAAAATAGGAGAAGAAATGAGAAAAAGAAATAATCAATTAAAGATATTGGCAAACATTGCCAAACAACGTCTGATGAAGGGTGAGTATAAAGAGACAGAGGAGAAACAGACTTTTGTTCCCAAAGTAAGTAATTATTTTATCAAAAATGCATGTGCAATGAAGAAATTAAAGGCAAAAATAGAGTATGTAAAGATAGGTAGTAGGATCGATGATGAATTCGAAAGAAGGGTAATAGAGTTGTTAGATGCCGATGATTATTCCCTTAATCCATTCGCCCAACTTATCGATATTGATATTTTTAATGGATTGAGCGATGTAGAGAAACAATCATATATACTTACAATGGCAGAGAAGTATAATGATGTGCGTGTAAGGTATTTTAATAAAGAGAAGCGCGCTATCTAAAATGCATTCTTACACAAAACAATATGCTTATTGTTTTGTTAAATGAGTTGAGTGTGGTATAATATTATGTACAGATAAAAGAAATTCTTGTAAGAGAATTTCTTTATTTGTGTAATGATAATTATAAGGAAAAACCATGTATAATATAAACGACTTAAATGATATGCAATTACAAATAGCCAAAGACACTGAAGGCGCTATATTGGTTACGGCAGGTGCTGGTAGCGGTAAGACCAGGTTGTTAACCCACAGAATCTGTTATCTAATAGATGAAAATTTTGCTGATCCTACAGAGATTCTTGCTATTACTTTTACTAATAAGGCTACACGAGAAATGAAAGAAAGAATACAGAATATGTCTACAATGGCTTATGGTGTATGGGTTAGTACCTTTCATGCTATGTGTGTTAAGATCTTAAGGGAAAATATTGAAAACCTTGATGGTTATACTAAATATTTTACGATATGTGATGAGAATGATAGAAAGAAGATAATTAAGTCTGTTGTTAAGAACTTAGGTGTAGACAAAGAGGGTTTTGCAGAAAAGTTGTCTTGGCATATATCTCAGGCCAAGAATGAGGGTTTGTCAATAATAGAGTATTGCAAATTAATTAGTTATGATACCGATTTGGAGTTGATTCAGAAAGGCTTTAGTGAGTATGAAGAAGAGTTGAGGCGATGCAATAGTCTGGACTTCGATGACTTATTATATAAGACATTGGTATTGTTCGAAGAATTTAGTGATGTATTACAAAAATACCAGAAGAAATTCAAATATATACTTGTAGATGAGTTCCAAGATACTAACGTAGTACAATATAAATTAGTTAAATTATTATCTCAATATTATGGCAATATATTTGTTGTAGGTGATGAGGATCAGTGTATTTATACTTGGCGTGGCGCCAATATAGACAATATTAGGAATTTCTTAAAAGAATATAATAATGCAAAAATTTATAAATTAGAGCAAAATTATAGAAGCACTAAGGCAATAATATCAAAAGCAAATATGCTAATAAAGAACAATGTATCTAGAATAGATAAGACATTATATACAAATAATGAAGATGGTGATGCAGTCGTGTACTCACAATCTAATGATGAGATAGAAGAGGCTGAGTATATTGCAAGAAGTATTAATAGGCTATATATGAACGGTGTGCCATTGAATTCTATTGGTGTATTAATGAGAATAAGTGCACTATCTAGATTGATAGAAGAGAAATTATTAAATTATAACTTGCCATTTGTAGTTAGTGGTATCTATAAGTTCTTCGACAGATTAGAGATAAAGAATATGTTGGCTTATTTAAGGGTGTTAACTAATCCTAAGGATGATATTAGCTTATTAAGAATAATCAATTATCCTAAGCGTAGCATTGGACAAGCAAGTATTGATAAGTTGGCTGAATGTGCAAAGGTCAATAATAAATCAATATTAGAAATAGTTTTGGATTATAATAATTATGATTTACCTACATCATTAAAAGCAAAGATTTCTGGCTTTAGTGAGGTGATGAGACAACTTACTTCTTCTCTTGAGACAGATAGTATGAGTTCACTAATTAAATCTATTATAAGTAAATGTGAAATTATGGAACAATATGCGACTAACTCTGATGAGGATGTGGATAGAAAAGCAAATATTGAGCAATTGGTTCAATCTATGATTATGTACGAGAAGAACAATCCTACAGCATCACTAACCGATTATCTTGAGAGTGTTACACTTGAAAACAACATTGAAGAAAGTGATGGTAATGGAGATAATATAAGTGTATCAACTGTACATGCCAGCAAAGGTTTGGAATTCGACTACGTATATATAATTGGTGCAGAAGAAGGGTGTTTTCCTCTGTCTAGAGCATTGGATGATGCAGCTCAATTAGAAGAAGAGCGTAGACTTATGTATGTGGCAATAACCAGAGCGAAGAAAAACCTAGTAATAACCAGAGCAAAATCCAGATTCTTATATGGAAATAGAAGTTACACAACCGAGAGTAGATTCTTGAAAGAGATGAAGCTAGCTGCTCCTACAGTGAATACTAATAGGCAATATTATTCAGAGAATAACTATAGTTATCATAATAGTTATTCGAATTCTTATTCTAACACTTATGGAACGAATTATAATAAGCCATCTTTTGCGTCTACATCTACTAAGTCTAGCCTTGATACTTCTATGAATTTTATTAGTATAAAGGCAAATAAGTTAAAAGAACAAAACAAGTTCAGTGAATATAAAATCAACTCAATGGTGTCACATCCAAAGTTTGGCACGGGTAGAATTGTAGGATTAGAGAATGTAGAAGGAAGCATTTATGCTTCTTGTCAGTTTGATAAAATTGGTGTGAAGAAATTGTCTTTGGACTTTGCACCGTTAACTCTTATAAAATAGGTGATATATGGACAAAAAATTAAGAATTAATGAATTGGTAAAAGAGATCAATGAGCATAGTTATAATTATTATACATTAGACAATCCTACCATCTCCGATGCTGATTGGGATAAATTGTTGGACGAGTTAGTATCTCTTGAGAAAGAGACTGGTTATATATTACCAAATTCTCCAACTCAGAACGTTGGTGCAACAATACTAAAAGGATTTAAGAAAGTAAAGCATTCTCAGAAGTTATATAGTCTGGATAAGTGCAATACTGAAGAAGAATTAAGGTCGTGGTTACAAAATATTTCAAGCAAATTCAAGGTTGATCAATTCTCTGTTGAAGTAAAATATGATGGATTAAGAATCGTAGCATTATATGAGAATGGCGAATTAATTCAAGCATCCACAAGAGGTAATGGCATTGTAGGTGAAGACGTTACTGCTCAAGTAAAGATGATTAATAGTTTTCCAAAGGTAATTAATTATAAGAAGCACGTAATTGTTATGGGAGAGGCCATGATGAGAAATAGTGTTTTAGAGGCTTATAATAGACAAGCAGATGAGCCATTAAAAAATGCTAGAAACGCCGCTGCTGGTGCTATAAGAAATCTTGATCTGAGTGTGGTAAAAGATAGGAACTTGAATGCCTATATGTATGATATATTGGAGATAGAAGAACCGGAAATTGTAGACACTCAAGAAAAAGTACACGATTTTATAATAAATAATGGCTTTGACTACTGGGACATATTTGCATTATGTGATGTAAATGCTACTGTAGAGAAAATCAAAGAAATAGACAATATCAAGAATGATCTAGATATCTGTATAGATGGTGCTGTTATTAAAGTGAATGATATAGAGTCAAGAGAAGCAATTGGTTATACTAATAAATTTCCTAAATGGGCTATCGCTTATAAATTTGAAGCACAAGAAAAAACTAGTAAAGTAAGAGATATAGTGTGGCAAGTGGGTAGAACTGGCAGATTGACACCAATAGCAGAAATAGATCCTGTTGAGTTGGCTGGAGCAGAAGTAAAGCGTGCTACACTAAATAACTATGGTGATATTAAAAGAAAAGATGTTAAAATTAATAGCACAGTGTTTATCAGAAGAAGCAATGAGGTTATACCAGAGATATTATCAGTAGCACAACATTTCGAAGATAGTATTGATGTTGTTAAACCTACCCATTGCCCTTATTGTAACGCAGAATTGGTAGAAGATGGAGCAAACTTGTTCTGTCCTAACAAAGATAATTGCATTAGTAGGTTATCTCAACAATTGATTCACTTCTGCTCAAGGAATGCCATGGATATCGAGGGTATTAGGTCAAAGATTGTTGAGCAATTAATTGATGAATTGGATGTAAATTCACCAGTTGATTTGTATTATTTGACAAAAGAAGAATTGTTAACGCTTGATAATTTCAAAGACACAAAGTCTAATAATATCTTAGATAGTATTGAAGCTAGCAAAGATTGTGATTTTGCTAATTTCATATATGCATTAGGTATAGAGAATGTTGGACAAAAAACATCTTTTGAATTGGCAAAAAATTATAATTCGTTAGAAGAGTTAATGAATGCCAATATTGATGAATTGATGCAAATAGAAGATGTAGGACAGGTTGTTGCTGAGAGTATATATGATTATTTTAAGAATGATCATAATGTAAATATGGTTAATGCGTTAATAAGTGCAGGTGTAAATATCAAATATCCTAAGCCAATAGAAGAATCTGCTTTTACTGGAAAAACTGTTGTAATAACTGGTAGTTTTACAGAATATTCCAGAAATGAACTTACCGACTTGTTACAAAGCAAAGGTGCAAAAGTGTCATCTGCTGTCAGTAAAAATACAGATTTTGTAATAGCGGGTGAGAACGCGGGTAGCAAATATGACAAAGCAGTGTCGCTTGGTATTAAGATTTTAGATATAGAAGAATTAAATAATTTATTAAAAAGTTAAAATTTAAGTTGAAATATTTTTATATTTAGGTTATACTACAAGATATATTAATGAAGGAGCTATATTATGTTACTAGAACCACCAATTGATAAATTAGTAAAGAAAGTAGGCAATCCATATAAGTTAGCAGTTCTTGCTGGAAAAAGAGCAAAATATTTACAAAGAACTTTGACAGAAGAAGAGTTGAATGCTATACCAGAAGTAACTAGAGCTGTACATGAAATATATGAAGGTACAGTTATTGCCGAAGAAGACAATGTACAGAATAATATTACCACAGAATAAAATCTATTATTAAATAGATTTTTTTCTTTGGTATGTTGAATTGTCTATGATATTTATTTCATTTATTGTATACTTTAAGTGCAAGTAGGTTTGTAAAAAGCAAATATAAAATAAGTTATGATCATATGAAGATAGCGGAAGTAATAGTAGACATTGTTAATAGTGAGGTAGATAAGGTATTCGATTATAGGATATCTGAAGATTTTTTGGTCAATATTGGTGATATGGTAAGCGTACCCTTCGGAAATAGGTCAATATATGGATTTGTTCTTAATATTAAGGACTATTCCGATTATGATTTAGATAAGTTGAAGGAGGTCAAAGAAGTACTTTTACCGCAAATAATTAAACCAGAATTAATCCAATTAGTTCATAATATGAAGTCAGACTTCTATCTTAAATATATTGATTTAATTAAGTTGGTTATTCCTTCAGAAATAAGGAATGGCAACATACACAATTTAGTAGTCAAATATGTGACATTGAATCATGATATTGACATAGATAAATATCTCTCAACACTAAGAAAAAATTCGAAAAATCCAATCCTTATTGTTAAGTATTTGGAACAAAAGGGCGAAGAAACATATACTAATCTGGCAAAAAATTTCTCATCAGCATCGTTAAAAAAGATGATAGATGATGGGGTAGTAATAGTAAAAGAACGAACAAAAAACAGACTGCAATCAACAATATTCAAGGAAAAAAAAGACGTTGTATTAAATAAATATCAACAAGAAGCAGTAGACGCAATCTCTAATTCAAAATATAATATGTTCTTACTGCATGGTGTTACTGGCAGTGGGAAGACTGAGGTATATACTAGAATCATTAGAAAATGTCTTGCTGAGAAAAAAACTGCTATTATGCTTGTTCCAGAAATTTCGCTTACACCCCAGATGGTTTCTATTTTTACATCTACATTTGGCAGTGATATTGCAGTTATACATAGCGGACTTAGTTCGGGCGAAAAGTTCGATGAATGGAATAGGATCTATAAGAAAGAAGCAAAGATCGTAGTAGGTGCAAGAAGTGCAATATTTACACCAATAGAGAATGTCGGAGTGATCATCATTGATGAGGAGCACGATAATTCATATGTATCCGATAGTAATCCTAGATATGAGACATACAAGGTTGCAAAATTAAGGGCAAAATACAATGATTGCCCTGTTGTGTTAGGTAGTGCAACTCCTAATATCGAGAGTTATTATAAGTCAGAGAAAGAGGATTTTGTAAGGCTTGAATTGCCTATTCGTGCAAATAACAAAGAAATGCCAACGATAGAGATTATAGATATGCTAGCAGAATTTAAGTCGGGCAATACATCTATATTTTCAAACAGACTTATTCAAGAACTATCAAATACAATCAAGAGAAACAACCAGGCAATTATTTTTATTAATAGAAGGGGTTTTTCTAGTTTTGTTAGCTGTAAAGCATGTGGATATATTCCTAGGTGTCCGGCTTGTGATCTTACCCTTAGTTATCACAAAGAGTGTGGCGAACTGAAATGTCATTATTGTGGCAACAGATTTCGTAGTTTTAATAAATGTCCAGAATGTGGTAGCGATGAAATTAAATTGGGGGGTACTGGAACCCAAAAGGTTGTAGAAGATTTGAAAAATATTTTTCCAAACATACCAATATTCCGTATGGATATGGATACAACCAAGACAAAAAATAGCCATGCAAATATATTAGCAGAATTTGCTAGGTCAAAGCCATCTATACTAGTAGGTACTCAGATGATAGCAAAAGGGCATGATTTTCCCGAAGTAGACCTTGTTGGTATTCTAGATGCAGACCTAAGTTTGTTCTTCGGAGAGTATCGTGCAAGTGAAAAAACCTTCCAGTTGATCACACAAGTAGCAGGCCGTGCAGGCAGAAGTAGTGCAGAGGGTAGAGTTGTATTACAAACCTATTTCCCAAACAACTATGTATACAATCTGGTTGCGAACTACAATTATTCTAAATTTTATGAAAAAGAAATTAATCTAAGGCAAACTACACATTTTCCACCTTTTGCTGAAATTATTAGAATATTGATAAGTAGTGAGAATGAAAATAATGCTAGAAATTATACAAGAGATATCTTCAATGACTTAAAAGCATTGAAGGTTGAATACAAAAATGAAATATATTTTCTACAAGCAATGCAGTCACCTCTTAGTAAATTAAAGAACAAATATAGGTTTCAAGTTGTGTTAAGATTTAATAGAACATTAAGCAAAGAAATTGTATCTAAAATCTATCAAGTATTAGATAAATATGAGAAAAACAAAGTGTCTGTATTTGTTGAAAATAACCCACTTAGCTTATCATAAAACTTGTTTTTACTATTTGCAAAATATGTGTGGCTATGCTATACTATAATGATACTTTAGGAGAAAATTATGGCGTTAAGAAATATTATATTAAGTGATAATGAAATAATTAGAAAGAAAAGCAAGGCAGTTAGCCAATTTGATGCACCTCTATGGCAGTTGCTGGATGATATGTACGACACAATGGTCCAGAATAATGGCTGTGGCATAGCGGCAGTTCAAGTAGGAGTGTTAAAAAGGGTTGTTATAGTTGAAGCAAATGGATTAAAGTTAGAACTGATTAATCCTGAGATAATAGCAAAAAAAGGCAAACAAGTGGGTATGGAAGGGTGTCTTAGTGTTAAGAACACTAATGGCAAAGTTGAGAGACCATACGAGATAACTGTAAAGGCTTTTGATAGGTATGGAAATGCTATGACATTGACTGTGTGTGATTTCACGGCCGTTGCAGTGTGTCATGAGTTGGATCATCTAGATGGCATACTATTTATAGATAAAATAGTGGAGTAGTAAGATATGAAGATAATATATATGGGCACACCGCAGTTTGCAGTACCATGTCTTAGGGCGTTGGCTGATAGTAGACATGAGGTTGTTGCTGTTATAACACAGCCTGATAAGGCGACTGGCAGAAGTAATAAACTCCAAGAGTCTCCAGTAAAGATGCTTGCGAAAGAATATGGTTATGATATATATCAATTCAATAAGATTAGGCTAGAGGGTGTAGATACAATAAAAGAATTGGATGCCGATATAATAGTGACTTGTGCGTATGGGCAGATATTAAATAAGGAAATCTTATATGCAAAGAAGTATGGTGTGATAAACGTACATGGTAGCATTTTGCCTAGATATAGGGGGGCTTCGCCTATTCAATCTGCAATTATAAATGGGGATAAGACTACAGGTATAACAATATTGCAGAGTGGTATAGGCATAGATGATGGTCCAATTATAACTACTAGTGAGTTGCAGATATTAGATAATGAGACATATGGGGAGTTGTCTGATAGATTGTCGCACCTTGGTGCTGAGACTTTGTTGCGTGCATTGGATATGATAGAGAATGGAACAGCCAAAATGATAGAGCAAGACGAGACAATGGCTACACATTGTACGATGTTTAAGTCTGATTATGGCAAGATCAATTTCAATAATAATGCAAAAGATATAGTAAATATGATTCATGGTCTTAATCCATCACCAGTTGCTTTTACATACATCAATGACAATAGATATAAGCTCTATAATGCTCATATAGTAGAAGAATGTGAGGTATCACAAATATTAGCAAATTTAGATGCAAATCCTGGAGATGTAGTCGTAGCAAAGAGTAAGGCTGGGCTAATTATAAAAGCAAGAGACAAGTATGTAAGTATAGATAGATTACAAGCAGAAAACGGTAAAATATTAGAAGCAAAGGATTTATTGAATTCAGGAAAAATTAAGGTAGGAGACAGAGCATTCTGTGAATAAGGAGATAAGACAAGCCTACACAATATTAAGAAAAGTGTATGAGAATGGTGCATATGCTGGAATTGAACTAAATAAGACAATCCAGCGAGAGCACTCTACAAGTAATACAAAGCTTGTTACTAAGATTGTGTATGGTGTTATAGAAAAAGATATTTCGTTAGAATATATCATTAATCAGTATGTTAAGAAGAGTCCAGACAAACTAGCAGTATTGCTACTTAAGATCGGTACTTATATCATGTACTATCTTAATAGTATTCCAGATTTCGCTTGTGTGAATGAACTTGTTAATATTGCTAAGGCTGTTATGCCTAAATATGTAGCTGGATTTATAAATGGCACACTAAAAAATATCGCTAAGCGCAATGCCACAATGCCAAGCAAGGACAAAGATTATTTGTTGTACTTGAGTGTAAAATATTCTTATCCAATATGGGCAATCGAAGAGTTAATTAATGATCATGATACTGATTTTGTAGAGAATTTCCTTAACTGTGAACTCACTACATTGACACATATCCGTGTACTTGAAGATAAGATGACTATCGAGGATTTTATTGCAAAACTGGATGAAAATAAGGTCAAGCATATTAAATCAGCATACAAAAATACTATGTATGTAGAATATTCAGAGTTATTAAATATACCAAACATTTCAAAATGTTATGTTGTGCAAGGATTGCCAAGCATAATTACAGCAAATAATGTGAGAAGAGATGCGAAAAGAGTGCTTGATCTTTGTGCTGCGCCTGGAGGTAAAAGCGTATTAATTGCGCAAAACAATCCCGATGCACAAGTTGTATCATGTGATGTATCTGATATGAGAGTGGATTTGATTAATAAATATGCTCATACTTACGATATAGATAACATAACAACTATTATCAATGATGCAACTATATATAGAAAAGATTGGGAAAATTCATTTGATGTTGTGCTATGCGATGTGCCATGTAGTAACTTAGGAATAACTAATAAAAAACCCGATGTACTATTAAATAGAACAAAAGACTCAATAAAAGAGTTAAGTAATATCCAACTGCAAATATTAGAAAATGGTGCCAAATATGTGAAAAGTGGTGGTGAGTTAATATACAGCACATGTTCTATATTAAAAGCAGAGAATGAGAAGATTGTAGGAATTTTTCTTAAAAATAATAAAAATTATAAAATTATTGATGTTGAGACCAATGGCGTAGAGACAGAAGTGTATCATAAATTGAGAACTTTTTATCCTCATATAAGTGGATGTGAAGGGTTCTTCATAGGGAGATTAAGAAGGGAATGAAAATATTATTAGATTATAATCTGGAAGAATTAGAAGAAATAGTTATGGCTATGGGTGAGCCAAAATTTAGAGCGAAACAGCTATTAGATGCCATGTATAACGGCAAAAATTTTGGTGAAAAAATAAATATTAATAAGTCTTTATTAGAGAAAATAATTGATGCTGGTGCAATATTACAACCGATAGAAATATACAAGGCAAAAGAAAGCAAAGATGGTAGCGTAAAATTCTTGTACAAACTATATGATGGGAATATTATAGAGGGAGTACTGTTAAAATACGCTTTTGGTAATTCAATATGCGTAAGTACGCAAGTTGGATGCAAGATGAATTGTGCATTCTGTGCTAGTGGGCTTAATGGATTTGTAAGGAATTTATCCGCTGGAGAGATCTTAGGTCAAATTATTGCTGTAAATAAATATCTAGGTGGCAACTTAAAGGACAGAAAAATATCTAATATTGTTCTTATGGGATCGGGCGAACCTCTGGATAATTTCGATAATGTTGCGAGGTTCTTATCTCAAATTACAAGCGAGTCATTATATAATTTCAGTGTAAGGAATATAACAATATCTACTTGTGGGCTTGCACCAAAGATAGAAAAACTGGCAGACTTGGGTTATAATGTGACCTTGTCAATATCATTGCATGCTCCAAATGATACTATTAGAAAACAAATTATGCCTATAGCAAAGAGTTATCCTATATCTGCAATACTTGAAAGCGCAAAGTATTATAATCTTGTTACTAGTAGAAGGATTACTATAGAATATACATTAATAGAGGGAGTAAATAATACACCTAATCACGCGATGCAATTAGTAAATCTTTTGACAGATTTTCCTTGTCATGTTAATTTAATAAGATTGAACGAGGTTGAAGGCAGGTCGTTAAAAGCACCTACAATTGGCAGCTGCAAGCAATTCTTAAATATCTTAACATCACATCAGATAAGTGCAACATTAAGAAGAAGTCTGGGTGATGATATTGAAGGCGCTTGTGGTCAGTTACGTAATAAAGAATTAAAAGAAAAGAAGGATTAGAACTATCGAAGCACAAATATTAAAGATCTTAAATGGGAACATGACAGCACTATGCAATGATGAAGAAATATCTTGCATACCTTCTGGCAATGCAAAGAGATCAAAAATTCTAGTAGGTGATTACGTTGATTTAATTCCTAATGATTATGGAGAAAAACAAGTAGTAAGCAAAGTTCTGCCAAGAAGAAATGTGTTAATTAGACCGCCTATAGCGAATCTAGATCAATTATTCATTATATTTTCCAAAGTGCCAAAAACAGATTATTTATTAGTAGATAAATTATTAGTATATTGTTATATCAACAATATAGTACCATTTATAGTAATAAACAAAGTGGATTTGTATACAGAAGATGAAATATTGGATATAAAAAAGCAGTATTCAGATGCCGTATCAGACATAATATGTGTAAGTGGTACTAATGGTATTGGTATAGATGAATTAAGGAAAAAACTGAATGGTATGTTGTCTGCTTTTGCAGGACAAAGTGCAGTAGGTAAAAGTACTATATTGAACGCCATTAGTCCTAAATTGAAATTAAAGACCAATGGTCTTAGTAGAAAAATCAATAGAGGTAAGCACACCACTAGACACAGTGAAATATATGTAGTAGATGATATTAAGATAGCGGATACGCCTGGATTTAGCATGCTAGATCTTAATATAGACATAGAACCTGAAGATTTGGGTAAGTATTACAAAGAATTTGACAAAATTGGTAAGTGCAAATATACTAATTGTGATCATACTAATATTGATGATAAAGACTGTATGATAGCAAAACTAGTGAAAGAAAATAAAATAAACGATCTAAGATATAAGAGATATGTGCAGTTATATAATTTGCTAAAAGAAAAATGGAGAAAAAAATATGATTAAAATATTCCCTAGTACCAATCCTAGCCCCGAGGACCAATTATTAGATTACATATCTGTATTACAATCAGCTGGGGCAGAATTTATTCACTGTGATGTAATGGACGGCATATTTGTAGGTAATCACTGCTTAGATGTTGCATTATTAGATGATATCGCGAGTAGAACTACAATTGGCATGGATGTGCATTTAATGATGGTAGAGCCAATGACAAATGTTCAGAAATATATGCATTTGCCAGCGACATATATAACTACACATTATGAAGCATATAATAGTGTTCAAAATATTATAAAAATGTCAAATTACATTAGAAATAATAAGAAATTAATGGGTATCTCAATTAAGCCTAATACGCCTATTGAACGTATTAAGAAATTATTGCCACTATTTGATTTGGTATTAATAATGAGTGTAGAGCCAGGCATGAGTGGTCAAACATTTAATGAATCTACATATGAGAAGATAAAAGAATTAAGAACTATTATTGATTCTCAAAATCTTAATATTAAGATTGAGGTAGATGGTGGTATAAATGAGAATAATATGCAACAAGTAGTAGATGCAGGGGCGGATATACTGGTTATGGGCAATGCTATGTATCTTGCCAGAGATAAGAGTGCAATATTTAAGAAGTCTAAAATGATGTACAGAAGAAAATCTAATATTTAGCACACATAGACTATAAAAATCATATATATTCCTAGATTATAAGGAGTGTATATGAGGATAATTTGTTTTAAGTGTCCTAAGTTTTTAGCAGGGCTGCTTAGATTAATATTTAGAAAACATTTAGAATAGGATGGAGTTATAATGATAGTATTGGCTTACGATCACAGGGGATATAATATAATGCTAGAGATCAAGAAGTATCTAGACAAGAAGAATATAGAATATATAGAATATGCCAGCAAAGAGTATGACAAGGCGGATAATTATGCTGAATATGCAATGCAGGGCTGTGAGAAAATGCTTGAACTAAAGAATGCCAAAGGAATATTTTGCTGTGGTACGGGTATAGGAATATGTATGAGAGCCAATAGGTACAAAGGAATAAGAGCGGGAGTGTGTCATGATGTAAAGACTACTTTTCTAGCAAGGAATGATGATGATATAAACGTTCTTGTACTGGCGGGTAATTCAATAAAAATAAGCAAAGCAAAGAAAATGATTGATACTTTCCTTTCAACACCATTTGAAGGTGGTAGACACAATGCAAGGCTAAAATTACTTGATATTTAGTCATATTATAATAGAACTTCTCATATAATCTCATAGGAGTGAGGTATGAAGAAGTTTTATTTTTTTATATGCATTATGATGTTCGTTAGTCTAATGCTTGTTAGTTGTATAGATAATACTTATAATATTGCAAAGGAAAATATATCTGAGATTAGATATAATTTGCTGGATTTCTATGATGATGATATGTCGGTAACATTTATGTCAGGAGAGCGTGAAAGCGACTATTCAATGAATGGAACACAGAGTGAATTGGTAGATTTTGCAATTATTAAATTAAATTTTACTGACAAAAACTATGGATATAACGAGAGAACTGTGACATATAAAGCTGTGATAAATGAGATAGAGTACAGTGGCGAAATGCTTAATAATCCATATGATAATAGTTTTGTTGTAGATCTTAACATAGATGCGAGGGATTTAGATAATCTAGATATTACCTTCAGCATAGATAATAATGAAAAACATGTGGAATTATCAAAAGCGAATATTGGGTGGAAATATGATGGTCTAAATGCTTTGAAAATAGTATGTAATGATATGAAAGAATATATAAAGCAATTTATAAATAACAACAAATTGGATGCAGAGTGTTATATCAAGATTGTGAACAATACAGATAACAAAGGTGAATATTACTGGTATGTTCAGATATATGCTACAAATGGAACAACCATCTCTGAGATAATTAACCCATTGACTGGAGAAATATTAGCCAAAAGTATAAAATAGAAATACAAAAATATCATAAAGCAAATAAGTTGTCTTTGTGATATTTTTTTTGTATAATCTAATATATGGAAAAGTCAAATAAGAAATCGGTTATAAAAGTTATTTTATTTACTTTGTTAGTATTAATTTTTGTGTTTATTATTGCAATAAGCATACTTTTATCTTGTTTTAGCGGTTTTTCAGCTAATATTTGCTATAATATGGGGCTAAAAAAGATTGCGTCTAATCTATATATGTCAGAATACAATAGGTCCTTAGATATCAATTATGTTGCAAAGGCTTGCAACATTGATCTGGAGATATCTGATTATATGTCGTATATAGAAGATTATTCCTTAATGCAACAAAACGAAAGGTATGCCGATTACATCAATTATCTTAATAGAACGAATTACAATAGTAATATTGACGTATTGACTAAAAGCTCGTTAATAGATGAAGATAATTATTATAAGTGTAAATTAGTTAAGGCTTTGTTTCTATGTAATGAGACAAATCAAGCAGTTACGATAGTCAAAGAGAATTTACAGGCAAATATAGGTAAAAACATTAATTATTTACAGCCTGATAATTATTATATGTCTACTATGCTGACTTGCGTTAAATCTTATACTTATTTTGTAGATGGTGGAGATAACTCAATCTTAGGATTATTATGTACATATTACAACAACTTAGAAAGTTATAGATCTATCTTAGAGGAGCAGTCTGGAATAGATAATATTTACCTAGTTAATTTCTATAGAAGAATACTACTTGTGGGATCAAATATATTAGAAATAGACATAAATATAGAAAATGATGTTATTTCAGATGAGATAAAAGATACTATTACAAATGTAATTACTGATATTAATAACAAGATTTCTGAACTTATTTAGGAAAAAGAAATGAAAGAAATAAAACAAAAATATAAAGACTTACTACAATCATATATAGGAAAAATATATACAAAAGATACTCTAATAGATGAAAAACTCTTAAGCGATATATGTGATATTTCACGAATAGAAAAATTAGAAATTGCTGTAATTTCTAATAGAAAGGGTGAAATATTAGATATCAGGGTAAGTGATAGCCAATCTGGCAGTGTAGAAATTAATATTGATAGCCATAATATGCGTATTATTCATACACATCCTTTTGCGCCTTCTACATTAAGCGAGAAAGATATGTTGTTCTTACAGAAAAACAATCCGGATTATATTATTGCTGTATCTGTTATGGATAACGGTATAGGGTCTTTTGATATAGCATATTTGGATTCGGGTAAAATATGTAATGAGCATTATGATTATGCAGGGTATATTAATAAATATGGCATAATGGACAAAATTAATGATAAGATCGCAAGAGAGAAGAAAAATGCTACAAAACTTATCGACACCAAGTCAGAAAAAGACAAGGCGATATTAGTGGCTGTAGATATCAAACGATCAATCATTAATATGACCGAATCAGTGGAAGAATTAAAAGGTCTATGTTCTACAGATAGTATAGAAGTAGTGGGGGTTTTAACCCAAAACAAGATTGCTCCCGATCCAAAATTCTTATTGGGCTCTGGTAAAGTGGAAGAACTAAAAGATTTGATAGCGAAAACAGATGCTAATTTAGTTATATTTGAAAACGAATTGTCTAGCAGTAAGCAAAGTAATTTATCTGATTATCTAAATGTAAAAGTAATAGATAGAAGTATGCTAATTTTAGACATATTTGCAAAGCGCGCTCGAACCAATGAAGGTAAACTGCAAGTAGAATTGGCTCAATTGAAATATATGCTACCTAGGTTAAAATCATATGTTAATACATCCAACAGATATGGCGGTGGAGTAGGCATGAGAGGACCTGGAGAGACCAAATTGGAGATGAATAGGCGGGTTGTAGAAGCTAATATATTAAAAAAATCTGCTGAGTTAGAAAAACTAAAGAAGCACAGAGAATTAAATAGAAAAAATAGGCAAAGTAATACCAATCCAACAGTATCTATAGTAGGATACACTAATAGTGGTAAAAGTAGCCTGCTAAATTTACTTGCAAAAGATAATATATACGCAAAAGATGAATTATTTGCGACCCTAGATACTACATCCAGAAAGGTATGGATGGGAAAAGGGAAAGAGATAGTATTTACCGACACCGTTGGATTTATCAGTAATCTGCCGCATGAATTTATTGAAGCATTTAGTAGTACATTAGAAGAATGTATATATTCCGATCTGCTACTGCTTGTTATCGATATATCTAATCCAGATTACGAGATGCAAATGAATGTATCTATTGATGTGTTGCAAAAATTAGGATCAACTGTGCCAATTATAAAAGTATATAACAAGGTAGATAAGGTTAATATATCTGACTTCGAAAATAAGTTAAATGATGGAGTTGTTATATCTGTAAAGCAAAATATAGGTATAGAAAATCTTAAAAATAAAATTATAAAATTTTTTAATAATAAGTAGCACAAAATCTAGTACTCTGCATATTATGAAGTAGAAAAGCAAAACAATATAACAGCTGTTTACATAAATTGGTGCTTTTTAATTTCATATAGGAGGACACATCTGATGTTTTTCGGTAATAATCATGGCGGATGCGGTTGTGGTGGTGGCGGTCACGTTGCCAAAGACAACGATTGCTGCTTGTTAATATTAATACTATTATTATGCGGTAACTGCAATATGGGATTTGGCGGTGATGACAATTGTTGTAGTAGTATTATACTATTATTGTTATTATTAAACTGCTGCGGTTGCGGTAACAAATATTAATAATCTACATATTTACACATAGTTAACATTATATATTAAGGATGTATCACTGATACATCCTTTTTCATCGTATCTCACTAAATTACTTAATTAAATTATTATAGATGTTGATATGATTTGACAAAAGATGATGAGTGTGATATCTTCCTAATATGAGAATAACTAGTTGTAAATTTGTAAAAAGCGTAGCAAATGGCGCAGAGATAATAAATGATGGAAAGCCTATAATAGCATTTGTTGGAAGGAGTAATGTAGGAAAGAGTTCATTACTTAATTTTTTAGTTAACAATAAGAGTATGGCTAGAACTAGTAGTACTCCTGGTAGAACTAGACTGATAAATTATTTTCAAATTAATGATAATATGTATTTTGTAGACCTTCCAGGCTATGGTTTTGCTAAGTTGAATAGGAGTGAGAGTGCGAAGTGGGATACAATACTGGGGGATTTTCTAACTAAATCAGAAGATCTTAAATTAGTATGTATATTGGTAGATAGCCGATTAGAAGCAAGCGAGCTAGATAAAAGCATGATGAATTATCTGGAATATTTTAGAATTCCATATATTCTTATCGCTACAAAGTGCGACAAAATGTCAAAAGCACAGCAAAATAACGCCAAGTTGAAGCTTGCAAATAGTCTAGCTATGGGTGTAGACAACATATTAATGTCTAGCGCCAAGAATAAGTCTGGCAAAGAAGAAATATTGATTAAGTTCGAGCAGTTTATAAATGAAGAATAATTCATATAATATAAAATCTCAATATTCTATGTTGGATAGTTATAAGACATATTTCAATATGTTCCTTTTTCAGATATTAGTGTCATTTATATTCACTATAATTATATCTGTAACAGGTATTGCCAATACCGAATTTAGTAAAAGTCCAGATTATACATATGTTACTTGTTTATTAAGTCCTGCAGTTTTTGCATTACTTTTCTTTTGGCAGAATAGAGGCAAGCAATACAATATAAGACAAGCTATAGGACTAAATAAAAAAATAAAAATAAAATACATTTTATTTGCAATATTAATTGGAGTGATCTGTATAACTTTTTTTTCTAATATATCTAACCTTTTTGATACGTTATTAGAATTAATTGGCTTTAATCCAGATGATAACATTAATGTAAGAACAGATAACATAGGATTTCTATTCCTTAACATACTTATGCTTGGGTTGTTGCCAGCAATATTCGAGGATTTAATATTTAGAGGTATAATATTTACTGGTCTTAAGTCAGAAAACTCTACGAGATTTGCAGTGATTGTATCTGCACTTCTTTTCGCTATTATGCATGGGTCATTACAACAGACATTCTATCAATTTATTATTGGCATAATATTAGCGTTGGTGATGAATTTTACAGGAAATATAATATATCCAATAATCACACATTTAACAAATAATGCAATTGTTTTAATATCTCATTATTTTACCATGCAATCAGGTGGCATGGTTGTTCCAAATTGGTCCTTTACTAATATATTTGTAGCAACATTGCTGTCAATTCTAGGCGTGTTACTGCTATACATTATATTTAGATATATCGCAAAAGCAAATGTAAATGTAAACAAGACGAGACACTTAAGTGAATACACATTTACAGAAAAATTTTATGCAATCTGCGGTGTATCGATCGCAATAATATCTTGGATATTTACTACAATTAGTATGTGGAGTTGAATATGAAATACATATCAGAGCCTAATAAAAAGTCTGTATACAAGACTTATATGATATATTTTATAGCTTTCGTAGCGTTTGTTGGAGTGCGTATTTCATCCGCACTTGGAATGCTGAATGGATTATCTGACAATGCTATAGATATTATATACTCTACATTAATTGAAGTTATATGCTTATTTGTCCTACCAATGATCTTATATTGTGTAATGTTAAAGGTTAAGCCTAGACAATTATTTAATACCTGTAATTTCTATAAAATTAATTTCAAAACTGTAATTATATCACTTGCACTTGGTATTGTATTATACGTAGTTACTATTATGACTTCTACATTATTTAATGGCATTATAACTATGTTTGGATTTAGAAGTGGTGGTGGTAGTGGGACAATGACATTGGGCGCTTATATTACTCAAATATTTACTACAGCATTGCTCCCAGCATTCTGTGAAGAATTCTTGCATAGGGGAATGTGCCTGCAAGGAACAAAGCATATTGGCTTTCATAAAGCAATTATAATTAGTTCAATATTGTTCGGATTGATACACTTAAATATTGTGCAAGTGTTTTATGCTATTATTCTGGGCGTAATTATTGGTTATATTTCAGTAATTTCGAAGAATATTTGGCCAGCTATAATAGTGCATTTCGTAAATAATTTTATATCGATAACTAATACATTTCTAATGGATAACAATGCTTCTTATAACAATTTTGTTACTAATGTTTATTCTGGCATTTATAATATGAATTTCTTTTTATTAGTGCTTTCTATAATAATAGGATCTATATTATTAATATTCGTTCTGTATTTATTATTAAAAAAATTGTATGAGAATACCATGATAAGAAAGGTAGAGCAAGCCATTAATACTGCTTACAACAAAGGCAATCCTACATCGGATGCTCCAATTGTCTATGATTCAAATGAAATAAAGCAATTAGTAGAGAGTACTACGAAATTAAATCTGGATTTTAACTCTATTAAAAATCCAATAGATATATTTATGCCAAAGCAGGATAAAATATATAAAGCTCACAAAAGAGACTATATTTTTCTAATAGTGTCGGTGTTATTAGGTACTATAATTACGGTATCAACATTTATATGGGGGTTGATGTAATGAAAATTAATATTCTCTGTATAGGAAATATTAAAGAGAAGTTCTATACACAAGCATGCAACGAATATATAAAGAGACTATCAAAGTATCATAATGTAAATATCATCGAATTAGAAGAAGAAAAAATTGCAAAAAATGCAAGTATTGCTGATATTGCAAAAGTAAAGGTGAAAGAAAGTCTAAAATTTGAAAAGTATCTAAAAGGATACAATATTGTCTTGGATGTCAATGGAAAATCGTTAGATAGTGTTGCTTTTGCAAAGAAAATAGAGCAAATATCGCAAAATAGTTTTATTATTAACTTTATTATTGGTGGTAGTTACGGACTAAGTGATGAGATCAAGAATAAGGCGGATATGCTATTAAGCTTCTCTTCATTTACATTCCCGCATCAACTAATGAGAGTCGTTCTACTAGAACAAATATATAGGGCAACAACAATATCTAATAATATTACATATCATAAATAATATGGGGTGATGTCATGTACGAAGTAGAGACACTTGTACAAAAGAGTATTAATAAGATTAATGTATCTTGTGCGATAATTATAGTCAATAAATATAAGAAAGTTAAAATACTTGGACTAACTATATCTGAATGGCTTAAAAGAGAGTTTTCGAATAATCCTGTATTTGAGATAGACTTAAAAGCAAAAGACGACCTTAGATCAAAAGTATTGCCTTATTGCAACAACTTTGATTATATTATGATAATTTATAACAATACTCCATACATCACAAAAAGTATTGTGGCAAAAGTGATTGAATACGTGTCTATAAAACAATCAAATGCGTGTAAATTACATTCTGGTGCGGTCTATAATAGCAGATATTATGTATCTAATCCAAATTGTATGTTTGATAATTTCTATATGCAAGGGGAGGATGCTTTTGTTTCGGTAGAGACTCCTCAAGAGATTGCACAAGCAGAGAAGAATTTCTCAAAGAGGGTTATTAACACTCTTCAAGCAAAAGGAGTAATATTCCAAAACCCAATGAATACAGTTGTTTCTCCATTATGTGATATAGGCAGAGGAACTACAATATTAAATAATTGCGTTATTCAAGGTAAGACTATTATAGGCAAAGATTGTTTAATCCATAACAACTCATCAATTTCCGACTCAAAAATAGGAGATGGATCAAGTGTATCAAATAGCAATATAATTAAGTCAAAAATTGGTAAAAATGTACTTGTCAGTCCATACTGCAATGTGATAAAATCTACGATAGGCGACAATTCTACTATTGGATATTATTGTGTTATAGATACATACAGATTGAAAAAAGGATCACTAATAGCCGATAGAAATACGTTAAAGAAAGAGGAAGATAAATGATTGTAATAGTAGGACTAGGAAATCCCGATAAACAGTATGATAAGACACACCATAATATTGGTTTTATGGCACTGGATGCTTTTGCATCGAAAAATGGTCTGGTATTTACTAAGAAGAAGTATAATGCTCTTGTTGCAGAAGGAATGGTTTGTGGTAAGAAGGTTATTCTAATAAAACCTCAAACATATATGAACTTAAGCGGTAATAGTGTAAGCGAGGTCGTTCGATCTTTGAAATTACCCCTATCTAATCTATGTGTTATATACGATGATATAGATTTAGATCCTTGTGTAATTCGATACAGGGGCAGCGGTAGTGCAGGTACACATAATGGTATGCGGGATATAATAGCAAAATTAGCCAGTGATCAATTTTCTCGTATTAGAATAGGTATAGGCAGACCAAGTAACAACATACCTTTGGCAGACTATGTGTTGTCTAGGATACCAAAAGAAAAAGAAATGTACTATATAGAGGCATTCGACAAAGTTGCTAATATATTAGAAGAATTTATAATAAAAGATGGCAAGATAGAAGCAAGAAGTGTATAATGATAAGACATTTGTTAGGGCAAAATAGTAATCTTAAAATTCTCTTAAATACAGTTAATGAAAATAAAAAAATTAGTGTAATTAATTGTAGTGAAGGTGAAATAATCGGGATTTTGGACGAGATTAATCGTCCAAAACTTTTTGTTGTTCCAACAAATGATGAGGCTGAAAAATATATAAAGAAATTCGAAGCATTAAGTTATAGAGTAAATGCGTGCACAAGTATTCCCGACGTATTTCTTAATGATTATTCTACATCGCATATCGAGTATGTGAATTTTATAAAAAATATCTCCAATCCAAGTTATGATATACACATTGCTACGCCTGAAATATTACTACTAGATGTTCCTAATAATGTCGTAAGAAATAATCAGTTAATCGACGTAGAGATTGATAAAGTAATAGATATAGAAGAATTGCAGAAGAAGCTGGCCTTATTGGGCTATGAGAAGGTAACTAATGTTAGTGGTGGTGGTCAGTTTGCAAGCCGTGGTGAAATACTCGATTTGGTGCCAATGGGCAAATCAGAGGGCTATAGAATAATATTCGATTATGATGTTGTTGCAAAAATACAACAACTGGATAATGAATATATTCAACCAATATCTAATATGGATAATTTATCTATATATTCTAATTCATATATAGATGTTGATTTATCTAAAATACAATTTTCTAAAAATGATGGTGTAGTTAAAAAAATATATGATAATTATCTTGAGTTCAATAAGACTTATAACAGTCTATGGTTTTTGCAGTTTAGCTCACAGCCATTAGTTAAGTTAATTGATGTATTAGATAGTGAAATGTTGGTTGTGTTCTCTGATGTGAAGCAAATATATGATGTATCTAAAAGTATAATAGAAGAATACAATCAAAAGATAAAAGAGGGCAAAGAAAATAAATTGCTATTAGATGTGCATAGAAACCCTCTAAATATAGATAATTTAACATCGAAGGAAAATAGAGCAATTATAGGATTTCAGTATATTAATAATGCAAATAAAATATTTAGTCCTAATGCAGTATTTTCTTTTAAGTCAATGCCAAATATAGAATATGGCGAAAATTATGAATCACTAATAATAGATTTACAAAACTATAATAAGATTGCATACACAACACTGTTATTTATCACAGAAGATAACTACGACATTGTATATGCTAGACTTGTAAATAAGACTAATATTAATATATGTAAAACTATTTTTGATGCACAGAAAGGTGTAGTAAACATATTTAAGAAAGAATATAATAACTCATTCAATCTATTTGAAGACAAGATTGCAGTAATTGGTAGCAATGCCGTAGGCAAGAAGGCAAAAAATATTAAAATTATCAACACAGCCGTCGATGCATTGTCAGATACAGAATTACCTAAAGAAGATGAATATGTTGTGCACAAAATTCATGGAATAGGTAAGTGCAAAGGCATTCAGACACTACAACTAACTAGCGGAATAAAAAAAGATTATATTGTAGTGGAATATAAGAATGAAGATAAACTATATCTGCCAATAGAAAATGTAGATAGTATCACTAAGTATGTAGGCGATGGAGAGAATCCAACACTAAATAAGTTGGGCGGAGTAGAGTTCAAAAAGGTAAAAGATAGGGTAAAAGCTTCTGTTAAAGATATAGCAAAAGATCTTATTGCCATATATAAGGCCAGACAATCGGCACAAGGATACAAATATAGTGCGGATGATGAAATACAAGCTGAGTTTGAAGAAAATTGCCCATATGAATTAACTTCCGACCAAGCAGTAGTAATCAGTGATATAAAGAAAGAAATGGTTGCTGGTAAATTAATAGATAGGCTAATATGTGGAGATGTAGGATTTGGTAAAACAGAGGTTGCTATTAGAATAGCATTTAAGACTATATTATGTAATAAACAAGTTGCAGTACTATGCCCAACTACAATTCTTAGTGAACAACATTTCAATACTTTCAATACGCGAATGGGTAACTACGGAGTAAATATAGCGGTCTTAAATAGGTTTAAGACTGCTAGTGAGGTGCAAAATATAATAAATGATTTTAATGATAATAAAATTAATATTATTATAGGTACTCACAAATTATTAAATAAAGCAATTAATTTTGCTAATCTAGGACTACTAGTTATTGATGAAGAACAGAAGTTCGGTGTAGAACATAAAGAGAAAATAAAGAAATTAAAAACAGGTATAAATGTATTAACTCTAAGTGCTACTCCAATCCCAAGGACACTACATCTATCACTTAATGGAATCAGAGACATTTCTACCATTCAGACACCTCCATCTAATAAAATAACTACACAAGTAAGTGTAGTCGAATATAATGATAATGCAATAAAATTGGCAATTGATAGAGAAATTTCTAGAAATGGACAAGTTTTAATAATTTATAACAAAGTAGAATCCATTGATGCTGTTGCACATTACATTAGTAAGTTATTAGACAATAAATATGCTATAGATGTCGCGCATGGTCAAATGAGTGCAAATATATTAGAAGATAAAATTATAAAAGTGTATAATGGTAAAACACAGATATTGATATCTACAACCTTGATTGAAAATGGAGTTGATTTGCCAAATGCCAATACTCTTATTATACTAGATGCAGACAAGTTAGGCTTATCTCAATTATATCAATTGAAGGGAAGAGTAGGCAGAGGATCCAGAGAATCTTATGCATTTTTCATGTATAGAGGTGATCTTACCGATGTTGCATATAAGAGACTAAAGGCGATTAGTGAGTTTACTGCTATGGGTAGTGGCTTCAAGATAGCAATGCGTGATATGGAGTTGCGTGGAGTAGGTAATATATTCGGCGGGCAACAGCATGGGCACATGTTGAAGATAGGATATTCAATGTATATGGCTATTCTTAACAATGTTATTGATGAATTAGAAAATAACACACCTAACAATAAGTTGTATCAAGAAATAAGGATAGATACTGATTTTCCAACTACTATTCCTATTAGTAGCAATATGACAACCAATCAGAAGATCTCTCTATATACTAAGATCGCTAATATATCATCATTGGATGAACTTAATAGTGTACAGAATAAGTTAAAAGATTTGTTCGAGATCGTGCCGGAATACTTAATCAACTTGTGCAAATTTGCATTGATCAAAAACAAATTATATACGTATTCTGCAACTAAGTTAGTTGTTAGAAAAGATGATGTTCATATAGATTTTGGTAATGAAGCAGACATTAAAACAATCTCTACACTTATTAATGATAATGTAAAAATTGATGTGTCATTGAACTTGCGAGTAAATATTACAGGAATAGACAGATTAAATATATTGGATTATTTAATAAAACTACTAAATTAATATATAAAAAATTAAAAATTAGGTAATAATTTAGTTATATTAGTTGCGTTAAATTTATTTATTTTATATACTAATATAGTTAAAATGCTACTTTTGTAGGACAAAGGAATAAAAGGAACTGCTATGAAGATTAAATCATTTAAGAAATTTATGTCAATAATTCTATTTGGATTATTGTTAATGTTATCTGTATTTACATTCTCGGCTTGTAATCTTGTAGTAAGAGATAAAACCGATTATTATAATCAGATTATTGCTACTTATAAATATAACGACAAAACATTAGAAGTATCGATGTCCGATCTTAATAACACATTTAGAACTTATGGATATAATAGATATGCTAGTGGTTATTATGCTTCTTTAGAAGATTGTCTTAACGATTCGTTAAAGTATTATATGCAGACAACTTTGGTATTTAATGATATTGCTAGTGAGTTGCAAAACGCATATAATAATGATACAGATAAATATTATCATAATGCAATCGTGAACGTAGACTTTGTAGACTTAGAGAATTACAGATGGTCTAAGACTTTAGAGAATATATATTCAAGCACAAATCCTAATGCACTTGAAATAAGATATAATGCATTTAATAGTATGCAAAGTGCAATAGATAAATATGCAGAAGAAATCTTAAAAGAAGATGACAAGTTGGGTGAGGTTGAGCAACCTTCAAAAGAGCCAATCAGAGCTGAAAAAGAGGAATATACATCTAAGCTTGTTATTAATGAAGAAACAAAAGAGATTTCTAAAAGGGTAGAGGATCTAGAATTATTTAACAAGGATAATGTTGCCACTCATTTTGTATTAGCCAATAATTATGATGAAGAGACTACTGCAAAGGCATTTAATAAATATATTAAGTTATTACAACAAAATGCAAAGGCAGAAAATAGAAGCATTGAAGTAGAAGATGTATTAAGACATGAGGAAGCCAATTATATTAGAGATGCATACCAAGCAAAACTATTAGAAATTCATCAATATTATTACGAATCTACTCTAACAATAACTACAGATAATGTTGTTGATTATTATAAAAATAAATACAATGCTCAATATTTGAACTTCAATTACAATCTAGATGCGTATAGAACTGCAATGGATAAGTACAATAGTGAATATGTATTCTATCATGCAAATTCTGACAACGAATATATTTTGGTTAGCCACATACTTATTAATTTCACAGAAGAGCAAAAGGCTGAAATCAAGCAATTGCAGACTAAGTTAGAGGAAGATAAGAAGGCTGTAGGTCTAGACAATGTTGAGTTAATAGAGAAGTTGGATGCTCAGTACAATTTAGATTTATATAGTGTTATATACAATACTAAATCTACTTATGAAGAAGATGGCCAGGAAAAAGAAGCTTATATAAGCGATATTATTGCTAGAATTAATGATTATGTTAACGGAAATAAAATAACTGGATCTATTGCAGATGAGGATAAGATTATAAGACAGAAGGCTAAAAACTTCGAAGACATGATGTATATATACAACGATGATCCTGGTATTATGAATGCCGACTTCTACTATGCAGTGAATGTTAATGAAGGCGTAGAAGACAACTGGGAGGCTGAATTTACTAAGGGTGCATTGGAGTTATATAGTGATTATAATAGAGGCGATGTATTGCTAAGACCGGCTGTATCTAGCTATGGCATTCATATCATGTTCTATTCTGATATGGCAAAGAACTTCATTAATCACAACTCAATTGATAGCATTACTTATCAAACATTATTAAATGAAACAGTGAATACTGCTAGTGATAAGACAATATTCGAGTATCTGTATGACAAGGTAGAAGATGATAATTATTATACTAATTATTTCAATCATACTATCAATCAGTTATATAGTGAATCCAATCCAAAAATAGATGATTATAAATTCAAAAATCTATGGAGTTAATTAATTAGTCAAACAAATGTACGATATTTGTTTGACTTTTTTTGTATTATATCTATAATATTCAGTATAGGTGATTTATGATAATATTAGGTATAGACCCAGGTATTGCTATAGTAGGATTTGGGGTAATAGAGAAAACAAGAAATGATATAAAAGTAATCGATTATGGGGTAATTACGACACATAAGGATACTCGTACTCCCGTTCGATTACAGCAGGTATATAGTGGCATTATGCAACTAATTGAGAAGTATAAGCCAGATGCTATTGCACTAGAAGAATTGTTCTTTAATAACAATATCACTACTGCTATAACAGTAGCACAAGCAAGGGGTGTATTATTAATAGCCAGTGCTAATTATACTGATAATTTGTATGAATATACTCCTTTACAGATAAAACAAGCACTAACAGGTAATGGCAGAGCAGAAAAAAAACAAGTACAATATATGGTAAAGGCGATATTAAATCTGTCATCAATTCCAAAACCTGATGATGCCGCAGATGCATTAGCTGTTGCATTAACTCATGCACAAACCAACACTGTACTAAGTCAAACTCAAATTAGGTAGGTATATAATGTATTCATTTATAACAGGAATAATAGAAGAAAAGTATGAGAACTTAATAGTCCTTAATAATAATGGAATAGGGTATGAAATAATTGTCTCAACAAATACAGTTGATCGAACGCAAGGCATAGGTGATGAGGCAAAATTATACACATATTTGCATGTACGAGAAGACGCTATGCAGTTGTTTGGATTCTACAACAAACAGGAGAAAGATGTCTTTTTGTCGCTAATTTCGGTGTCTGGCATAGGAGCAAAGACAGCAATACAGATGTTATCTTCACTTAGTGCATCAGAGATAGTAACTGCAATTATGTATGGAGATGTAAAACTCATTGCTTCCATTAAAGGAATTGGCAAAAAAACTGCTGAAAGAATCTTATTAGAGCTAAAGAATAGCATAAATACGCTAAATGGAATTACGTTAGAAAATTATACAGAATTTAGTAATACATCATCTGGTAATGAATCTGCAATGGAAGAGGCTGCAAACTTAATGGTTGATATGGGATTGAGCAAAGTAGAGGCAATGAAATTGATTAAATCTGTAGCGGGCCCAGATGATACTACTGAAATACTAGTAACAAAAGCATTAAGGAATATGAATTAATATGGATTTTGATGAAAGAATAGTTACAAGCACTAAGAATATGGAAGATAACGATGTAGAGAATACATTAAGGCCGACTTCTATCGATGAATACGTGGGTCAAGAGAAAATTAAGCAAAATCTACAAGTATATATCGGAGCTGCAAAAAAGCGTGGCGAAGCATTAGACCACGTGCTATTATACGGTCCTGCTGGACTAGGTAAGACCACACTTAGCCATATTATTGCAAATGAAATGGGTTCATCCATTAAGATAACCAGTGGACCAGCCATAGAAAAAGTGGCTGATTTGGCAAGTATCCTTACCAATCTTAACAAAAATGATGTACTATTTATTGATGAAATACACAGGTTATCTCGTGCAGTGGAGGAGATTCTGTATCCAGCATTAGAGGATTATGCCTTAGACTTCATATTAGGAAAGGGGCCAAGTGCTAGAACAATGAGGTTGAAACTGCAACCATTTACATTAATCGGAGCAACAACCAAGGCTGGAATGTTGACTGGACCATTGAGAGATAGATTTGGAGTTGTATGTAGGTTAGAGTTATATACAGTAGAAGAATTAGCATCAATTATTACAAGGTCCGCTAATATATTAAGAATGCAAATTGACCCTGATGCGAGT
Organism: Clostridiales bacterium; assembly: GCA_015055515.1. Classification (GTDB taxonomy): domain Bacteria; phylum Bacillota; class Clostridia; order Christensenellales; family UBA1242; genus UBA11490. The sequence continues at coordinate 53,312 of SVIC01000002.1, read as the reverse complement.
ATAGAACTAGCCAAAAGGAGTAGGGGTACTCCTAGAATAGCAAATAGGTTTTTGAAAAGAGTTAGAGATTTTGCAGATATTAAGAATGAAAAGTCAATTACCCTTGAGACTACTAAGGAGGCTTTGTCTAGATTAGAAGTAGATGAATTAGGACTTGATTTTACCGATAGGCGTATTCTTCTAACTCTTATTGACAAATTCAATGGAGGGCCTGCGGGTCTTGAGACACTGGCTGCTGCAACGGGCGAAGATGCTAACACAATAGAAGATGTATATGAGCCGTACCTGATACAATTAGGCTTTATTGCCAGAACACCAAGGGGAAGAGTTGCATTACCTAATGCATATAAGCATTTTGATAGAAAATTGTCTAGCCAGAAGCAAGATTATTTGAAAATGTTTGTTGAAACTGAAGAATAGTAAAATAACTATTGTAATTTAATAAAAAAATATGTAAAATAAAAGAGCACAATATACATTGTGCTTTTTGATAGCTTAAAGGAATATAGATGGATAAAAAAATATTTGAATTAGAAACATATAATTATAACTTACCTGAAGATAGAATTGCACAGTTTCCATTAGAAAAAAGGGATGAGGCGAAACTATTGGTATACAACAAATCTGATAAATCAATAACGCATAAAAGGTTCTATAATATAATAGATTACCTTAACCAAGGTGATGTGTTAGTAATAAATAACACAAAGGTTATACCAGCAAGGCTATATGGCAAGAAAGATAAAACTGGTGCTAATATAGAAATACTACTTCTTAAAAGAATAAATTATACCGATTGGGAAATCTTAATGAAGCCAGGCAAAAGGGCACCTAAAGGCACAATTGTTATATTCTCTGATAAATTAAGCCTAGAAGTTCTTGACACATTACAAGATGGTAATAAGATTGTAAGATTTAATTTCAACGGTGTATTTGAAAACATCCTAGAAGAGTTGGGAGAAATGCCACTGCCTCATTATATAAAGAAGAAGTTGGAACATAACGAGGATTATCAGACAGTGTATGCAAAACATAACGGCAGTAGTGCTGCACCTACGGCTGGGTTGCATTTTACCGATGAATTATTAACACGGATTAAGGATAAAGGTGTTAAAGTGGTAGAAGTGTTGTTACATGTTGGCTTGGGTACATTTAGACCAGTGAATGTAGATAACATATTAGATCACAAGATGCATAGTGAATATATAGAGGTTACAAAAGAATCAGCAGATATTATAAACAATGCCAAAAAGCAAGGTAATAGAATTATTGCTGTTGGAACAACAAGTATTCGTACCCTTGAGTCATCAGCGGATGATAACGGAGTTATACATGAAACGAAGAAGGATACCGATATATTTATCTATCCTGGTTATAAATTTAAGATTGTTGATGCAGTAATTACCAATTTTCATCTGCCTAAGAGTACATTAATTATGCTTATATCGGCATTCTGTGGAATAGATGAAACACTACGATTCTACAATGAAGCAGTAGATACTAACTACAGATTCTTCAGCTTTGGCGATGCATGTTACTTATACGGAGGAGAAAATAATGAATAACGAATATTTTAGTTATGAAACAATTAAGGTGTGCAAACAATCTGGCGCAAGAATTGGTGTGTTACATACTCCACACGGAGATATTGAGACTCCTGTATTTATGCCAGTAGGTACGCAAGGTACAGTAAAGAGTTTGTCGCCCGAAGAACTAAAAGAAATTAATACACAGATATTATTATCCAATACTTATCACCTGTATTTAAGACCAGGCGAAGATATTGTCAAGAAGGCAGGTGGCTTACACAAATTTATGAATTGGGATAGGCCAATATTGACAGACTCGGGTGGCTTTCAAGTCTTCTCTTTGTCCGATATGAGAAAGATAACAGATGATGGGGTAGAATTCAAATCTCATCTTAGTGGTGCTAAACATTATATTACACCAGAGAAAGATATGCAGATACAGAACGATATAGGTTCAGATATTATTATGGCATTTGATGAATGTACAACGTGGGGCACATCATACAAAGATAGCAAGAAGGCGGTAGATAGAACGGCTCATTGGCTAGAGAGATGCTATAATTATCATAAAAATCCTAAGCAGGCATTGTTTCCAATAGTACAAGGTAATTTCTATGCAGATTTGAGACTTGATAGTCTTCAGAAGTGTATGCCATATGTAAAACATGGTATTGCTATTGGTGGTCTTTCGGTTGGTGAACCCAAAGATAAGATGTATGAAATGCTAGATGTATTAAAGGATAAGTTACCAAATGATGTTCCGCACTATTTGATGGGTGTTGGTAGCCCCGACTGCATACTAGAGGGCGTTATTAGAAACATAGATATGTTTGACTGTGTGTTACCTACTCGTATTGCTAGAAATGGTACAGCAATGACATCAAGTGGAAAAGTAGTAATTAGAAATGCCGTGTACAAAGAGGATTTCTCTACCTTAGATAGTAATTGTGATTGTTATACTTGTAAAAACTATACTAAGGCATATTTAAGGCATCTAATTAATGCTGACGAAATATTAGGTGCAAGGCTTCTTAGCATTCACAATATACGCTTCCTTACACATCTTATGGAAGATATCAAGCAAGCAATCAGAGAAGATAGATTACTAGATTTCAAAGACGAATTCTTAAAAAAATACAATAATTAACATTATATATCAATTATTTCTTTGCGTAGAGATACTTGTTTGGTATAATATATGTATTATATTATAAGGAGTAAAATATGAATTTATTATTAGAAAATGCTGGCATGCCTTCATGGGGTCTATTAATTATTTTTGTTGTATTAATTGTAGTTATGATTGTACCTACTTATTTAAGAAACAAGAAGTTAAATAGTAAAAGAATAGAAATGATGGGACAGTTGAAGCCAGGCGACACTATTATAACTACTGCAGGAGTTTTTGGAAAAATATTAAGTGTTAGAGAGACAACAATTGGTAGAGTTTTTGTTATTGAAACAGGTGATGCTAACCATAAATCTTATCAGGAAATTCATGCTGATGCAATCATGGATATAGACAATAAGCGTGATATTATTCTTGATGCACAGGGTAATGATATTACATTTGCAGAAGAAGATAAAGTAGTAGAGAATAAAGAAGAAGTAAAAGAAGAAATAGTAGAGACAAAAGAAGAAAAGCCAAAGACAAAAAAGACAACTTCTGCTAAGAAAAATGTAAAAAAGAAATCTGAATAAAATGCAACCACTAATGATTTAGTGGTTTTTTTTGTACAAAAAAATCACACATATAAATGTGTGATAAATTTTTTTTATTACTCTGCTTTCTTAGTTGTAGTCTTTCTTGTTCTCTTTACTGGAGCTTTCTCTTCAGTATTCTCTTCTGCCTTTACCTCTGCAACTTCAACTTTGGCAGCTTTTACTTCTTTTACTTCAGTAGTAGCTGTCTCTTTCTTTAGTTTATCAAAAGCAGAAGATAGTCTTGCAACTTTATTACTAGCATTGTTCTTATGTAGAATACCTTTGCTTCTAGCAGCATCGATCTTGCTGATAGTTTCCTTTAACAAAGCTTCTGCAAGAGTAACATCTTTTTCAGCAAGAGCCTTTTTATACTTCTTAATCTGAGTTCTTAGAGAACTTTTAACTAATTTGTTTTCTTCTCTTTTTCTTGCTAAAGTGTTAATTCTTTTTTTCGCTGATTTAATATTTGCCACAATTTTTCTCCTTATTTAGTGATAGTTGTTAAAAATCGTGACTATTTTAGCATATTAATTATTAAAAAGCAAGATTATTTTACTAATTTATTAAAATAATGGTTTAATATTTTTGTAAATGAAGAAAATTATTAAAAAGTAAATTTGTGAGTGGAAAGTGAAAGGTATAAAAACGGATATAATATCTGAAATATTAGAACAGCAACAAATTGAGGCGAGCAAATATAGTGTGCCGTTCAAATATAAAAATGATAGGAATGATATAAAAATAGATCATTTTACAATAAGCAATAAATATCAATCAAAAAAGTTAAATCGGCCAATTGGTGAATATTACCTTATAGATACAAAATCGACATATTTTGATGACACTATTAATAATGTTATTGTAGACAATATATCTGAAATACTTACTAAATTATTACCAAATATAGATAATAATTTTGAAATTATAGTAGTAGGGCTAGGTAATGAGAAAATACAATCTGATAGCCTGGGTAAAAAAGTATGTGAAAATATAATTATTACAAAAATCTTAAGCAATAGTAATTTTAAGCCTAAAATATCGGCAATTGCACCATCTGTAATGGGTGAGACAGGAATAGAGTCTTTTGACATAATAAGTGGTATTATTAAAAGGGTTAAACCACATCTTCTTATCATTATAGATTCTCTGTGTGCAGGTCATATGGACAGGCTTGGCAAATCTATTCAGATAACCAATGTTGGTATAATCCCAGGTGCAGGAATAAATAATCCAAAGAAAAAATTTACAAAAAGCACTCTTGGCTGTGATGTAATTACAATCGGAGTGCCTCTGATGATATATGCCAAAACTCTATGTAATGATAAATGTATAGATGATGAATTAATTTTAACATTTCATGACATTGACTTAATTGTAGATAGGCTATCAAGTATTATTGCAAAAGGAATTAATTTAGCCTTGCTTGGTATCGAAACCATAGATTAAACAAATAATATAGTATGAAAAAAATAATATTTTATGTAAGTTTATTAGTATTAACTGTTATCTCAATATTTTGTTTGGCTCATGCTTATTTAGACATTTGTTATCCGTTGGATTATCAAGAAATAGTCATAAAATACTCTAGAGAGAACAATCTAGATCCTATATTAATTTTTAGTACTATTAATGTAGAATCAGCATTTAATCCAAGCGCACATTCTTCTGCTGATGCAATCGGCATAATGCAGTTACAACTAAATACGGCAAATGATATGGCAAAAAAGTGCGGTGATGACATGTTAAGTAATTACACTGATTTGGAGAATGTAGAGTTAAATATAAAATACGGATGTATGTATATTAGGTATTTAATAGATTATTACAATAATATTGATAATGCTATTGTTGCATATAATGCTGGTATGGGAAATGTAAATAATTGGTTAAAGAACCCTCAATACTCTAAAGATGGAAAAAATCTTGATACTATTCCATTTAAGGAAAGTGAAAATTACTTAAAGAAAATCAAGCAAAATATGAAAGTATATGATCATTTAGTAGATCAAATAATAAATAAATAAAAATTAATGTTGACAAACATCTCTAAAATAAATATACTTTTATTATATAAAAAATACAATGGAGAAAAAATATATGGCATTACCAGAGAACCCAAGTATAGGTTTGACAAAAGAAACAGATATTAGATTAAATAAGATTAACTTGTTAAAAGAAAATGGCATTAATCCATATGCAGATAAGTATGAAGTTACTCATACGCTACTTGAGGCAAGAGATGAGAAAATGGACACGAAGGTAAAAGTTGCAGGAAGACTAACTTTTAGAAGAACTTTCGGTAAATTTATGTTTATTCAATTAAGTGACATTTTTGCAAAAATTCAAGTAAGCTTGAGTGTCAATGAAATAGATTTGGAAAAATTCAAGTTCTTTAAGACATATGTCGATATTGGTGACTATGTAGGTATAGAAGGCGAAATGTATACTACGCAAACTGGCGAGATCACAATTAAGGCTACTTCATACGAATTGTTGTCAAAAGCTATGTTACCTCTGCCAGAGAAATTCCATGGCTTGACAGATATAGAAGCAAGATACAGACAAAGATATCTTGATCTAGTAACAAATGAAGAGTCTAGAAAGGTTCTTCTTGGCAGAAGCAGATTAGTATCTTTTATACGAAGTTATTTAGAGAAAAATCAATTCATAGAAGTGGAAACTCCAATATTGCAAGGAGCAGTGTGCGGTGCTAGTGCTAAGCCATTCTTGACAAAACATAATGCACTAGACAAAATGTGTAATCTAAGAATTGCACCAGAAGTATATCTAAAGCAGGTTGTTGCTGGTGGATTCCCAAGAGTCTTTGAGGTGGCAAAGTGTTTCAGAAATGAAGGTATGGATGCATCACATCTACAAGAATTTACTCAAGTAGAATGGTATGCTAGTTATTGGAACTTTGAAGACAATATACGTTTCTTTACTAACTTCATTAAAGAGCTTACTACTTATATGCTAGGTAAGCCAGAGATAATAGTAGGAGATAAAGTATTTGCTCTTGATAAAGAGTTAAGAAGGGTAGATTATACTGCAACAATTAACGAATTATTAGGATTTAATGTATTAGACTATGACACTCCAGAAGCATTGAAAGCAAAAGTAAACAGTCTAAAGATGTTTGATCCAGAAGATATAGATTCACTAAAGACTTGCGGTGCTATTATCGATTATATTTATAAGAGAAAGATGCGTCCTTCTATAATAGAGCCAACAATATTATACAATTATCCAGCATGTCTTGTACCTTTAGCTAGACCGAATGATGCCGATCCAAGAACTATAGAAATGTTCCAATTCTTAATTAACGGTGAGGAATTATGTAAAGCATATTCCGAATTAGTTGATCCAATTATTCAAAGACATACACTTGAGGAGCAGGCAAAAGCAAAGGCTATGGGTGATGAAGAAGCAATGGATGTGGATGAGGATTTCTTGCTTGCAATGGAGCACGCAATGCCTCCTATGTCTGGTCTTGGTATGGGTATAGATAGACTGCTAGTAATGTTATATCAACAGCCAAGTATTAGAGATGTAGTATTATTCCCAATAATGAAATAGTTAAAATTTATAAATTGCTTTACTTTTCTTGGTTTTTTTAAGTAGTAATTGTATACTCTTAACAAGAGGTTTATCCTCTATCAGAAGAAAAGAAGTAAAGAGAGAACGATATGAGTATATTTTTTATTGATAGCAATAGCGAATTATGGTATGACAAGGTTGACAAATTAGGCATCGAATTTATTAGCATGCCGTACACAATAGATGATGAAGAATATTTCTATGATTTAGGCAGAAATACTGATTTCAAAGCTTTTTATGATAAAGTACGCAAAGGATCTATGCCTATTACATCAGCATTAAATCCTCAGAATTATGAAGAGATATTCACTCCTTTCTTGGAGCAGGGAAATGATATTATATATGTAACTTTCTCCAATGCAATGAGCGGAACATTCAATCATTTACAAACAGCAATTAATTCATTAAAAGAAAAATTTCCAGAAAGATCTATTAAATTCGTAGATACTAGAAATATTTCAGTTGGTGCAGGAATTGTGGCTTATTTAGCCGCTCTTGAATATAAGAAAGGTGCAAGTGATGACGAAATTATAAAGTTCGTAGAAGAAATCCGTGATAATGTATGTGAATTCTTTATTGTTGATAACCTAATGCACTTAAAGCGTGGTGGTAGAATTTCTGCTATATCTGCAGCAGTTGGAACAATGCTTGGTATTAAGCCAGTTCTTGGTATCAATGTAGATGGTAAGATTGATACTGTAGCAAAAGTAAATGGAAGAAAGAAATCTATTATGACTTTGTTAGATTTATTAAAGCAAAAAGGGCAAAATATAGCTGATTATCCACTTGCAATTTTGCATGCTGATTGCATTGAAGATGCTATGTTCTTAAAAGCAAAAATAGAAGAGGAATATGGCAAAGATTTAGAAATATGGCTACAAAATATTGGACCAGTAATTGGTACACATTGCGGTCCAGGAACACTAGGGCTTGCATTTCATGGTAGGAAATAATAAAGTACATATTTGGATAGGTAAGTATTTCATTTACCTATCCTTTTTTTAACAAATAATTGCCTCATGTAATAGTATTTATATATATTTTGAACATAAAGCATTGTTTTTTTAATTTAGTATTGACAAATTATTAATATTAATATAGAATATTAATAGAGTTATTTTTTGAGATAAGAGGTAAAATATGACTGATGTTTTATATGTAATTTTACAAATTTTAGGTATTGCTACAATAGTACTACTTGGTGCTTTTTTATTGTCACTAATGCTAGATGCTATATTTAGTGCATTTTCATCTACAGAGGGAGTGTATTTCAACAAATCTAAGAAAGAGAAAGCAACAAAAAATACATACGAATATGGTGATATAGTCGTGCATAGTAACGTTGACAATAGACAACAGGTTGTTGAGTCTGTAGAGAAAAATACTGAAGAAGTAACTGAGATTGATTTTGACAAGGCTGTAGAAGAGCAGAAGGCACTTCAGGCAAAGATTGATGAAGAACAGAAAAAAGTAGCAGAAGTAGAAACTAAGAAAAACGAAGAAGATTATGATGCTATCTTAGATGAAGTTACAAAGGAAGCCTTAGTAATCTATAATGATGAAGCTAAACAAAAAGTAAAGAAACCAGAAGAAACTAAAAAAGAAGAAAAAGAAGTAGTTACCGAAACTGTAACTGAGCCTATAATTGAGGATGATGTTAAGGCAGATGTGAAAGTAAATAATGAAGCAATTGACAAGCAACTACAAGAATTGCGTTTGGCAAAGGAAATGTTTGAAGAAGAACGTAAAGAGTTGGTAAAATTAAAGGATCAATTGTATAAAGAAAAATATAAAAATCCACGTAATCATAATAAGAAGAATAAAAACAAAAAACAATATTATGGTATTACGAAAGATGATATCAGAGAATTGAAAAGAGAGTGGAGATTAAGAGAAACTGAACTTCTTGAGATCCAAAGATTACAAAAAGAAGAGAATGAAAAAGAAATTAAAGCTCTTGTAGAAGATCTAGAGAAATCTAAAGATGAGATCAAACAAAAGCAACAAGAAATAAATGAATTAATTAGCCGTGAGAATGATTATTCTAAAGAAATGGCTGATTTGGAAAAGATGAAGGCTGAGTGGAGAGACAAAGAAAAAGATTTTGTTGCTCAGCAAGAAGAAGAAATAGCTGAATATGAAAAACTGTATGATGAATTGACTTATGCGCTAGATACTTATAGATCAGATATTGCTAAGAAAGAAAAAGAAATCAACAGGCTTAAAAAGCAAAATGAAGATTATAGCAAAGAGTCTGCCGATCTTCAATTATTAAAAGATAATCTAAGAGCGAAAGAAGAACAAATATATGAGTTGCAAGAGAACCATAGAAAAGATGATCAACAATATATAGATTCTTTAGTGAGAGAATTAGAGATATCAAGAGCAGAAATTGTAACTAAACAAGAAGAAATCGATTCATTGAGAAAAGAAAATGCGGATGTAACTGCATATATAAAAGAGCTTGAAGAATTAAAGTCTGAAATGCAAACAAAGCAACAAGAGTTAGAGAATAGACAAGATCTTCAAAAAGAAGAGAATGAAAAGCAAATTGATAAGCTAACTACCGAATTAGAAGATTTCATTGACAAAATGGAATCCAAAGAAAAAGAGATTCACATATTAAAAGATGAGCACAAAGACTACTCTAATGAAATTCTTGAATTGGAAGATATGAAAAAGGCTTGGGACAAGAAAGAAAAAGAATTAGAGCAAATTCAATCTCGTATACGTGAAGAAGAAAGAAAAGAAATAGAGCAAATTGAACAACGCATTGATGAGATAAAAGAGCAAATCAAACATCTTAAGTCTGAAATAGAAAGATTGAGAAAAGAACTAGACAAAGAATTAAAGAATATGTCTAATGATGATGCAGATAGTCTAGGTAGAAATATTTCAATAATTAAAGATCAGATAGCCAGAAATGAGAATTCAATTAAAGAACTTGAAAAAGAAAATGACAAGTTGTTAATAACATTAATAACTAAATTAAATTCTGAAATTGATAGCATAAAAATCCTTATTGAGAATAAGGAAATCGAAATATCTGAATTTAAGAAATTGAAGCAAGACACTTCATATCAGACTACCGAATTGAAATCGTTAAATAAACAATTAAAAATAAGCCAAAGCGATTTGGATTATTATACTGATAATTATAATAAGGCTAGTGTTTCTAATAATGATGAAACTCTTGCAAATAAATATGCTGGTATTAACAAAATGACATCCAGATTAACTAAAATAATTCAAAATGTTAATCAAATGGAAAAAGAAAATGCCGAAATTAGCAAGAACGTAGAGATTAAAAGATTAGAATCTCATAATAATGTATTAAAGTCTCAGAATGAACAACTAAAGAGAATTACTCAAAGCCTACAGGAATTAAGCAAAAACAAGAGCAATAATGATTCAGATGGTCCTATAAGATATGCAAATAGTAATAACAATGCAACCATTGAATATTCTAAAAAGTCATATAAGAAGATAGTAGAGGAAACTACTACCGATGTAGAGGAAAATACCACACCTGTTATTGAAGAAAAAGTAGAGCCAAAAGAAGAGGTTGTAGAAGTAATAGAAGTTGTAGAGAAGCCAGTTAAGATATCTTCAAAGAAGAATTTGCAATTTGAAGCTAAATTAGAGAAACTTCAAAAAGAATTGGTTGAAGCAGAAAAAGAATTAAAGAAAATAAGTAAGGAATACTTACCATTACTTCGTATCAAAAAAGCATATGAAAGAGATACTAATAAACTTGCTAAGAAAGAAATGCAGGTAGCAAAACAAAAGATTAGCTTATATGGTGTAAAAAACACAAAAATCAGCCAAGAAAAAGCTGAAAAACTAAAAAATGATATGGCGATAATAGAAGATCTAAGAGATAGTATCAGTTCTTGCGAAACAGTATTGAAGCAGAATGAAAATAGGTTGCCTGATCTGGAAAAGAACTATATGTTAATTAATAAACATGTATCTTTACTAAAAGAAGATATAGAACATATAAAAGAAATAATTAATGAAGATTAATTAAAAAGTCACCTTAAATTAGGTGGCTTTTTTGCATTTTCTATTGAACAAATTAATATTATATATTATTGAACTATTTCTAATTCTGATCAGATAATTTAATATAAAGTAATTGCATATAAAGGATGTTTATGAAAAAAGTATCTATAGTTACAAATATTATAATTATATTGTCATTAATTGTTCTTAGCGTATTCACAACAACTTTTAGCACATCATATGTATTTAGTTATGATAATGACAACGTTATATATAATGGAGATAGAAATGATAACAAAGTCTCTATTATGATAAATGTATATGAGGGTACAGATCATATTAACGAAATGCTAGATATTTTGAATAGATACAATGCAAAAGCAACATTCTTCATTGGCGGTATTTGGGCAGAGAAAAATATGGAAACATTATCGAAAATAATGGCAAACGGACACGAAGTAGGCAATCATGGATATTTGCACCTTGATCATTCAAATATGGATTATAGCCAGAATTATGATGAAATATTAATGTGTCATAATTTAATTAAAGTATACACAGGCCATGATATGAGGTTATTTGCTCCACCAAGTGGTGCATTCAACAATGCTACTGTAGATGCATGTAATAATCTAGGATATATCACTATAATGTGGTCAAAAGACACTATTGATTGGCGTGATCATGATGTGAAATTAATATATGAGAGAGCAACAAAATCTGTTAGTGGAGGGGATTTTATATTAATGCACCCAACTGAATGTAGTGTATCTGCACTATCTGCGATATTAGAATATTATCGTATAAATAATCTAGTTGCCACAACTGTAAGTGATAATTTACATACTAAATAGCCAATTATAATCTTTTCTAAAATTTTTAGTAGGAGTGGAGTGCCTGTCTATCTTGTTACTTACTCTGTACTTCTTCTCTTCTTTAGATTTATATTTCATATAATAGGTGGCATTATTGCTAACTTTTAATTCAGATATATCGCTCGAACCCTCTATATTATATATAACATTTTCATCGTTATCCATTATTTCAACTAATTGATAATTATAATATTTGTTGGGGGTAAATGATATATAATTATTATCTTGAGAGAGTTTTATTATACATACATAATCATCCACATGAGTCTTTTCAGGCATATACCTTGTGCTAAAATAGTCTTCTACAGTATATCTGTCATCACAGCTGTCTTGCGCTAGACATATCTGGTTGTCCCTTTGGTAGATAACATTATTAATTTTACAAGCTTTGACACTGTCTGGCTTTTCGAAATTCAATGGACTACTATCTTTATGTAGAATCTCAAATACATTTTTTACAGCAGAAGTAGCATATGTTCCACCATTATTAGAACTATCTAAATTGTTATATTTATCTAAAGTATAATTACCGATCCAGCAACCTACTGAATAATCTGTGGTGTATGCAATACTTATAGCATCGCTATTATTGTTAGTTCCGGGCACTGCTACTGTACCAGTTTTTCCAGCGATATCATATGGTAAATATTTTAGCCTTTTACTAGTTCCATAATTTATTCCGTCCTGTAAGATTGAGGTCATTAAATATGCAGTATCTTCGCCAATAACGCGTTCTTTTTCGCGCATATCAGAATATACAATAACGCCATATTTGTTTTTTATGCATTTAATGAATGTATGAGTACTATACATTCCTTCATTAGCAAATACTGCATAAGCATTTGTAAGAGCATCAAGTGTTATGCCTTTATGAAAACCACCTAGTGCTAAAGCATAGCCTTTGTCTTCTTCACTAAAACTTATTCCAAACTTATTACCATATTCCTTTGACTTCTCTATACCCATTTCGTTCATTATTTTTACCGCGGGTATATTAAGACTATATGCAACACAATCTCTTATAGATGTATAGCCATTATAAGTATTACCTAGGTTTTGAGGTGAATATCCATCAATATTTATGGGCTCATCTAGTATTTTTGTTGCAGGATTAATTAGTCCTTCTTCTATAGCAGGTGCATATACCATAATGGGTTTTATTGCCGATCCCGGTTGTCTATGCATATTAGTAACATCATATTCTGTATTGCTAGCAAATGCAATTACTCGGTTAGTTTTATTATCTATTACTGTTATTAAACCTTGCGATAAATTATTATTTACATTGCATATTTTGTAATTATCATTATTAATAATATCAAATACAGATTGCTGAATCTCATCATCTAGATAAGTATATATTAGATATTCATTTTCAATAATCTTATCTATACTTATATTAAGAATTTGCGATGCTTCATATAATGCTTGTTGTATGTAATCATATCGATAAGAATTATTCTCTAATATTTTGTTAGAACTTGATAAGAGTATTTTTTCATTAATTGCACTATTATAGGCGGTATCTGATATTACTCCATCTTCCAGCATTTCACTTAATACTAGATTTCTCCTTTTTATGCATTTTTCCATATTATTATATGGGGAATATAAACCAGGGGATTTTATCAATCCTGCCAGCACCGCACTTTCAGACAATGATAAATCTTTTACATCTTTTCCAAAATAGTTAAGTGCCGCATTCTGTATTCCATATGATGAATTGCCAAAATAAATCACATTGAGGTACATTTCAAGTATTTCATCTTTACTGTACTCTTTTTCTAACTCTTGGGTAATATACAATTCTTTAATCTTTCGCTCAATTGTTTTTTCATTCGATAATTGTGTATTTTTTACCAATTGCTGACTTATGGTACTGGCTCCCTGCGTAAAACAACCACTGCTTATATTACTTAGCATAGCTTTAATTATTCTCTTATAATTTATTCCATTATGATTATAGAAATCTTTGTCTTCTATGCTAATAAATGCATTTATTGTGTCCTCATTAATTTCTGAGATTTTTATGTAGTCATTATTTTTTGTTATTAATTCATTGTCATTATTATATATTGATGCTGATACATAATTATTAGTTAATGAATATTTGTCCAATGGAGATAACTTAACACCATCTATTATAGTTGAAGTATATATAAAGGCAAATATCAAAGATGCACATAATACAAACAAAAGCAATACAACAAATGATTTAATAACTTTTTTCATTTTTACCCCTATACAATATGTGTATTAATATGTTTTTATTATGTACTAAAGTGTTGAAAATATAATTAATATTTGATATAATAATATTCGCAAATGCTAAACAAAAGGATAAGGGTATGGATAAGTACTATTTGATAAAAACTTATGGTTGTCAGATGAATATTCACGAAAGCGAAAAATTGGCAGGAATGCTAATTTCTCTTGGTTTTAAGCCAACAGATGATGAAGAAAAAGCGAATGTGATTGTATTCAATACATGTTGTATTAGAGATGGTGCTGAGCAGAAAATATATGCACATATAGGAGCATTAAAAGGGTTGAAAAAGAGAAAACCTAATTTAATAGTGGCTATATGTGGTTGTATGGCTCAAGTAAAGTCCAGACCAGAAACAATCAAGAAAAAATTTCCTTTTGTTAATATAATATTTGGTACACATAACCTTAATGAATTTAAGGAATACTTGATTAGATTTGAAAAAGATAGAAAATATATATGTGAAATCTGGGATGAAGCTAAATATTTGGATGAGCATGTAGACACATATAGAACTTCAAAAAACAACGCATGGATCAATATTAGTTATGGATGTAATAATTTCTGTACATATTGTATAGTACCTTATGTCAGAGGAAGAGAGAGAAGTAGGGCATTCGAAGATATTATCTTAGAGTGTAAAAATGCTATAGATGAGGGATATAAATACATTACACTACTAGGTCAAAATGTAAATAGCTATGGCAACGATATTAATGATGGAAAAACCACTTTTGCGAGATTATTAAGAGAAATATCACATCTAGATGGTGATTTTAGACTTAAATTCATGACTAGTCATCCAAAAGATCTAACAGAAGAAGTAATAGATGTAATAGCAAGCGAAGATAAGATAGCAAAAGTTATTCATCTTCCTATACAATCTGGTAATAATAGAATATTAAATAGTATGAATAGAAGATATACAAGAGAACATTATCTTGACCTAATTAAATTAATTAGAACTAAGATTCCAAATTGTTACATTTCTACAGATATCATTGTAGGATTTCCAGGTGAAACGGAAGAAGAGTTCTTAGACACATACAATCTAATTAATGACGTGAGATATGATGGAGTATTTGCCTTCATGTATTCTAAAAGGGAAGGAACTGTTGCAGCGAGTATGCCAGGTCATCACGATATTGCAACAAAGCGTGACAGAGTAAATAGATTGTTGTCATTGTCAAAAGAGATAATCAAAGAGAAAAATAAGAATAGCATTGGTGATGATTATAATATTATCATCAATGATTACAATGCAACTAAAAATGAATACTATGCAACAACAGATAGTGGAAAATCTATAACTATAGTTAACTGTAATAAAACATTAAATATTAATAATTTCTATACTGCAGAAATTACCGAATATAAGAACGGTAAATTATATGCAAAAATAAAGTAAGAGAGAGTCAAGATGATATTTTTAGATAATGCAAGCACAACTAAAATTTCGAATTTAGCACTGCAAACTTATAACCAATATTCTACCGACAAATACTTTAATCCTAGCGCACTGTATATGAAGGGGGCAAGTATACAGAAAGAGTTGGAAAATGCAAGACAAACAATTCTTTCTATTATTAATGCAGATAAATTTGACAACATTATATTTACTAGTGGAGCAACAGAGGCTAATAACATGGTACTCAACTCTTTTATTAAATATAAGAATAAGACGGCATTAATAGGTATATCTGAGCATCCATCTGTCTATAATGTAGCCAAAAATTTACTAGATAATGGTTATAATGTAAAATTTGTTGGATTAAATGATAATGGCACTATTGATATAAATGACTTCAAAAGCAAATTAACAGATGATGTAAATTTTGTATCTATAATGCATGTAAATAATGAAACTGGTGCAATTAATCCAATATCTGAAATTAATTCTATTATACGAGAGAAAAATCAAAAGATTATATTCCATTCCGATGGAGTACAGGCGTTTGGTAAAATAGATGTAGATGTAGATGAATTGGGTGTTGATCTATATACCATTAGTTCTCATAAGATATTTGGACCAAAAGGGGTAGGTGCACTTTATATTAAAAAGGGTGTTAACATTAATCCGCTAATGATTGGTGGTGGTCAAGAAATGAATTTGCGTAGTGGTACAGAAAACACTCCAGGAATCTTTTCTTTTGTTACTGCATGTAAAATAGCAAGTGATAATCTACATGATAACTACAATAGTGCAGTAAAAAAGGCACATTATATAAAAGACAACTTAGAATTAATAGATAACATTAGAATAAATAGTGATAATAATTGCTCTCCATATATAATATCTTTCTCTCTGCCACACTTAAGAGCAGAAACAATTTTGCGAATGTTGGAACAAAAAGATATTATTATTGGTAACGGATCAGCTTGTTCAAGCCATAAGAAAGGTAATAGAATATTATCAAATATGGGCGTTGAGCAGGAATATATAGAAGGTGCTTTGAGAGTAAGTATTAATCATGATACTAGTACCGATGATATTGATAACTTTATTAAGGAATTAAAATTAGCAATCAACGAATATAAAAAAAATACAAACAGGTGAAAAGATATGCAAAATGCAATATTAGTTAGATATAGTGAAATATTTCTAAAAGGAAAAAACAAGAGTTATTTTGAAAAATCTCTATTAAATAATATAATTGAAAATACCAAACAATTTCCTTGCAATATTCAAAAAATTAGTGGACGAATATTAATAACTAATTATGACAAGAAACATGAAAAGAAACTATTAAATAACGTTAAAAATGTATTTGGTGTTCATTCAGTAAGTCCAGCCACATATTTTGAGACAAGCATAGAGAATATAGAAGATTATATAAGTACCATCAGATTGAATAATAATTCTTTCAGAGTTACAGTAAAAAGGGCGGACAAGAACTTTCCAATCAATTCTACAGAATTTTCTAAAAGATTGGGTGAAATTATATTAAATAACAATCCAAATATTAAGGTTGATTTACACAACTATGACATAGAAGTAAATGTAGATATAAGAGAACAGAACAGAACTTTTGTATTCTACGACACTATAAATGGTGTTGGTGGTATGCCTGTGGGAACTAGTAGCGGTGGGTTATTACTACTTTCTGGGGGAATAGATTCTCCAGTAGCAGGGTATATGATGGCAAAGAGGGGTATGTCAATAAGTGCTTTGCATTTCCAATCTATTCCTTATACTAGTGAAATGGCAAAAGAAAAGGTTATAAAACTAGCGCAGTTATTAAGTGAATATACTGGAAATATTAAATTATATATTTGCTCTTTTACAAAAGTGCAAGAGGCAATTCATAAACATTGTAAGCCAGAATACATGATTACTATTATGCGTAGAATTATGGTAAGGATAGCTGAAAGAATAGCAAATGAAAATAACTTAAAGGCAATAATTACGGGTGAAAGTCTTGGACAAGTTGCCAGCCAAACTATTGAAAGCATAACTTCTACTAACATTGTATCAGATGTAGTTCCTATTCTAAGGCCATTAATTGCAATGGATAAGGAGGAAATTACAACAATATCAAAAGAGAGAAATTTCTTCGAAACATCTATACTTCCTTATGAAGATTGTTGTACAGTATTTCTTCCAAAGTATCCTATAATAAAACCAAAATTAGAAAAAGTAGAAAAAGAAGAATCTAGGCTTGATATAGAGAAGTTAGTAAATGAAGCAATTGCAACTATAGAAATTGTCGAAACAAAGAACTTGTAATATCATAAGTCAAACAATTCTGTATATTATATAGAAATGTTTGACTTTTTTTTAATCTCATATTACAATTATAAGTAGTGTTTCTTAACACTGCAAAAAATTTATTAAATTATGATTATTGAAATATATTTTTATAATTAAAAGGAGATAACATGCAAAATATTGCGCAAATATTTTCGTTATCTGCGTTTAGTTTTACAACTGCAATAATATCTGTTGTGATTACTTGTGCAGTTGCAATACCTGCTACATATTTCATTTTGAAAAATGTATCAAAAGGTTCATTCTCTAAGAATAAACAAAAAGCAGACGAGATTATTAAATTAGCAGAATCTGATGCAAACAATATGAAAAAAGAGATAATCTTAGAAGCGAAAGAGGAAGTACACAAATTAAAAGCAGAATGTGACGAAGAAATAAAAGAAAGAAGATCTGAAGTCCAAAAGACTGAAAACAGATTGATTGCTAGAGAGGATTTCCTAAACAGCAAGGAAGAATCAATAGACAAGAAATTAGAAAATATAGAAAAAATTAAAGAAGAGTTAAAAATAAAAGAAGAGTCATTAGTTAAAAAAGCTGTTGAACAAGATGAAATAACCAAGAAAATGACTCAAGAACTTGAGCGTGTTGCAAAACTTTCTAAAGAAGAAGCAAAGCAAGAGTTAATTAACAGATTTGAGCAAGAAGCAAAGAAAGATGCTGCTATATTAATTAGAAATATAGAAAGTAACGCTAAAGAAGATGCTATGAAGAAAGCAAAAGAAATAGTTACTCTTGCTATACAAAAAACAGCAGTTGATCATACTAGTGAAGCAACTGTTACATCTGTAGATTTACCTAATGAAGAATTAAAAGGTAGAATTATTGGTAGAGAAGGTAGAAATATTAGAGCATTGGAGAATGCTACTGGCGTAGACTTGATTATAGATGATACACCAGAGGCAGTGGTAATTAGTTGCTTCGATCCTGTAAGAAGAGAAATTGCTAGACTATCATTGGAAAAATTGATACTGGATGGTAGAATTCATCCTGCTAGAATAGAAGAAATGGTAGAGAAGGTAACTAGGGATATTGAGAATACTATCAAAGAGGAAGGTGAAGCCGCTGTATTCGATGCAGGAATCCATGGTCTACATCCTGAACTTGTGAAGATATTAGGAAGGTTGAAATACCGTACTAGTTATGGTCAAAATTGCTTAAAACATTCATTGGAAGTATCATATCTTGCAGGTTTAATAGCTGTAGAAGTAGGAGCTAATGAAAAGATATGTAGAAGGGGCGGTCTATTACATGATATCGGTAAAGCGGTGGATCATGAAGTAGAAGGCACACACATTAGCATTGGTGTTGATCTAGCAACTAAATTCAAAGAATCTAAAGAAGTTATCCATTGTATTGCAGCACATCATGGTGGTGTAGAATATGAATCATTAGAAGCAATTATTGTTCAAACCGCAGATGCTATTAGCAGTTCAAGGCCTGGTGCAAGAAGAGAGTCTCTTGAATCATATATTAAGAGATTGCAACAATTAGAAGAAATTGCTAATAATTTCAAAGGCGTTGAGAAGAGTTTTGCAATTCAAGCTGGTCGTGAAATCAGAATAATTGTTAAGCCAGAAATGATTAACGATGAAGAAGCTGTATTCCTTGCAAAAGATATTGCTAGAAAAGTAGAAAAAGAAATGGAATATCCAGGTCAAATCAAAGTAAATGTAATAAGAGAAACCAGAAGCGTTGACTATGCAAAATAAAAAGTGAAATGATAATCATTTCACTTTTTTTTAGAACTTTCTAACCAATCCAACCAACTTTCCTATAACTTCTACATTATCGGCATAAATAGGCTCCATTGTATCATTTTCGGGCTGTAATCTATATCTTCCGTTCTCTTTATAAAACCTTTTAAGAGTAGCACTACCATCGATCATCGCAGCTACAATCTCACCATTACTTGCCGTAGATTGCTGTCTAATCACGACTTGGTCACCATCTAGAATACCAGCGTTTATCATACTATCTCCATGAATATTTAACATAAATAATCCTTCTCCACGGAACATATTAGGGGATGTATAGAAATATTCTTCACAATTCTCTACTGCTAATATTGGTGCACCTGCAGCTATAGTTCCTAATACAGGTATTGCTATCATATCATCAGATGTTTTTACTGGAGTTAATTCTTCTTCAACAACTTCTAATGCACGATTCTTATTTGGATTTTTCTTTATTGCGTTACTTTTCTCTAACTTATCTAAATAATAAGATATTGTACTAGTACTACTTACTTTAATTGCGTGGCACATTTCTCTTACAGTAGGGGGATAACAATTATCTTTAATATAGTCTTTTATAAAACGCAACAATTGTTCTTCTTTATTTTGCTTCATAATTTTCCTCGAATATTTAATTGTATTAATAATATACCACATAGCAAATCATATGTCAAACATTTGTTCTAAATTTTTTATGATTTTTAATCTTCTCTCAATTTAACATTTCTTGTCAAAGCATCTCTCTTAATATCATCAGTGATAGCGGCATAATGTTTTCTAGTAACATTTATATCTTTATGACCTAGTACCGATGCAACTACATATATATCATTTGTTTCTCTATACAGATTAGTACCAAAGGTACTACGCAACTTATGTGGTGTAATTTTCTTTAATGGATTTATTATTTGCGCATATTTTTTTACTAATATTTGCACAGTTCGAACATTAATTCTTTTATTTTGTAAACTTAAAAATAACGCATTTTCGCCTTCAGGAAGATTTTTAATCTTACTACGCACATCTAAATATTGCAATAGGGCATCAGCGACTTCATTATTAAAATATAGTGTTACCTTGCTTCCGCCTTTTCTAGTTATATTAAAAGCATTTTGCGTAAAATCAATATCTTCAACATTCAGTCCTACACACTCCGATATACGTATACCTGTACCTAAGAATAGAGATAATATTGCATAATCTCGCTCTTTTGTGTGTTTATGGAATCCTTGTTGCATTTGAGTAAGGCTATATCCATCTTCTGATAAATTCAATATCTTTACAACTTCATCTACTTCTAGCCTTGTAATAGGCTTTTCATGTAATTTAGGTGTATCTACTTTTGATGCTACATTATTATCTATAGAATTCTTCTTATAAAAATACTTTAACAAACTTCTAATGCTACTTAATTTTCGTGAAACTGAGCATTCTCCATTCTTAACATAAGAATTCTTATTCTTATACATTCTAAGATAAGATAGAAACATCTCAATATGTGTCTGCGTAACATTATTTAGATCACTAATTGTAAGTTCAGATAATCTTTTGCCACAAAACTCTTTCGTATTATTAATTAAATACTCAAAAAACATTTTCAAGTCTCTTAAATATCCCAATCTAGTCAGAACAGATGTGCGTTGTTCTATTCCACGTAAAAATTCAAGACAGAAGGGTGGCATACCCTCCAATAATTTGTCTATTTTATCTAAATTATTAAAATCACGCTCAATAAAATAATTTTCCACTTTTCACTTCTCAAATTATGCTTTTATGTTGTTTTACTTTTGCAAAATATTTGCTATACTAAGATTATAATTAATATATAATATTTTCTAAAAAAAGTAAAGAAATCAGCAGGGGATCATATGAATATTAATATTATAGAGCACTCTCATATTGATAACACAGACATTGTAAATATAAGAAATCAATTCAAAAATATTGTAATAGAAGTATTTGATGAATATTTTCAAAACAAATTTCCTAGTCTGTCTGTGCATGAAAATATATATGCGAACTATTATGATGAATACAGCCTTGGAACAAATATTGACAATGAAGGTCCAAATGTATTATATGTTACATTAAAGAACACAGAAAATTTGGTTGCAATATCTAAAAAAGAGACCAATAAAATACATTTAGATGAAATTAAAAATGATATATTTAATCTACTTGTTCAAAAATCTAAAAATACAACATTATTATGGCAATCAAAATATGCAATTAATTATAGATATTTGGCAACAGATATTAATAACTATACTATTACTGAAAATACAAAAAAATCAAAAAAAGAAAAAGACATTAAAAATATTAATCCAGTAAATGAGAATGTTATATACAATTTCAAAATAATTATTTCTCAAACAATAAGAGACTTAGAAGGAAACTATGCAATTAAGTACTATGCAAAAAATTATGAAGAGGGGAGTATTAGATATATAAATACAGGATTAAACAATTTCGCTTATAAAAACCTTAAGACTCATAATAATTTCATTGACTATATATTAACTATAAAAAATATAATTAAAGTTGAGAAAAAAATAAATTATGTAAATTTTGATCTTATTGAAACAATGTTATATAATATACCAGATTCATTATATAAAGAAAAATTCAACATAATTTCATTACGTAATATAATTAATTATATGAGAAATTTTCCATTACAAGATTATAAAATGTTAGATAATGATTCGCTGGCTTTTTTATCATATAATAGTAAATTCACATTATACGATGCCAGAGATATTATTAAGACTTTGGAAAAATATTTTAACAAATTAAATGCATAGTATTATGCATTTTTTGTACTATTCAAACTCTTTGCATATTACGCAAAAGCGACCATAAATAGCCAAAGTTGCAGTTTTTGCATTAATAATTTTATATAATATTATGATCTTATGCATATTTATGGCTAAAACCCGCTATTATTTCGCAAAACTATTCTTTTGCGAATAGTTTTTAAGCATCTATTTTAACTGTTTTATATCAGTAATTAATAAAATAGTCCTATATTAAGCCATTACCCTTATACTGTACTATTACCCTAATATTATTTAGTAAAAAATAAATTTTCATAATGTTTCGCTTTTTTATAAAAAGTTATAGTTATATGTGCAGTACAGTTTGCATAGTACCTATATTATATAAAATAAATAATTACAGTTGGTTATTAATTATTTATCTAAAACAATCCTAAAAGAAAATCATAATCCTTTAATTTCTTCCTATTCTTTTTCCAGTCAGGCATTACACTTTCTATTATCTTATAAAAAGATGAAGAATGATTAAACTCAATAATATGACTTAACTCATGAATAAGAATATAATCTATTAATACATGTGGCAACATAATTGCCTTATAATTAATTACAATATCTAATTTCTTAGAACAACATCCCCACCTTGCCTTATAATCTCTTACAGCAAAAGTATTATAATCTAATTGCATTAACTTTGCAAAATACTCAATCCTATCATTTAGTATTGAAGAGGCTAACTGGCGATATTTTTTCTTCATTTTAGCAATCAGAATTTCCTTATCCCAATTAGTAGGATAAATAATTTCGTTACTACAAAATTCAATCTGTTTTATTCCGGCCACCTGTCTTAATTTATATTTATTTCCAAGAAATAAAAATACGTTATATTCTTTTATATCATGATTGACCAGAGAGGTATTTTTGATTGCGTTCAAGTGTTTATTAATCCAAGATTCTTTTTCGTTCACAAATTCAAATATTTTATTAATATCTAATTTTCTAGGTGCTCGCACAATGACTTTTCCATCTTTGCTAACCGACAAAGACATACTGCGTCTATTGGTCCTAATTATACAATCTGGTCTCATTACTAACCTCCCCTCTTTCTGTCATAATAAGCCATATTTTACTCTATGCATAGTATTATAATATAAAAAAAATAGTTTGCATAGTATTTCATTTGACTATCGCGATTATTTTTTTATATACTTATATAAATTAGATAAAATATACAAAATATTTTTTTTGGCGACAAATAAACAATTTTATTTTGGAGTAAATTAAACAATGGCAAAAAGAACAAGAAGAAATGCTTCTAGAGGATCGGTAAACAATATTATATTGGAGACCCTTTACTCTGGCAGTAAATATGGCTATGAGATTATAAAAGAAGTAGAGAATAAGACAGATGGTAAAATAGTATTAAAACAACCTAGCCTTTATAGCAGTCTTACTAGATTCGAAAATAAGGGTTATGTAACATCATCGTGGGCTGATTCTGAGATTGGTGGCAGAAGACATTATTATACACTTACAGATGCTGGAAGAAAATATTATGAATCCAATGTATTGAATAAGCGTAGTAGTTATGAATTTCTAAATGATGATTATGAATTCAATAATAACGTAGAAGAAGTTGATAACGTAGATGATAATGAAGAATACAACATTGATTCAAGCGAAACAGATGATAATGATAATATCTCTTCCTATTCATATTCAAATTATAATTTCGATGTAAATGATAGAATCAACTCATTACTGGCAGATGAAGATGATGCTTACACAACAGATGATGAGATAGAAGAACCACAAGAAGATATAATGGATGATATACCAGACTATGAACCTGAAGAATACGAAGAGAACGATATCGAAGAGCCCGATGTAAAAGATGATAGTTTGTATATAGAAGAAGAACAAACCGATAGCGATAATGAATATACAAGTATAGAAGAATTAGATAATATCGAAGATAATGAAATCGACAAATATATTCAAGAAACTACAAATAATGATACTATTAAATACACGAACAACTTAAGTAGAGAAATAAACAATGTATATAATTCTATTAAGGCATCTACAATAGAAAATAATAGAATAGTACAAGACGAAACATTGTATGAACGCGAACAGAAAAAGCAGAACTCAATGAACATTCTTTATGGCAACCACTCCCCTAATGAATATAGCAACAGACAAACACAATATACATTTAACGAAGCACAGCCAACTTATTTTGTTGATGAGAATGGTATTACTAAGAAATATATAAATACTAATGCTATACAACAAACCAATAACAGAACTATTAATAGCGTAGAACAATCAAATATGTTCAATTCCTCTGATTTTGATGAGATCATGAGAAAAGGATCAAAAACTAAGACAACTACTAAAGCTGAAACTCACAACAATATTGATCAATTCGATACAATGACAGAAGAAGAAATTGCAGAAAGAAATAAAAAATTCTTAGAAAAGTTCGATAATATTGCAGATAGCAGAATGGTTAAACCCCAATTAGCAGAAGAAGAAAATTCTGAGTATTCAAACGAACAATCTTTCGTAGATAGTCAATATGCTAATTTTGAAGAAGATGAAGATGATTCATATTACTTCAAATATGACAGACAAGAAGATGAAGATGAAAGCGTATTGGAAGAGGATAACGATAATAATATCAAGATTTCAGAATATAATGCACATGTAAGATATAAGAACGATATAAGCGATATTGATATTAATCAAAGAAGCTACATCAAATCAAATAAAGCAAAATTCTTCCTAGGCATAAGCCTACTTATTGTAATGCTTGTTGAACTAACATCACTACTAATAATACTGAAAGGCAACACCCTATTTACAACCACAGATAATACAATATTTATTTTTGCATATGTTCTAGTTATAGCCATTAGCCTAATTCTAATATTACCAATATTCTTTAATCCAAATAAGAGAAAACTCAATACATTCAAATTCGGCTATTCCTTAATTTTGGGTGTGCTTAGTTTCTTGGTATTATGCACCCTTACATATGCAATCAATTCATTCCTAGGCTTAGACGCAACCAATATAGAATATTTCTATACTAAACTTATTGTTCCATGTGTGCTAGCATTTAACCTAGTTCTTGGCCCTATAATATATAAAATTATAACTATGAATAAAAAATTATATTAATTGCACTCACAATAAACACCTTTATTTCAAGGTGTTTATTTTATTTCGTTAATATATTAAAAATCATGTTACTGCAACATATCGAAATTTATCAATTTTTTAATAATGCTTTTATTCTCTTATTCTTTTTCAACTTAATAAATAAAAATATTCCTACAATAATTATCGCTATAAAGATTATTAATAAATATATGTTTGAGGACATGAAGGCCTCACCTCCAAATAGGCAAAGAACAACAATTGTTATTGGTCTAATAGAAGTCGCAATAATAAAAAACTCCTTAAAAGTCATAGAAGACATTCCTGCAACCATACAGAACAAATCATCTGGAAAAAATGGAAAAATAAATACTATTGATAATAAATATTTACCATTATTTTTTAATAAATTGGCACATTTATCTACTTTATTTTGGCCAATTATCCATGATATGAATTTATATCCAAATGTTTTACCTATCATAAAAGCAATATATGATCCTATTAATACCCCCAATATACATAAAACCATTGTCTTTATTGGTCCAAATACAAGTATACCAACAATTATTAACGCAATCGCAGGAATTGGTAAAAATACTACTTGTGCCACTTGTATCAAGAAAAATACAAAGACTCCCTTACCGCCTGTAGCAAGTATTAACTCTTTTATCGCTGTAATAGATGTAAAATATTTAAGCATATCATAATGATCTAATAAAGAATATAATATTAGACCAAAAGAAAATACATATGCGATGACAATTATTACTTTTCTTAAAACTAATGGCAGCTTACCAGAATATACCAAATATATGCATGAAAACAATATTATAATAAAAGAAATAACAACTTTAATATTTGTATCGAGGTACAGAATACTATTACAAAAAAGTCCTATTATAAGCATAAAAACAGGAATCAGCGATAATATTAATTTAATAAATTTTTTAAGCATACTCACTATCCCCCTTTCAAATATTTATATTATTAAATTACAATAAATATGATTTTACAATTTTATATCATTATGATAGAATTTAATATATAAGTTAAGGTGGTGCAATTTTGTCAGTTCCAATTTTATCTGTAGAAAATTTAACAAAAACATTTGGTCACCAAGTTGCGATTAATAATGTCTCTTTCAATGTGTATGAAGGAGAAATTTTTGGACTTCTTGGCCCAATTAATTCAGGCAAATCTGCAATCCTTAGAGCAATAACCGGATCTCTTATTCCAGACAAAGGAACCATTAAGGTTAATGATATTAGTTATAAAGAAAACTATATTGAAGCAGTAAAAAATATAAGTGGGTTTATTACATTACCTAAATTATATAACTACTTAAATGGTCTTAAGAATATGCGACTACTTGCTGGTCTGCATGAAAAATATGCTGATAGCGTAATTGTAAATGCTGCACAGATAGTAGGAATAGAGCATTTATTAAAAGTAAAAGCCAGAACTTACTCATTGGCCGAAAGACAAAAACTATGTATAGCAACAGCAATAGCGACAGATCCCAAATTAATAATATTGGATGATCCATTTGCGGGTTTGAATGCCAAAGAATTAAAAGATATGCAAGATTTGATAAAACATTTAGCAAATAAATATAAGATTACATTCATAATATCAAGTCAGATGCTTGGACATATGGAAGATATATGTACCAATATTGCAATCATCAATAACGGCACAATATTAGAGACAAGAAGCATGGAATCATTAAAAATGGATTCTATAAGAGACTCTAAGTTGGCATTTACTGTAGATTATCCTAATTATGCTGGAAAAATTATATATAATGAATTCAAATGCAGAGTTCAACTATGTGGCAGTAGAATTCTTGCGTATATTTCAGCAGATAATAAAGATAAAATCCTAGACAGATTAAAGAGTTATAAAATTACCGTGTTCAAAACAGATGTTGTAACAAAATCATTACAACAATTATTCGAAGAAGTACTTCAACAAAAAGCTATCAATAAATCATGGATTGGAGAATATAATTAGAAGTGTCAAAATTATTAAAATTTGAGTTTAATACTAAAAAAAGAAATCCTATATACATTATAATATTGCTCATTATAATATTATTAAATATAGTGTTGGCTTTTGCTTACTCCCCTACACAACCAAACAATAAAACATCATTAGACATGCAAGACTACACAATAGAAGAACTAAATTCTATATATAGTGATAATATTTTGCCCCAACTAAATAACAGAACAGATATGTCACTAAGCGTAATATCTTATTACAATCTTATTAAGGAAAGAGAAGAAAAAATCAACACTCTATATGATAAAATATTGGTAGATTTTAATAATCTAGAGACAATTAAATATGGCGGAAATACAGCCCTTATTAATGAAAAAGCAAATCTACTAAAAGACTCACTTGAACAATTTAACGAACAATTAACCAACTTCAATGGAATGTATGATATTCAGTATGTACAACTACTAAAAAACCAATCAGAATATATGCAAAATATTGAATTCGGCAAAATTAATCAGACATTAGCAACTATTACCAGTTATATAAATAATGGTGGAAATGATTATGGTAATAGAATATATACCCTACTAAATAGTGAAACTTTTACTAAAACATTACAAAATTGTAAAAATATTTCTCTTAATTTCTTGCAATATACACTAAATCAAAAATACGATGAAATTCTAAACTCATTTAACAATTATCAAAATTACGTTACAAGTACAGCTACTCAATTCTTTAATTCATATGAAGCAAATAACAAATTATCTAATTTTTATAACAAGCTAAATTCTTATAATATTATGTTAAATGCTATTATTAATAGCGAATTTAATATAGTTGTGGTTAAGAACGAGTTAAAAGACAATGTTGCAAAATTTGTATCCCAAGTCTTAGAAATATCCAATACTTATACAACATCAAGATCTGAACATCGAACCATCATAGCGGAGATAAAGGAAACCAATTTCTTAAATCACATAGAATCGTTCGACAATAATTTCAAAATAGTTTCAATTACTACCGAAAGACTGCATGAATTGAACGATTATGTAGATAAACTATCCGAAAACACACAGATTAATAACGAATTAATAGAATCTGCATATTCAAATAAAAATTCAAAGTCAATGAAGGAACTTATAACAAAACAGAGCGTCCTATCAGATTCTATTATAAATTTGATTAACAATACACTTACGATTCAATGTTCTAATGAATATGATATTTACCAAAAATATTTAGATGACAATCAAATATACGAGTCTCAATGCCAAGTTACATTATCGAAGTACTATATTACCAATAACACATATCCTACAGATATTATTAATAATTACCAATTTAATTATCAAGTAAATGATAGTATAACAGCATATGATTATGTCGTGTTTGCAATGAAAATAACTTCTATAATTATAACTATTGTCTCTGCTATCCTTATATGTTACTCAATCAGTGGAGGAAATAGAAATGGTAGATTGAGATATATTCTTATGTCTCCAAATTCTAGACAATCAATATACTTTGCAAAATACTTTACTACTTTATCATTAATAGTTCTTACTCTTATAATATCAACTATAACATCGGGCTTTGTTGGTATAATAATGTTTGGAGAAGAAGTTGGAAATATAATAACAGTATTCAATGCTACAACTATTATTACTATACAACCAATAGTAGCAATATTAATAAATTTGATCTGTAATATTATAGAGGTAGTTGCATATGCTACGATAATATACCTTATATCCATAGCATGCAAGAGCTTGTCAATTACAATAACAACATCTATTATTACATTACTTGGTTGTGGATTATTATCCAAGATTGTTTCACCAATAATGGCTATATTCCCATCTAATAACTTCAACTTAAATAAATATTTCTATGCAACAACTTACACTTCTGACAATATATTACATAGATTATTTGATTATACTTCTTATTCTAGTCAGAGTTTCTATTTGAGCCTAATCATTACACTATTAACAATAATTATAATTAACATTATAAATGTTACTGTATTTAAGAAAAAATCATATTAAAAAGAGTATATTATTAAATATACTCTTTTTTTGACCATTTTTCTATTTCGCTTCTTGCCAATTCATCACATCTGTTATTATATTTGTTGTCTGAATGCCCCTTTACCTTAACCCATTGTACAGAATTGTGCCTCGACATTGCTTTAATCAATTCTTGCCATAATTCAACGTTCTTAACTGGCTTGTTATTAGCAGTCTTCCAACCTTTAGCAATCCAAGCATCGATCCACTTCTCTTCAAATGCGTTCATTGTATATGCACTATCAGTATATACTGTAACATTACAAGGTTCTTTTATTTGATTCAACCCCTTAATTACAGCAGTAATCTCCATTTTGTTATTTGTTGTCTCTGGATCTACGCCTGAAAACTCTTTATATTTATCTTTATAGAATAATATATAGCCATAACCCCCTACTCCAGGATTTCCAGAGCACGCCCCGTCTGTATATAGTATAATATCTTTCATTATATAAAACCCCAAATTACATTAATATATAGTTATATTGTACCAAATTATATAACAGAAACAAAAATAAAAAAATATCTTTTATGAAATAATTGACAAATATATTTATCTTAGGTATACTATAGCAGTACTGAATTTAGGGGTGTAGTTCATCGGTAGAATAAGAGTCTCCAAAACTCCTGAGGAGGGTTCGATTCCTTCCACCCCTGCCAAAGATTATAAAACGACCTTTATGGTCGTTTTATTTTTAATGTTGAATATTATCCTTTTCATTAATATGTTTAGAAAAAATATGAATGTGTGATATAATAAATCTATAATAAAATAATAAGGTGATAACAATGAAAATATTTCTAATATGCAGTAAGTCTTTTTATGATAAATTAGATTATTATAAGCAATCTCTTGAAAATCTAGGTCATACTATATATTTACCAAACTGCTGGAATTGCCCAGAGACTGAAGCCAAATACAGAGGAACTTCTGATCACGCAAAATGGAAGGCCAGCATGATAAAACATAGCGAAGAAGTAATAAAAGGCGTAGATGCTGTATTAGTGCTTAATTTTGAAAAGAACGGCATCAAAAATTATATTGGTGGCGCAACATTTCTAGAAATATATGATGCTTTCCGATTAAACAAACTGATTTATTTCGTTAATGATTTACCAGATGGAATGTTAAAAGATGAATTAATCGGTTTTGATCCAATTATAATACACAACAAATTAGAATTAATTAATAAAAAATAGACTAATAACTCATAGTCTATTTTTTATTAAAATACATATTGCAAATATCTAATACTATGTCATCTACACTTATTTCATCTGTATTATACCACTTCTCTATATTAAATTTATTAAAATAAGTAAGCTGTCTTTTTGCATAGTGTCTTGTATTTAGGCATATTTTTGATTTCGTTTCATCTATAGTTGCATTGCCAGAAAAATAATCAAAAAATTCTTTGTATCCAATCCCCTGCATAGATTGATTGTTAATAGTCAGGCCTTTATCACAGATTAAATGTTTTACTTCATCTAGGAGCCCTTCTTCAAACATAATATCTACTCTTTTGTCTATCTTGGAATACAATTTCTCTCTAGTCGATAAATTCAATCCAATAATCAAAGGATGCAATATGGAATTAGATATTTGTTTTTTATTTTCCAGTTCTAATTCCGTTTTTGTTTTGCCAGTAACTTCATATATTTCAATAGCTCTTATCACTCTTTTAATATCGTTTGGATGTAATTTTTGTGCTGATACAGGGTCTATTTTATTTAATATATTATGTACATAAATATTACCCTTCTCACTTGCGATCTGAATATATTTCTGTCTAATACTGTTATCACCCTCACATAACCCATAGATATTATTCTCTATCAATGCTGTTAAGTAAAACCCTGTACCACCAGCAATAATAGGTATTTTAGATTCTTCAATCATTCTACTTGCAATTTTTTCTGCTAATATCTTGTATTCAGATACAGAAAAAGTAGCATCGGATGGAATAATATCTATCATATGATGCTGTATACCTTGAGCTTCTTGTTGCGTTACTTTTGCAGAGCCAATATTAAGATCTTTATATATTTGCATGCTGTCAGCACTAATAATTTCAGTATTTAGTTCCTTTGCCAATTCAATCGAAATTGAAGTTTTGCCACAAGCTGTTGGACCTAAAATTATTATACAATTATATTTTATACTATTCTCTTGAACCATTTCTCTATTTCTTTTTTTGTTATTTTTAACACTATCGGTCTACCATGCGGACAAAGTAGAACTGGTGTAGTATCTAGCAATTTAATCAAATATTCTATTTGTGAAATATCTAATTTATCGTTGGCTTTTATAGCATGTTTACATGCAGTCTTAGCTATATAGTCGCGCACAATATCACTACTGGTTAATGTTAACCTTGCGTTATTAATATTAGACAGTACCTCATCAAAGAATGATTTAATACTGATAGTCGGAAGAGACCCAGGAATCTCAGACACTCTATATTTGTTTTTACCAAATAGATCTATTACAAAGCCAAGCTTGCTAAAAGTCTCGATATTTTCATCAATATAACTTGCCTCTGTTGGATTTACATCTAATATATAAGGTATTAACATCGGTTGAGTATATACACTAGAATTATTATACTCTTGTATATATTTATCAAATAGAACCCTCTCATGACCAGCATGTTGATCTATAAAATAAATATGATCACCTTCTTCAATTATTATATAAGTGTCAAATAAAATTCCAACAACCCTAGTGTTATTGTCATTAACATTTATTATTTTGTCATTATTGACTATGTCTGTGTCAAACATTGCTGATTGCGTAGCATTGTTAAATTTTTCTTTTGTTTCTTGCATTGCAACTTCAAGAGCACTTGGAGAATGCAGAACTATATCATTTTCTGGCTTGGCAAATATATTACCCTCTCCTCTCGTTTTATAGTTATAGTCCATAAGTACGTTGGTTGGGTTGTCACTTATTGTAACCTCTTGTGGTCTTAATATTGGCCCAGTTTCTTGTTTATTATCTTCTTTAGGTTTATAACTAACCCCAAGATTCTCATCCAACTTTTGCAAATTTTCTAAATTTATTTCAGGTTGAATATCCTTGCTTTCATCATTAGTTAATACCACATTATCGATATTTATATTATCAAGAATTGCCTTTGATATTTCTACCAAGAATGTTTCAAAAATTTTATTACCACATGAAAACTTTATATCTAGCTTATTAGGATGCACGTTCACATCTACTAGGTTATTGTCTATTGTCATATTTAATACAAAGAATGGAAAGTTATTTTTCATCATATAACTTTCATATGCTTTATATATTGCAGTGGCTATTTGCTGATTAATTACATATCTACCATTTACAATTAGCGTTTGATAAGTTCTATTTGGTTTAGTGTAATTAATTCCACCAATATATCCTGCTACCTTAAATATATCAGTTTCAAAATTAATCGGATATATATTACCTACTATGCTCTTCCCATAAATAGAATAAATTGAATCAAATAGACCAGTTCCAGATGATGAATATATTATCTTGTCATCCGCTACATATTTTATACACACATCAGGATGTGACAATATTATTCTAGATACTATATTTGTAATATCATTTTCTTCTTGTTTTGCTTTTCTTAAGAACTTCTTTCTTGCCGGTATATTATAGAACAAATCTTCAACTATGATAGTTGTACCATCAGACGCCCCTATCGGCTCTAATTTTATTATTTCCCCAGCATTGATTTTTAGAATATTACCACTATCAGAGTCGGCTGTTTTTGATATCATCGTTACTTTACTAACAGCAGTAATTGTAGATAACGCCTCTCCTCTAAAACCCAGTGTAGATATATTATATAAATCTTCTGCATTAAGTATCTTGCTGGTTGTATGTGGCATGAAAGCTACGGACATATCTTCCTTCGCTATTCCACAACCATCATCGGTAACTCTAACATAATCTATACCACCGCCTTTAATCTCAAGTTCAATATTATGCGATCCAGCATCAATAGAGTTCTCCAACAATTCTTTTACAACACTGGCTGGTTTTTCTATTACCTCACCAGCCGCTATTAAACTATATACCGATTTATCTAAAATATTAATCTTTGGCATTCGTTAATCCTTTTTTATCGTATTTTTTAACTGCACCAATATATCAAATGCACTAAGAGGTGTTAACTGATTGACATCTAGATCATTTAATATAGAACAAACCTCATTCATTTTTCTGCGGTGTTCCATTTCTACATTATCATTACTATTCACTTCTAAGGTATCATTAATAAGATTCTTATTAAGATCATGTTGTTCAAGGCTATGAAGAATCTTGTTAGCTTTTTCTATAACCACTTCTGGCAACTCTGCAAGCGCAGCAACTTGTATTCCGAAACTTTGATTAGCACTGCCTCTAACAATTTTTCTAAGGAATATAATACTATTATCATATTCCTTTACCTGAACTTTATAGTTCTTGACACCGTCAAGTATCCCTTCTAAATCAGTTAACTCATGAAAATGTGTAGAAAATAATGTTTTACAATAGAAATTGTTAGCAATATACTCCATTATCGCCCACGCAATACTCAAGCCATCAAAAGTACTTGTTCCCCTGCCTATTTCATCCAGCAGTATAAGGCTATTATTAGTTGCATTATGTAAAATATTGCTTACTTCTAACATCTCGACCATAAATGTACTCTGACCAAACATCAGATTATCGCTCGCACCAATTCTAGTAAAAATCCTATCCATAATAGAAATTTTTGCAGATTTCGCAGGCACAAAACAACCAATTTGTGCCATTATGGTAATAAGTGCAACCTGTCTCATATAGGTACTCTTGCCTGCCATATTTGGTCCAGTTATCAGCATTGTTCTTGAGTCTTCGTTATTCATAATAGTGTCATTGGGAACAAAGTCATTCTTTAATGCAATCTCCACAACTGGATGCCTACCACCTATAATTTCCAACTTTGTATTACTTTTCTGTAATATTGGCTTAACATAGTTTCTCTCTACGGATACCGTTGCAAAGGATACCAGTGTATCAAGGATTCCTATTGCTTTAGATGTACTTTGTAGATTTTTCACCTTTGTTAACAGTATATTTCTTATGTCTGTAAACAGTTCCAATTCCAATATCAATTTCTTATCATTCGCACTTAAGATTTTTTCTTCCAACGCTTTAAGCTCTTCTGTAATAAATCTCTCACAATTAGCCAGTGTCTGTTTTCTAATGTATCTAAAAGGAACACTATCTAGCGCACTTTTTGGCACTTCTATATAATATCCAAATACACGATTATACCCAACCTTCAACTTCTGAATACCGCTAATTGATTTCTCTGCAGACTCTAACTCATTCAATAATTGTGAAGAATTCTGTTGTAATGATATTATTTCATCTAATTCTGCATTGAAGCCACGCTTGATAAAGCCACCTTCTTTTACATTGTTGGTGCAATCTTCATATATTGCTCTATCAATCATATCTACAATATCGGAATAATCATATAAGTCTAGCATTAAATCTTTTATTATTTTAGAATTAAATGTGCTTAGAACTGAACAAATCTGTGGAATATTCTTCAAGCTTTTACTTAGAGCCAAACAATCTTTTGGTGTTAAATTATTATAACTAATCTTACCAGTTAATCTCTCGATATCATATATATGGTTAAGCAAATCCTTGATTTGTTCCCTTGCTACAATATTCTTAACGAATTCTTCTACACCATTAAGTCTATAATTAATATCAGCTTCTGATACCAAAGGATTTTCAACAAAATGCTTAAGAGTTCTCTTACCCATATTCGTTTTGGTTTTGTCTAAAACCCAACAAAGAGAGCCTTTTTTTCCACCATCTCTACTATTTTCAGTTAGTTCCAAATTCCTTCTAGAATTAGCATCTATTTGAACATATTTGCTCAGGTCCACAATATTAATACTATTAATATGTGACAAGTCCCTTCTTTGTGTATGGTATACATATTGCAAAAGTGCACCAGCACTTGTTATTGCTAGATATTTATTAGAACAGTTAAATTGCTTTAATGATGATGCATTCAACTGCTTCAACAATATATCTTTTGCTTTTGACAAATCATAATCTACACCCACGTTATATGAAAAGGCTGGCACTATCGAAGATTTGACAACAGGCAGTGATTCTTCATACATCTGACTCTCAGTATTTGCAATGATCTCCTTTGGCTTTATGACAGATAATAAATCATTTAGCTTCAAATATATATCATCCTCTAATTCGGATAGATAGAATTCACCAGTGGATATGTCTATATAGCTCACGCCCACCTTATTACCTTCGGCATATAGTGATGCAAGATAATTATTACTCCCACCATCTAATATGGTAGATTCCACTACTGTACCAGGGGTAATTATTCTAGTAATGTCCCTTTTTAATACCTTGTCTGTGCCCATCTCATCGGTTTGCTCGCATATTGCAACCTTGTACCCTTCTTCAATTAACTTTTGCACATAGGTATCTATTGCTTTTGCCGGTACACCACACATAGGAGCCTTCTGACCAGAACCAGCTTCCTTTGATGTTAAAGTAAGAGATAGTACCCTACTACAAGTTACAGCATCATCAAAAAATAATTCATAGAAATCGCCCAACCTATATAGTAGTATACAGTCCTTATATTCTTCTTTTGTATCTACATACTGCCTCATCATTGGAGACATCTTATTACGATCAAAAATCATATAATGCATTTCTCCTAAGTAAAAAATATCTAGTTTATTCTAGCATAAAAAATGTAAAATTACAATTATTTACATAATAATATATATCCAAAAACTCACAATAAATAATTAAGAAGGAATAAGGTTAAGAAGCGGGTCTAATTCAGTAGACTGCAGATATGTATAAGGCACCTCACCAATTATTACATTCTCACACAATAATAATTGCTGAACAACATCCACTTTTTCTGTATGGAAAGGAAAAACAATGCCAATGCTAGCCCTTACCTCAACATATAATCTGTGGATGTTTTGATTAATACCAGCAGATACAAACTTCGAAAAATAATTACAATACGCAGTACCAATTTGTTGAAATTTAAGATTTATCTTGCCACCAAAAGCACCTAAAATAGGAATGTTGCTTAACATACCAGTTGTTAACACAACCCCCTCATTTCCTAATAATTTTAAGTTTTTCTCTGTACCATCTACCACCATATTACATATATTATTTGCTTCATATGATTTAATTTGAATAAGAGATATCTTACCATCGTCACCATGCGTAATACTAACCAGTTCATCATATATGGCACGATTTCTTATTGCCTCGGATAGCCCTGCATTGATAGCCTTTTTTGCTACTGTGTCTAGCGTTAATTTTGTACTATCAAATATCATATGATTAATGGAAACAAAGAAATAAACAATTAAAATAACAAATATCGTTGTCAATACTAAGACAACTATCTTCTTTTTTCCTTTTTTCATATTATATATTTATTTAATTATATATAATATTATTCATAATATATGTAATAGGCAAAATGCCCATTAATTTAATATTTTTTTGTTCTACTACTAAATATTAAAGCCATAATATATGCACTAATTACCGCAGCAGCAATCCCACCAGCAGTTGCAGTCAGGCCACCTGTAAGAATACCTAATACACCTTGATCGCGAATGGCCTCTATTACTCCTTTTGCAAGACTTCTACCAAAGCCGACAATAGGAACAGTTGCGCCCGCACCAGCGAAATCAACAATAGGCTGATACAAATTCAACCCCTCCAGAATTGCACCAATTACTACAAACAGCACTAAAATTCTTGAACTAGTAATATTTGTCTTAATTATAAGTAATTGACCTATTGTACATATTAGACCACCAACCAAGAATACTTTAAGATACATTAATAACATTATTCTTCGCTCCTTATTAATTCTACAAGATGACATATACCAGGAATTGTGTCCCCTTGCTGTGAAGACAAAGTACTAAGAAGTGCACCAGTTGCGCAAAACAATACTCTACTATATTCACCTTTTTCCATTTTCTTTAGAATATAAGAGTTTAACACAATAGCACTACATCCTGCTCCAGATGCTCCTTGATATGATTTTTGCTTATCATGGAACATCATTTGACCACAATCATTATATACGTTCCCTAGATCATAACCTTCTCTTTCCATTAGATCTATTAATATCTCACTACCTAACTTACCAAGATCTCCTGTTACAATTAGATCATAATCTTCTGGCTTTGTATTCGTATCAACGAAATGATGCACCAGTGTCGAAGATGCTGCAGGTGCCATTGCTGCACCCATATTATTTACATCATTAATACCATAGTCTACCACTTCGCCAAAGGTAGCACTAGCTATCTTAATTTTACTTTTCTTATTTGATACAATAGTACAGCCTGCTCCTGTTACAGTCCATTGGCTAGTTGGAGGCCTTTGATTTCCTAACTCTAGTGGAAATCTATACTGTCTCTCAGCACTGCTGAAGTGACTACCTGTGCAACAAGCTACATTTTTCATATACTTACCATCAACAAGACATGCACCTACTGCCAACGACTCTGCCATAGTACTACATGCACCGTATAACCCCAGATATGGCAAACCAAGTTCTCTGGCTGAAAAACTAGAGGAAATTATTTGATTTAGTAGATCGCCACTTACTAAGATCTCAATATCTTTTATCTTTAATCCACTATTAGATATAGAATTTTTTATTGTTTCAATAAATATCTTTCTTTCTGCATGCTCGAATGTTTTTTCTCCAAACAAATCATCTTCTAGTATTACATCGTAATAATCTTTGAAATTACCACAACCCTCTTTGATACCAGCAGTTGCACTATATCCTATAATAGATGGTTTGTTGGTAAAAACGATTGTATGTGATCCTACTTTTTTAGACATCTTAACTCCCTATATTAAAAGATATATTATACCAATGATTATAGATACCGCTATGCCATTTACAATGACTGGACCAGCTACAGTAAACATCTTAACACACAGACCAAATATTATCCCTTCCTTCTTAAATTCCAAAGCAGGGCTTGTTATCGAATTGGAAAATCCAGTTATAGGAACAATTGTACCACCACCTGCGAATACACCTATTCTATCAAATATTCCTATGCCTGTAAGAAAACTAGCCAGAACAATTAATATTATTAGCATCCATGTTCCTGCAACTTCTAGGCTCATTGTAGGAAATAATGCCATGAGACCATCTTGCAATCCTTGACCTATACAGCATATAAGACCACCTACCCAGAATGAATTAAATAATGATGGAAAATTCTTTGTTTTAGGTATTTTTGCTTGCACATATTGATTATATTTTTCATTTAATTTGTCCTGATCCATACTGCACCTCATTGATTAGATTTTTGACTAAAAAAAATATTTTAATCAAAAAACACGAAAATGATAAATAATTTAAGTAAAATATCACACACTACTCTTAAATTCTAGGAGGATTAAAATGAAAAAATTATTATCTTTTATTCTATCAATTTTATTTATAGCTGGTTGCCTAACTGGCTGTACAGAATCAACAGCTACTTGTGAGACACTAAGTAAGGATGTGAATGCAAGATTGGACAGATTATCTACCACAGTTACAAAGCTTGACACTATAAGTAACGACTATCTAGCTAATCCGGATATATACCCTAATAGTGCAACTGTATCCTATATCGTTCCAAATCCAAGTGTTACTAATTATAATAAAAATGAGGAAAGTAATGACTCTGGAGTTATTAGCAGAAGTATTGCAACTACTGACTATATACACGAAGGAACTGTCGATACCGACAATCTTATCCAAGATATTCTTGTAGACAAACTAATAGACAACTTGAAGTGTGATAGCAACGGTAATTGTTATATTTGTGGCGAATCATACGGCGACTGCAAAAATAATACTTGCAACAATTGCAATAACTCGATTATTTGCGATGAGAATGGTACTTGCACCAACTGTAACAAAAGTTTACAAATAGACAATATGGGCAAATGCAACAATTGCCAATTCTCATGCGTAAATGGAGATTGCTCTAATTTAGACTATAATTCATTTAATAATGCTAATACTGATTGTGGTGACAAATATATTAACCCATTAGAACAAAATCTAAGCGCAAATAAAATTTCTACAACTGATTATGTTGTTGATGATGAGAATATTAATATTGATGAAGAATTCTTAATCGATAACGAAGAAGAAATTGATAAAAACGATATACAACCAAAAATGTACTATTATTACGAAGAGCAAAATATATCCCCAGAAAATACTTATCAAACTAGATTTATTTCTAGTGATAAAGCAAAGACAACTTCAGAAAATATCAATTCTTATATGATCAAAATCCAGAAATTATATGCCATGACAGCAGATGTTATTGAAGCAAATAATAAATTAAATGAACAAAAAAATTCGGTCTTGTCTTCGATTAATGATACAAAAAATATAAGTACAAGATATTCAAAAATGGATTTGATTCCAGCAACACATCATGTACAAGCAATAAAAAATTATTTACATGACATTGAAAGGACTACAAAGTATATAAAAAGTGTTAATGGCGAATTGAATAATGAGATTAACAACATTAATAATAGTAATAATTTAGGTATCGCAAATAGCATTGATGTGATGAATAGTAATTATTTAAGAATCCTTAATCATCTAGATACAAGGATTAATTATCATCAAATTGCCCTATCTACATTAGAACAATTGCGTACTATCCTAACAGATGGTATTAATAATACCAACCAGGATGAAACTAAAGTTGATACTAACATAGATGAAAATACATCTGATGAAATTGTAGTAGAAGACACTAATAATGATGTTATAAATGATGAAATTATAGATAATTCAACTGAAAATCAATATAATGAAGTTTTACCAGACGACAGTGATAATGTAATAGTAGAAGACAATGCAAGCGAAAATGACAACGAGGACGTACTAGATGGCACAAACGAAGATGATATGGAAGTAGATCAAGATGAGACAGATGA
Source organism: Clostridiales bacterium (assembly GCA_015055515.1). Classification (GTDB taxonomy): domain Bacteria; phylum Bacillota; class Clostridia; order Christensenellales; family UBA1242; genus UBA11490. Next base: position 12,763 of record SVIC01000002.1, on the reverse strand, counting down.
TAATTTAGAATCTAATATTGATACCTATAATGAGGATTTAGATACCACAAACAATGACTCAAATATAGTAGAGACTAACACTACAAATTCCAATGACAATATTAACAATTCTGATATTATTTATAATAATGAATCATATAATAATAACGTTATAGACAATTCAACTACTGGTTTTCATAACAATAGAAATGGTATTATTAACGAAAACAATCTGAATACAGATGGCAACATCACTAATACAAATAGATATGTATATGATGAAAACGGAGATCTATATAATAGAGATACTAATCTATTAAATAATAACGGAAAACATAATAACGTTAATACTTATGAATATAATACATTAATAGATAGTATTAACCAGGGAACTATCGATAACGGCATAAATAATTTATAAGAGGTAAATACATGAATTATGATCTAAAGGAATTGCTAAAGAATGAATATTATCGCAAAAGATACGATCAATTAGAGGAAACTAGTATAGACTATATATCTGATGAAGAAGATAATGTATAGTTATAAAAAAAGAAAGTATAAGGTCTTGACTTGAACTTTCTTTTTTTTGTATACTTATACCAAGAGGATACAAGTATGGAAAATTTTTACGACAGAACAGAGTTGTTGATAGGTAAAGACAATATGACAAAGCTTAAAAATAGCCACATTTTGATATTTGGCTTAGGCGGAGTTGGTGGAAGTGTCTTAGAAGCATTGGTACGAGTTGGAATAGAGAATATTGATATTGTAGACAATGATACGATAAATATAACAAACTTAAATCGCCAAATTATTGCAAATTATGAGAATATTGGAAAGAAGAAAACAATCGTTGCAAAAGAAAGAGCAATGGCAATTAATCCAAAAATAAATATAGTCGAATATAATTTATTTTATCTTCCAGATAATGCCAATTGCATTGATTTTTCCAAGTATGACTATGTTATTGATGCAATAGATACAATTACAGCCAAAATAGATATTATTAAAAAATGTCAAGAACTAAATATACCTATAATATCCTGTATGGGTACAGGCAACAAGCTTGATGCAACAAAATTTGAAATATGTGATATATATTCTACAAAAACATGCAAATTAGCAAAAATAATGAGAAAATTGTGCAAGGAAAATAATATAAATAACTTGGATGTTTTATATTCAACAGAAGAAAGAAATAATATAATTGTACCAGATAATAGTACAAAGCATTCCCCTGCTAGCATAGTATATACACCTATAATCGCTGGAATGCTAATAGCACAACATGTAATACTGAAAATAATAAAGGATAACAAATGAAAAGAGAATTAACTAAAAGCAAAATGGTCGAGAGGAGTATAATTACAAAATTTCGGCAAAAATTATGGGCCCCTTTTATTAGATCTATCAAAAAATACAATCTAATAGAAGAGAACGATAAGATAGCTGTATGCATATCTGGTGGAAAAGATTCATTTTTGCTAGCAAAATTAATGCAGAACCTTCAATCATTCTCAGATGTTCCTTTTGAGTTAGAATTTATAGTAATGGACCCTGGATATAAGGAGCATATTAGAGAAAAAATAACAGCAAATGCAAAACTACTAGATATTCCTATTAAGATATATAATAGCAATATATTCGATGTAGCAGAAGCAACAGATAAGAACGCTTGCTATTTATGTGCAAGAATGAGAAGAGGCTGTCTATATAAATATGCAAAAGATTTAGGTTGCAATAAGATTGCTCTCGGCCACCACATGAATGATGTAATTGAAACTACACTCATAGCAATGTTCTATGGCTCACAGTTGCAAGCGATGTTACCTATTCTAAATAGCACCAATTTCGAAGGTATGAAATTAATTAGACCTCTATATAGTGTACTAGAAGAAGATATTACTGCATGGGTTAAATACAACAGCCTAGAATTCATTGCATGCGCATGCAAATTGACAGAGAAAAATAAAATTGATGAGAACGCATCAAAGCGTTATGAAATAAAACAATTAATAAAGAATTTGAAACAAACCAATCCAATGATAGAACAAAATATCTTCAATAGTATTCACCAAGTTAATCTCGATACATTTGTGGGATATAAGAAAGAAAACAAATTATACACAAACTACACCGAAAAAAACAAAAAGTAACTAAACCCATTCTTAGTTACTTTTTATTTTATCTCTCAATTTATTAAGAATTTTACTTTCTAACCTACTCACTTGCACTTGAGAGACACCCAATACATCTGCAATTTCTTTCTGAGTCATATCTCTAAAATATCTTAATAATATAATCTTTCTGTCTCTATTTGTTAATGATTTCAACTCCTTAAATAGTAACATTTTATCAATTTCATTTTCAGCATCATCATTGGCAATTTTGTCAATAATGCATGTATTTTTGTTATCAGTGTCATCGTTTATGACAGAAAACAATGATAAGGGTTTTCTGCTACTTTCCATTGCAAATATAACTTCTTGCGGAGTTATATCAAAATTAGACGCAATTATATCTATATTTGGTGAAGTGTTGTTTTCTTCCAAATAATTACTAATAAACTTATTTATCTGTATATTTAATGATTTTACACTTCTTGACACTTTAATTATGCCATTATCTCTTAAGTATCTTTTTACTTCTCCTGCAATCATTGGTACTGCATATGTGCTAAATTTTACATCATGTGACTCATCAAAATTATTAATTGCCTTCAAAAATCCAAGACTTCCTAATTGATACAAATCATCATACTCAATACCCTTGTCAATATATCTCTTGATAACACTTTTAATCAATGGTGAATTTTGTAATAATAGATTTTCTTTTGCGTCATTATCACCATTTTGTGCAAGTTTTACTAAATCCAAAATATCCTTGTAATCATACATATTATACCCCACAAGCAATATTTTGATCTTTACCTAATGATTTATACATTTCTACTTTAGTACCTTTACCTTTTTGCGATGATATCTTTACTTCATCCATAAAGCTTTCCATTACAGTGAACCCCATTCCACTACGTTCCTTAGATGGCTTCGATGTATAGAATGGTTCTTTTGCTTTGTTAATATCTTCAATACCTATTCCTTTATCTGTGATTGATATATAGATATTATCTCCATTTATACACGCATACATCTCTATATCGCCTACTTCATTATCATAAGCATGAACAACACAATTAGTTACCGCTTCGCTCACCGCCGTCTTAATATCACCAATCTCATCCATTGTAGGATTTGCTGAGGCAACAAATGCCGATATGCATATTCTAGCAAAAGATTCATTTTCACTAGTTGCTTTGAATTTTAATAACATTTCATTATTATACATAATCAATACTCCTAACTTATCTTTGGCATTATTTCGTATATGCCACTCATCTTAAATATTTTTTCAATTTGATTATTTGGATTTTGAATATAAATCTGTTTATTATATTCCTTTACCCTCTTATATCTGCCTATTAATACACCTATTCCAGTACTGTCCATAAATGTTAAATTAGACATATCAATAACAATTTTACAATATTTGTTGACTGTAAATAATTCATCTAACTTATCTCTTGTGTACCCAGCTGTATATTCATCCAGCTCTCCATACATTTTAATATATAGTGTGTTGTCTATTGCACTGCTAGATATCTGCATGTCTTTACCTCCTATACTTTTATAGATTATACAAAAAAAGTAACAAACATCATATATTGATATTTGTTACTTTTTGTCAATATTAATACTAATTTTGATTTTATTCAATAGAAATAATATAATAATATACTGGTTGTCCACCTGGTAGCAAAGTTACATCACATTGATCGTATTTTGCCTCAACCTCAGATACCAAGGTCTGTGCTTCTTCTTCGTTAATGTCTTTGCCATAGAACAAAGTAATATTAACACTATCAGGAGTAACCATTTTATCCAATAATTGCAATGTAGTATCTTTTACAAGAGAACCCTTTGCAATAATAGACTTGTTGTCTAAACCAATAATATCGCCTTGATTTAGGTCAAACCCATCCACATGTGTTGTTCTAACCGCATATGTTACAGAAGCCGACTGAACAGAGTCTTTTCCACTCATCATAGCTTCCATATTTTCCTCTAACGTTCCCTCTAAGTTAAATCCCAATACTGCAGATATACCTTCTGGAACAGAAGTAGTTGGAATAACATATATGAATTTATTAGTTAAATTCTTAGCCTGCTCTGCAGCAAGAATTATATTCTTATTATTTGGTAAAACGAATACATTTCTTGCAGGTACTTTGTCTACAGCCTTGGCTATATCATCAGCACTTGGATTCATTGTTTGACCACCTTCTATAATGTTATCAACTAACAAATCACTAAATACATTAGCAATGCCTTCGCCAGGAGCCACAGCAACAATTCCAAATTCTTTTAAGTTCTCTTGTTGCTGATTACGCATTCTCTTTAACTCTCTATTTTGCTCTACCATGTTCTCAATCTTGATATTAATTATCTCACCTAAGTCTAGAGCATATCCTAGTGCTAAATTAGGCTCATTGGTATGAACGTGTACTTTAACAAGTTGCAAATCACCTACACATACAACACTGTCACCAATGTTCATTAAGTTCTCACGAAGCTTGTCTATATCACTCTCGGTAGTCTTCTTCTTCATATGAGACACCATAAATTCAGTACAATAAGCAAACTCTATCTCTGCCAAATTCTCCAAATTAACATATACTTCATTAGAATTTGATGCTTCTGCGACATTATTTATCATCTCTTCTATTGTAAGATCAAGTTCTTCATCGCCACTTAGAATTCTCTGCATTCCTGTAAATATTACAATCAATCCACGACCACCAGCATCAACCACACCAGCTTTCTTTAATACAGGAAGCATTTCTGGGGTCTGCTGTAATATGAATTCTGCATCTTGCAGAACAATTGAGAAGAATTCTTCGAAGTCACTTACTTTTTTAGCTGTCTTAGTAGCAGATTCCGCCATTGTTCGTATAACTGTTAGAATAGTACCTTCTTTAGGCTTTGTAACAGCTTTATATGCAACATTACTACCTTCTACCAAAGCCTTCGCAAAAACCTTAGTTGTAACTGATTCTTCTGCCTTTGCTAATACAGAACTCATACCTTTTAATATCTGTGACAATATAACACCAGAGTTACCTCTTGCGCCTCTTAATGCGCCTTTTGACAAACTTTCACTTATTGCTGCAAATGAATTGTCTAAACAATTATTTACTTCTTTAATTGCACTATTATATGTAAGATTCATGTTAGTTCCTGTATCTCCATCTGGAACTGGGAATACGTTCAATGAATCTACTAATTTTTTATTCTCATCTAGGATCTTTGCGCTGGCATTCAGCATTTTCCTAAACATTACACTATTTATACTCTTTTGCATTTAATTGCTCCTTGGATTTCAATCGATATTGGCTAAAAAGGTTATACCCTAACACCAACAACATTTATATTCACAGAGTCAATTATCATTCCTGTAAAACTCTCTACACCATACTTAATTGAACTCTTTAGATTATCTGTAACGGTTGAGATAGATACACCAAACTTCAATATAACATCAAGATCGATATATATTCTATTACCAATAGTCTTGATCTTTACACCATTAGATAATGATTTCTTCTTAACAGATTTGAAAGACCCCTTGAAACCTTGGCTGGCCAAATCGATAACACCATAGCACTCTCTAGCAATATGCCCTGTAACGCAAGCAATAGCATTATCATCTATTGTTATTTTTCCATACGCATTCGATGTCTTTACTGCCATATAACCCCCTAAGAATTATCATTATTAATAATTGAAATACGGTTTTGTTGATAAATCAACAAATACAAAAAACCATCTCACAACTACATATAGATTATACTTAATAGTTCTACTTTTTGCAACACTTTTAATATAAATTTTATATTTGAATGATATATTTATTAAAAAAATGGCTACAATAGCCATTTTATTTTATGCATATATTTATATAATTATAATTTCTTATACAAAAGTAGCATCATCATCGAAATCATATATTTCTTCTTCGCTGTCTAACGTTGTTAAATTATTAAGTATATCTTCCTCATCTATCTCTGCCTCTTCGTCAATCTTGTCTTGATTTGCTATATCCTCTGGCATGTTATTAAAATTAAATAGACTACTATCTTCTTTCTTATAAGACTCCTTAATGATTTGTATTCTTTCCAGTAGTTCTTCATACTCAGGCAAATCCCCAATACTTGTTAATCCAAACTTCTTTAAGAAATTATCTGTCGTTCCAAATTCTAATGGTTTTCCTACTGTATCCTTTCTTCCAACAACGCATATAAGGTCGTTTTCTAGAAGAGCGTTCACTGCATAATCACAGTTCTTCGATTCCCTTATTGCCTCTATCTCCATACGTGTAATTGGCTGTTTATAAGCAATTATTGACAAGACTTCCAATACTGTCTTTGTTAGCGCTCTTTCTCTTATAGGATTTAATACCTCTGCAATTTCATTTACATACGCCTTATTTGATGATAACTGTGCCTTATTATTAAATACTACTACTTGGATACCCGATTGCGTTTCTTCCCGATCTTTTTTCAACTCATCCACTGCAGATGCAACTTCTTCTATCTCTACATTTAATTTCTCTGCGATGTCAGAGAACGCAACTCCATCACCGGATACAAACAATATTCCTTCTATAATTTCTTTCAAATTATCCATTATCTTCTTCATTCCTTATAATATCAATATCCTCAAACAAATCACTCTGCTTGACTTTAATATTCTGTAATTTTAACAATTCTAGTAGAGCCATAAATGTTGTTACTATCTCATTTTTTGATGTGCTTTGAGACATTAGTTGACTAAATTTTATTGTTTTATTAATTAATAATGCATCTTTTATATTAGCTATCTTTTGCTCTACAGTAAATCTTTCTTTTACTACTTGTTTAGTTTCAGTAGCCTCTGCTTCTTTTTTCACATTTTTAAGCATGAACCTTGTAAAAGCATCAAGCAGTGCATCAAGTTGCATATCCTTAATCTTTACTCTATACTTGCCTGCTTCTGGCTCGGGGGATTTATAGAAGACTTCTGTATTTTCAATTTCTCGTAACTTGCCACTCATTTCCTGCATCATTTCATATTCTTTCATTCGTAGTTTGATCAGATATTCCGGATCTTCTTCGTCATCTTCTATATCTTTTGTTGATGGCAACAATGTTTTACTTTTGATTTCTATTAACTCTGTAGCAACAACTATAAATTCACTAGCAACCTCTAAATCTAGCTTTTCAATACCCTCTATCATCTTCAGATATTGATCGGTAATATCTGCCAACCTCACCTCTTCTATTTCAAGCTTGTTCTTCTTTACTAGATATACAAGTAGTCCAATAGGCCCAACCTGTCCAGCAAATTGGAATTGAAGTGCACTATCACCCGTTTGTTCATCATTTACCAATATAACATTTTCTATTTTCTCTTCCATACCTCACCCTACAAAAACAAACCAAAGATCCAAGACCACAACAACTCAATCGGCAAAGCAACATAAGATATCAGCCAACCCAGTATATTTGATCCAAATATTAAGATCATTAGCAATATAATTGTTCCATATCTTTCCATAAATTGAACGAATTTATTACCGTATTTTGTCACAGCATTTATTACATTAAAGCCATCCAGTGGAGGAATAGGTAATAAGTTAAATACCATTAGGCAAATGTTAATATTAAACAAAAAATATAAAAAAGAGCCTAATAGTATTGACAAATACTGGTTTACAATTAATGGCTGTAGAAATAAAACATATGCAAAATACAATCCACATCCAATGAACGCTAAGATTAAATTAGTAATTACACCTGCTATTGATGTTGCTACAATACCTTTTTTATAATTTCTAAAATGTAATGGGTTAATAGGTACAGGCTTTGCCCATCCAAAGTTAAACAACATACAACAAACAAAACCAATAGGATCAATATGAGCTAACGGATTAACAGTTAGCCTTCCCAATGACTTTGCGGTCATATCACCATTTTTATAAGCAATCAAGGCATGTGCATATTCATGAAGACTAAATGAAATTAATAAAACAAGGGTCATACTTATTGTTAGCACAATTACCTCTTTTACACCCAAGCCCATTTCTATAAAATCTAGCATTTCCCCTCCTATGATATTGCTTTCTTACAATTAATAAAGAAATATGATTATAAACAAAATTATCTTAACAATTAATATTTAATTCATTTGCATACATTTATATTATAACTATTCATATATTATACATATTTTTCCGTTTTTAAGCAAATGAATATAAATAATAACAAGATATTGTAGAAAACAAAAAGAGTTGTCCATGGACAACTCTTAACAATTAATTATTTTCGCTTTTCTTCAAAGTCTTTAGACATCTTGTGCAAATATACTTCTTAGTCAACTTGCCATCAATATCAACATTCTTCTTCTGAAGATTTGCTTCCCAACTTCTCTTAGTGGCAATATGTGAGTGGCTTACTTGATTTCCTGCCACCTTTGACTTACCGCATATACAACATTCTTTTGCCATATTAATATCCACCCCCATAGGTCATTTGTAATTCAACGCGATTTATTATATCAAATTATTACACTAAATGCAACAAGTTTTTTGAATTTTTGATAATTTTTATATTATTTATTTTTATGCACCAAAATTATCCAGTATTTTATTTATTTCCATTATATCACCTGCTGTAACAATGCCTATTGGTTGTTCAAGCAGACTGCCATTTTTTGTAATAATTATTAACAATAATTTTCTATTTTCCGAGAACAAATTAAGGATTTTATCCAATGTTGTTTTCTCGTTGGCTATTGTATAGTAATTATTCTCAAACAAATCTTTTAAAGCTTCTTCAATTGTTGTACTTGTAATATACTTATTAATATCTTCCTTCTGATACAACTTCTTGCCCAAAAGCCTAGTTATCTTAGTAGCATTAGCAACACCAATTAGCATGCTATCCTTGTAAATAGGAATACTACTATAACCACTTTGATACATAAATTGCATAACATCATGCAACTTTACATTATGTTCCAAACTAGCAAACTTTTTATTGCAAATAGTATCTACTGCCAGAGGAGGTGAACAAATTAAAGAACATATCTTCTCAAATTCTTCCACAACCTCTTCATTTGGCTCTGCTATTAATTTGGTAGTGTCTGCAGAATGAACTATTGCATTTCTTAGCCTACCATAATCTACCAGCACATCCTCATATTTTTTTACAATACCATTAGTTCTAGCAGACTTTCTTACAGCCTCGGTATAACTAATAGACTTAGACATATCACCTTGCACACGCAGTGCTTGATCTATAATATTATAACAATTAATAAATCTTCTTGCTCTACTCTCTTTTTCCATTTATACTCCAATATTAATTAATATAAATTAGTATATCAAATGTAACAATATTTTACAAGTTATTTAACTAGTGAATACAAATATACTTGCTATTATTATATTTTTATGTTAATATATTTATACCGTGCTAGGTGGGGAGTTAGTTGTGCCCTGTTACCTGAAACCAACTATACGCAGGACTGAATGGTTGGCTGAGGGGTGTCTAGTGCATGTAGAATATTATATACTATAGGTGTTGATTTTAAGGTCTTATGCAATAGCCTGCCACGAACCATGTCAGGTCCGGAAGGAAGCATCATTAAGTGGATTTGGTTATGTGCCATAAGGTAGCTTTAGATGAGTCTATAATATATAATTTCTATGTGTTACGATTTCGAAGCCAATCGCACGGTTTTTTTATAAAAATTAACAGACACCATTGTGTCTTTTTTATATTTCCCGATAATAAACTACAAAAAAACTGCTAATAATTAGCAGTTTTTTCTATGCAAATACACCAATTAATTTTAGGTCTATCTTGCCCTTTTCATTCTTCAATACAGAGACTTCTACCTTATCTCCTACTTTTACTACATCTTCCACCTTTTCAACTCTCTTAGAAGAAAGCTTTGAAATGTGGATCATACCCTCTTTGCCATAGCCTAAGTTAACAAAAGCACCGAATTGCATAATTCTCTCAACTGTTCCTGTATATGTCTTGCCTACTTCTATGTCCTCAGTGATTGACAAGATAATTTCTTTTGCTCTCTGACTCATTTCTGGATCAATACCAGCAATTGATACCATACCATCATCTTCTATATCAATCTTTACACCAGTCTCCTCAATAATCTTATTAATCATCTTGCCACCAGATCCTATAACATCCTTAATCTTATCTGGATTAATGCTAAATGATATGATTTTAGGAGCATATGGGCTAAGCTCTGCTCTTGGCTCAGCAATAACAGAAGTCATTTTGTCTAGTATAAATAGTCTTCCCTGTCTTGCACGCTCCAATGCTTCTTTTAATATCTTTTCATCAATACCCTTAATCTTAATATCCATCTGGATCGCAGTAATACCATCTTTGGTACCTGCAACCTTGAAGTCCATGTCTCCTAAGAAGTCTTCTAGACCTTGAATATCTGTAAGTATTGCTACTTTGTCCGAATCTGTGTCCTTAATAAGTCCCATAGCAACGCCCGCAACAGGAGCCTTAATAGGAACACCAGCATCCATAAGAGCTAATGTGCTACCACACACACTTGCTTGGCTAGTAGAACCATTACTGCTAAGAATATCACTAACAGTTCTTATCGCATATGGGAAATCCTCTTCGCTAGGTAGCACAGGAAGCAAAGCTCTTTCTGCTAATGCCCCGTGACCAATCTCACGTCTACCAGCAGATTTTAATGATTTAGCCTCTCCTGTTGAATAACCTGGGAAGTTGTAATGATGCATATATCTCTTCTCATCTTCCTCATCAATACCATCTAGAATCTGAGTATCTCTAAGACTACCTAATGTACAAGTAGATAATGCTTGTGTCTCACCTCTAGTAAATACAGCAGAACCATGTACTCTAGGCAACAACCCAACTTCGCACCAAATTGGTCTAATTTCTTCTAGTTTTCTTCCATCTGGCCTTACACCAGTAGTAAGGATCTTTGTCCTCATTATCTCTTTCTTAACTTTGTATAATACATCCAAGATCTGACGCTCACTATCAGGATAGATCTCTGCAAAATGCTCCAAAATCTCTGCATTTGCCTCTTCCTCTGCAGCATCTCTTACATGACGATCGAAGTTCTCCATAACTTTTTCCATAATTGGATGACCATACTCTTTTACGTCTGCCTCAAGTTGAGCATCGATCACATAATAGTCAATATTTTCAGCCTTTTTAACACCTAGCTCCTCTGCAATCTTTTCCTGGAATGCAACCTGCTTCTTGATCTCTTCATGTGCATACATAATGCCTTTTAGCATTACTTCCTCAGTTACTTCCTTTGCACCAGCTTCTACCATAAGAATAGCATCTTTGGTACCAGCAACCTTCAAGTCGATCAAACTCTTCTCTTTTTGCTCTGTATTAGGATTGATGATATATTCACCATCAACCAAGCCCACTTCTACACTACCAGTAGGTCCTGCAAATGGAATGTCACTGATAGTTAATGCAATCGAACTAGCAAACATAGCTAGTGGCTCAGGTGCAATGTTATAATCAATGCTTAGTGGTGTTGCTATAACCGTAACATCGTTAAAGAACCCCTTTGGAAATAACGGTCTAAGAGGTCTATCAATCAACCTACTAGTAAGTATTGCCTGATCGGTAGGTCTACCCTCACGCTTCTTAAATCCACCTGGAATTTTCCCTACTGCATATAATTTCTCGTCAAAATCTACACTTAGTGGGAAGAAATCTTGACCAGGTCTAGGTGATTTTGACATACACACATTACACATTACCATTGTATCACCGCATTTTACTATGCAATGACCATTAGCTTGAAACGCATATTTACCAATCTCTACACTAACTTTTTTGCCACCAATCTCTGTTTCAAATGTCTTAAAATTGTCCATTGTTTCTCCTTTTAATTAAAAATGAAGACGGTTAATTATTATATACTGAAAGTACATAATTAATTCAACCGTCTAAAAAATTTTGATTTATCTAATTCCTAATTTAGCTTTTAATTCTCTAGCACCTTCTAGGTTAACTCTTTCCATGTACTTAATTAACTTCTTTCTTCTGCTTACAAGTCTAATTAAGCCACGACGAGAATGTTCATCATTTCTATTAACCTTCAAATGCTCAGTCAATTCTGCGATTCTAGCAGAAAGTACTGCGATTTGAACTTCGCAAGAACCAGTATCGCCTTCTTGTCTAGCATATTCTTTAATAATGCTTTGCTTTTTCTCTTTGTTAATCATTATTAATTCCTCCCTATTAATCTATTCGCCTTAAACCAAGTGGTTGGTTGAAAGGAAATCCAAACCCTTAGCAAAAGGTCACGCTATAATATAACATAAATATTATTTATTGTAAAGGCTTTGTACCAAAATTGTTGTCTTTTTTATAACAAATATCAAATAAATTAAATTTCTTTGTCATCATTTCAGACAATCTACTTATATATTCTTCAATATTCTTTACATTTGCATGTCTCATAATCTTATTTGCTTTGTAATCAATACATTTGCTTATTGCGTTTGCACCACAAGCAATGACAGACAGCGTCTCTTCCATGCTGTTGATATTAAATTCACACATTTTTTTATTCTTAAAAAATCCAATATTCTCTAGATTACCTAACATATTCTTCTGTCTATATAGATAATATGGCAT
>SVIC01000008.1 GCA_015055515.1 Clostridiales bacterium | reverse complement strand
ATGAGAGAAAGAGGTGGTGTAGAATAGTATGTGTTAGTTCTATGGGTAGCCTAGTGGCATTGCCTTTTCAGTCATTCTATACTGCCAGCAAGACTGCGTTGGATGGCTTTGTAGATGGGTTGAGGTCGGAAATAAAAATGTTCGGTGTTCAGGCTATATGTGTGCATCCTGGTGATGTAAAGACAGGTTTTACATCTGCTAGAGAGAAAAGGGTAATTGATCCTAATAATCCATATGCCGAACTTTGCGAAAGGGCAGTGGGACACATGGAGCGTGATGAACAGTCTGGCATGACAAGCGAGTACGCAGGAGATAAGTTATATAAGATAGCGACAAGGCGTAGAATAAAACTGAGAAATGTAATAGGACCAAAATATAAACTATTTAATTTCTTGCTTAACTTGATGCCTAGAAAGATGAGAGAGTGGGCAGTGAGGAAGATGTATTTTTAATAAAAAAATCACGGAAGGGTATCCGTGATTTTTTTATATCTAATATAATTGTTTAATTTTCTCCACTATTTTCTTATAGACGGGTATCATATATGGCTCATCACTTTTGTTGATTAATTCATCAAATGTTAGCCAACCAATATTGCTATTTTCATCTTCTAAAATATGTATTGCGTCGTTCTCATCTGCTTCTAAGAGATAGGTAATATTAAGATGTTGGTGTGCTGGCACATATTTACCTTTTCTCATGTGACTTTTAACAGGCAAAATTTCGACTGATATTGGTGTATTTATTACAATATTGAATCTTTCTAGTGAAGTTTCTTCTTTGGTTTCTTTTTGTGCGACATAAAGCATATTATCATCGCCATCAGCATGTCCGCCAACCCAGCTCCAAGATTTATAGATATTGTGATAAATGCAAAGAACTTTTGTATGATTTTTGTTTATTACAAATGCAGAAGATGTTAAGTGGCAAAACTTATTATCTCTTGTAAGAATATCTCCGAAAATTTCTTCTGCTTTTATTATCAAAGCAATATCTTCTTGTTCTTGTTTATTATATGGAACATAACTTTTTAACATTTCAATAGTTTTACTCATAAAATTCCTCCTGCAAGTATTATAATATAAATCATCTTTTATATCAAAATAGTTCAACTTTTTGTGTTGATTAATATCCTTTGTTTTTTTATTTCATTTAATATATCATCTGTACTGGTTCCGCTATATGTTATGTCTCCATCAGACTCTATATAATGCTTGTCTCTGAATAATATCGTTTCCTTGCTTATTTTGTCTCTTTTTGCCAGTCTTGCATACCTAATGTTATCATCATTTTCTTCACATAATATTTTGACAATATTGTTGTCTAAAAAGTTAAATAAATGCACATTAATGTGATCTATTATATAGTAATTAAAGGATGTTGATTTCATATAAAGATCTAAGAATTGCTGGCACTCAGTTATCATATAATCTACCCATGTTTTATAGATTTTCTCATCAGTATTAATTATATTATACAGTGCTTGTTTATCTATTGTTTTGTTTACAACTATATCTTTACCAAATATTTCTACTGCTTTGTTTTGTACTCTTGGAGATTTGTATAGATCGTTGTTTAATTTATCTATATCTATGTGAATACTATTAGTCAAGTTTTTTTCTAAATATTTTGCTAAATAAGTTTTGCCTGATCCGCTTTTGCCAAATATTAATATAATCATAATATACCTCTACTATCTAGTGTTATTCTAGATTATTTTTTTAGTTAATGCAAATTATATTCTAGATCATTATAAATTTAATAAAACTTATTCGCACAAATGTTTGATAATGATTGCTATTTAACTTGCGAAAATGTGTGCAATCTGCTACAATAAATTAGCAAAGAGGATAAGTACATATAATGAAATTAAATGGAATAGTGCAAGAGATAATATATAGAAATGCGGAGAATAATTACACAGTGTGCGTATTAGACGCTGATGGCGATGCGGTCACAGCGGTAGGTAAATTTCCTAATATTACAGAGGGCGAGTGTGTAGAGGTGGAAGGTGTATTTACCAAGCATGCTAGATTTGGTGAGCAATTCAGTGTAAAGAATGTAAAAATAACTCCACCTAGCACCCTAGAGGGTATTGTGAAATATCTTAGTAGTGGATTAATTCGTGGTGTAGGACCTGTGACTGCTAGTAGCATTGTAGAGAAATTTGGTAAAGACACATTAGAGGTTATGGAGTTTACGCCAGAGAGACTAGCAGAGGTGCGTGGAATTAGCAAAAATAAAGCGCTGGAGATAGCAGAACAATTCAGTGCTGTAAAGAAAATGCAACATACAGTAATATTCTTGCAGGAGAGGGGATTTAGTACCAATCTGGCAATTAAGATATTCGGTAGATATGGCGAGAGGACAAGGGATTTAATAACAGAGAATCCATATAGGTTGGTCGAAGATATAGAAGGCATAGGGTTCTATACAGCGGATAAGATTGCTCAGAGTATGGGTATTGAAAAGGATAGCGAATTTAGATTGCGTGCAGGCATACTGCATATTTTGAAAGATAATTCTGATAGAGGTGGTCACACATACATACATCTAGAAAATCTAGTAAGTGACTTGGTTGCATTATTAAAACAAGATATTAGTCAAGATGTGGTGGCTAATATTGTGCAGAAGTTAACGCTTGATGGTGTGACTAAGTTCTTCCAAGAGCAAGATGTGCAATGTGTTGCCTTAAGTAAGTTCTATAACATGGAGAAGAGTATTGCTTGTACTCTGCAACTACTTGATTCTTGTGTAGATAAAGCCGGTCTTGACATAGAGGATGAGATCAAGATGTACGAACTGCTTAATAATATCAAGATGCATGATAACCAGAAAGAAGCGGTAAGGGTAGCGGTAAATAACGGCGTATCTGTCATTACTGGTGGACCAGGTACTGGAAAGACAACTATAGTGAAATGTATATTGCAGATATATAAGAGCCTTAGAAAGAGGGTGCAATTATGTGCACCTACAGGTAGGGCATCCAAGAGGCTATCTGAGAGTACAGGAACAGAGGCTATGACTATACATAGGTTGTTAGAACTGGATTATACCAATGTTAATATGTTTTTCTACAATAATATGAACAAACTTCCATACGATGTAATAATCATAGATGAGGTAAGTATGGTGGATGTGCAATTGATGTATTATCTGACAAGGGCATTGAGGCAAGGTACACAATTGATATTAGTTGGAGACAAGGACCAACTTGCCAGTGTCGGCTGTGGTAATGTACTAGCAGATATTCTTGCTAGTAATCAATTTGCTACAGCATGCCTTACTCAGATATATAGGCAGAGTGGCGATAGCCTGATTATTACCAATGCTCATGCTATCAATAATGGCAAGATGCCAATAATCAATAATCAGAGCAAAGATTTCTTCTTCAGTGAGCAAGATGATGGAGATAAAGTGCTATCTACTATTGTCTCTATGTGTACTACTAGAATACCTGCGTATTTGAATATAGATACTTCAAGGATACAGGTACTAGCGCCAATGAAGGCGGGCGTTATAGGAATAGACAATATCAACGAGAAGTTACAAGAGAAGTTAAATCCATCATCACTAGACAAGGTAGAGATACAACTAGACAAATGCATATTCCGATCGGGTGATAGGATAATGCAAATTTCAAATAACTATGAGAGGTCTTGGAAAAAATCAACAGGTGAGATTGGCTCGGGTGTATTCAATGGCGATATAGGTGAGATATATGATATAGACATTAATACACATCAAGTGACTGTGGATTTCGAAGATGGTAGACGCAGTGTATATACTAAGGCAGAGTTAAGCGAATTAGTACTGTCTTATGCTATAACTATACATAAGAGCCAAGGTAGCGAATTCGATGCTGTGGTGATTCCAGTGTTATCTGGTCCGCCAATGCTACTGACTAAGAACTTGCTATATACAGCGGTAACCAGGGCGAAGAAAATGGTAGTCTTGGTAGGAACTAAGCAATGTATTGGGCGTATGGTGCATAACAATCATACACAGGTAAGATATACAATGCTAAGATCATTTCTGGATAATATGGAGTCTATTATTAATGGAATGATGAATAAAACAGATGATGAGGAATGACGGTGGGCGTAATTAAGAATTTTGTTAACAAGATAATATCGGATATTTTTCCAGAGAATTATACTTGTATAGCATGTAATGCTGAGATGGATCATGATGATAAGTATGTCCTATGTGATAAGTGTAAGAAAGATATAGCATTTATAGATGACAAATCTTGTCAAGTGTGCGGAGCTAGGATATTTGCTGATACTCATATATGTACCGATTGTATGGCAAATAGTAGGGTTGTGGATAGAAATTATAGTGCTGTTGTATATGATGGTGTCATGAAAAAATTGATACATGATTATAAGTATGGAGGAAAGGAGTATCTGTGTAGACCGTTAGGCAGTATTCTGTATGACAAGTATCTAGCAGTAAGGGATCAAATAGATGCAGATATTATAATTCCTGTACCTCTTAATGCTAATAGGGAGAGGGATAGAGGTTTTAACCAAGCAACTATGATGCTACATCAATTTGATATTGATGCGGACAAGATCAATGATAAGGTCTTGGCAAGAATAAAGGACACACCACAGCAAATGAGTTTGCCAAAAGATAAGAGACTGGATAATGTAAAAGGTGCATTCGAGGTATTAGATGTGTCTGCGGTAATGGGTGCAAATGTGTTGCTGGTGGATGATATATACACAACTGGATCAACCATTGATGAGTGTGCTAGAATGCTATATGATGCTGGAGCAAATGTGGTGCGATCCATAACGCTTGCTAATGCACATATAGAGAGAGCAACTGAGATGACAGAGGATGAGTATATATAATACAATTATATAAATAAGAAAAGTTTACTTTATTTTTATAAAAAATCCTTGACAAAGTGATATATCTAATGTAAAATAATATCGCTTTGAATATTTTCGAAGAGTTTTTTGTATGTTAGCCCCTATAAGAGACTTTGTCGAGAATGATGCAAAATGACAATATTTAAGATAAGTTTATTATGAAATAATTTAAGGAGAACATACTATGAAGACAGTTATGGCAAATAACAACACAGTTACTAGAGCATGGTTAGTTGTAGATGCTGCAGATATGCCTCTAGGTAGAGTTGCTAGCCAAGTTGCACACTTACTACGTGGCAAGCACAAGGCTATCTTTACTCCACACTGTGATTGCGGAGATTACGTTATCGTAATCAATACAGATAAGATGATTCTTACTGGTGACAAAATGAACAAGAAGATGTACTACAGACACTCTGGTTTCCCAGGTGGTCTAAAGGCTACTCAATACAAGACATTGATGGAGAACAGAAGTGATTTTGTATTAGAGAAGGCAGTTAAGGGCATGCTACCAAAGAATACTCTAGGTAGAGATATGTTCAGAAAGTTAAAGGTATACAAGGGTGCTGAACATCCTCATGAGGCTCAGAAGCCTGTGAATTATACTATCAAAGGAGGAGTTAAATAATGGCAGAAGAGAAGAAGACTACTAAGAAAATTCCAGCAATGAAGAAAGTTGTATTTACAGCTACTGGTAGAAGAAAGCAATCTATTGCTAGAGTTAGACTTTTCCCTAATGGTAAAGGCACAATGAAGATTAATGGTGTAATACTAGATGAGTATTTCGGACTAGGTACACTACAACAGATCGCTGTTCAACCATTGACATTAACTGATACACTACTTAAGTATGATGTAGAAGTAAATGTTCACGGTGGTGGACTTACTGGTCAAGCAGGTGCTATTAGACACGGTGTTGCTAGAGCACTAGTTAAGGCTGATGAGAACTTGAAGACAGAGATCAAGAAGGCTGGATTCCTTACTCGTGATGCAAGAGAGAAGGAAAGAAAGAAGTATGGTTTGAAGAAGGCTCGTAAGGCTCCTCAATTCAGAAAGAGATAATTATATTTGCTTAAAGAAAATTGCTATAGATACAATTATAGCAATTTTTTTGTGTGTATTAGCTAGTAGTTAAAACTAAATTGTTGCAACATGTTGAATAATAGTGTATAATAAGAAAAATAAAATATAGGGAATGGTGAATAATATGGCAGAACGTAATGAAATGCTTAACTTATCAAATGATGAGTATAAGAAGTACATTGATGATGAGCGACAAGAAAGAAAAAGATTAGTTATTACAAATTATGAAGGTGATTTTAACGCAGCAGATCAGATGAAACAATTAGCAACGATAGAAAAAGAGACAACTCCAGAAGATGCTTTGTACCGTCACATTGAAACTCTTAGGAGAGGAAAGGACGTATCTAAATCAGATAAAGAATTAGCTGAGTTTTGTGTAGAAAAAGTAAAAAAAGACTATATTCAACTAAAATCAATTAATGATTCTTATGAGATTTGTAGTGTATTAGGTATTAAATATAAGGATTATTCAGCATTGGGTGGCAATGAGTTGAGTGTTTTTTTGTCTACTAATTATGGAAAAATAACTCCAGAAGTTTATGAAATAATGCTAAATAATCTTGAGTTTAATGCAAACGCATATGTTAAGTCAATAAAGCAAAACGTAAATGAGAATGAAAGAGTGGGTATTATCTCTGGTCCTGCAAAAGTTATAGGTAAAGTAACTGGAGTGGAAGCTAAAAGTTTGGTTGATATAGTATCATCTATTGCATCAGTAAATGGATGTGAATTAACCAATGACAAAGAAACTCCAGAAATGTAATAGTAGAAAATGATTATAAAATCACTATTGTAACAATAACAATAGTGATTTTTTTGTTTTACAATATTATTTTTTTGATGCAAAATGTAAGAAAAGTATTGACTAAAATGAAAATCAATCATATAATATAAGTGTGACAATTAATATATGATAATTGAAGTAGAAGGGGCGAGAAACCCAGCTAAATAACAAAAACTAGGTCACGAGCTGGCACCTATATGCATAGTGGTGCGAGCATATTGCATGAGTGATTCGAAGACTCTTGCAATGCTGGTAGAACTACCACGTTTTATATTTTATAAGATATGAAACATGATCGAGGTAATGCATGCCTCGATTTTTTTGTACAGTATTGACGAGATATAGATAAAATATATATTTTCAAATGAAGGAAGTTTTTGCAAGCGACACTGATTGGCATTTGACAAAAACTGACGCCCATTCCATTCTATGTAACACGCCTTGGCGTAGTTGCAATTCGCAACGTGTTGTTGGTTTTGCAACAACATACTTACATAGAATATAAGATATGAAACATGATCGAGGTAATGCATGCCTCGATTTTTTTTGTTGCCATAATTTTCCAATTATCTTACATAATAATTTGGTTTATGCAGAAGTTAAATGTGTAAGGAGGATAATTATGCAACGCAGTGGAGTGACTAGGAAACTGGATGATGTGGGAAGGATTGTAATCCCTAAAGAGATTAGAAGATATTTGAAATTAGAAGAGGGCAGTAGCCTAGAGATTGGAATTAATGAGATAGGTGAGGTGGTATTAAGTAGTATTTCTAATAGAAATAGTATTGCACATATTGCAAACTATATCGGCGATCGTCTTCAGGTATTATTGAACAAAAGTGTTGTATTTGTGGAATGTAATAAGGTTATAGCTAGTTATGGAACAAGTAATTTAACTAACATTGATAAGTGGGTTATAGACAAATTAAATACTTCAAATCAGTATATTGCTAATATTAATAAAACGGCTAAAAGTATACATATTAACGAATTTATTTCATTATCGGATGGATATGTTATAATAACTCCTATATCTAAGAATGACATAGTCATAGGTGGCATTATTGTATGGGGAGAAAATCTAATGGACTACGAAACACAACTATTGCAGATGATTGCAAAGCTGTGTGTAATGGAATGCGTATGAAGAAAAGATCGTTTTTTATAGGTGCAACAATACTTGCTGTAGGTGGGTTCTTAGCAAAAATCTTAGGTGCATTCTACAAAGTACCGCTTACACATATCTTAGGTGCCAATGGTATGGGAGTGTATTATCTGGTATTTCCATTCTATTCTCTTGCGCTAATCTTGGCCAGTAGTGGATTAAGTGTTGCAGTAACAAGGATGGTTGCTAGTGAGCGTAGTAAGTATCATAGAAGGAATGAAATAAAGGTATTAAAAGTAGCAATAATAATTGCGGTAGCGACCTCTATAATATTAATTGGTATTACCGCACTCATAGCAGAGCCATTTAGTTTTTTACAAGGAAATAGCAATGCCTATATCAGTTATATTGCAATAGCGCCAGCGATATTATTTGCATCTCTTACATCTGTGATAAAGGGCTATTTTCAGGGCGTAGAGAATATGTTGCCTAGTAGTATATCTCTTATTGTTCAACAATTATTTAGGTTAATGTTCGGACTACTTCTTGCATACAAGATGTATGATTATGGTATGCAGTATGCGGTGCTGGGTGCGATCTTGGGTGTAACCATATCTGAATTTACTGGTATGGTATATCTTGTCATTGTATATCTTGTGTATAAGAGAAAACAATTCTATATGTTCTTTCAGCAGAGAGATATGGAGGGAAGGGCTAATATATTACTTGCCAAATCTAGAGTAAAAGAATATGGTAAACATAGAAATATTGATAAATCAAGACTGAATAGGGCAGAAAAATATAACACTAAGATATACTATTGCAGTAATATGGATTGTGCCAGTACAAAGGTAATAGCTATAAGGCTAATAAAATATGCAATTCCTGCAACTCTTGCAGGATTAATTACGCCACTTGCTACCTTTGCAGATAGTTTTTTGGTAGTTAATTTACTTACGAATAGTGGTTATTCTACGGCAGTTGCCACTACTCTATATGGCATGAGTAATGGTATTGTTGCTAGCCTTATAAGTCTGCCAATTGTTATCATCTCTGCTATATCTACGACTATTGTACCTAATCTTAGTAGTAGTATAGAATTAAATTCTAAAGAAACTGTTGTAACAAAGGCTAATTTCTTTATTAAATTCACATGGATTATTGCTTTGCCAATGTTTGTTGCGTTTTTGCTACTTGCGCCAGAAATTATTAACTTGTTATATGCAGGGGGATTAAGCACAAAAGTTATTGATGAGTATGTATTCTCATACAGAATGTTAGCTATATCTAGTATAAGCATTGTATATAGTGCATTTTTATATACATTTACTGCCATATTAAATGCTTTTGATAAGCCTCAAATTCCATTTTATAGTCAGTGTATAGGTCTGGTTGTCAGAACATTACTCACATTTGCTCTTGTGGCTATTCCATCGCTAAATGTATTTGGTCTATTTATTGCCAATATTGCGTACCTTAGCATTTCTTGTATTGGTTGTATTATCAAGATAAAAGATATTATTCCATTGAAGGTTGGACTTAAGAATTTCTTCTTGGTGCCAGTAGGTAGTATTGCAATATCTGCAATAGCGGGGTATGCAACAAAGAAGTTATGTACTATTGTATTTCCACCATGGTTAGATCTAATTATAATAGGTGGTGTTATGCTAATGGTGTATATTGTATTGTTGTTGTCCCTTCGTGCATTTTCGGTAAAAGAGTGGGAGTATTTGCCCATTCCTAAATGGCTGAAAAAGGTACTTCCAAATAGATTAAAAAGTGTAGTAAAATAATTAGTGTTGAAATTGCATAAAAAAATACCGATATGTAATCGGTATTTTTGTTTCACCATTTTTCTAACATTGCATGGTTTTTAGTTTAGTGCATCTTTTAATGCTTTTGCTGACTTGAATGTTGCAGCCTTTGAAGCAGGTACACTAATCTTCTCTTTAGTTCTAGGGTTGATGCTAGTTCTTGGCTTTCTAGTCTTAGCAGCAAACTTGCCTAGACCAGCAATAGCTACTTCTTCGCCAGCCTTCAAAGCCTTTGTAGTAATTGTGATGAATTCTTCCATAACCATAGCTACTTCTTTCTGAGTAAGCTCAGTCTTGTCAGCAATTACTTTTACTAAATCGTTCTTATTCATACATTTTCTCCTTCTTTCAGGTTATGTCTAATTATACCATACCAGTTTTTTGCAACAAAACAAAAAAAGTACAATTTGTTAGATTTTAACCAAAAAATAGTGATTTTAGCCCTCAAAAGTATCATTTTTGATCGTTTTGTGGACAAATTTATTCCAAAATTTGTTAGTTTGTGTAAATATATAAAGAATATTGTAAGGTTATTTATTGATTATTAATTAGTATTTTGGTATACTAAATACATATGAAGATAGGTAATATAGTACTGAAAAACAACTTAATATTAGCGCCTATGGCAGGGGTGACAGATATTGCATTTCGTAGTATCTGTGTAGATTGTGGTGCAGATTATGCTGTGACCGAGATGGTCAGTGTCAATGCCTTGGCTTATAGGAATGAGAAGACATTTGAACTTCTTCGAACAGCGGACAATGAGAAGATCAAGGTTGTGCAATTATTTGGTTATGATCCCAAGATCTTTGCCAAGGTAGTAAAAATGCCAGAACTAGATAAATTCGATATAATAGATATTAATATGGGTTGTCCTACACCGAAGATTGTTAATAATGGCGCTGGATGTAGTCTTATGAAAGATATAGATAGGGCAAGGCAGATAATAGAGGCGGTTGTGGCAAGCACATCGAAACCAGTCACTGTTAAGTTCCGTAAAGGGTGGGATGAGAATACTGTCAATGCTGTAGAGTTTGCGAAAATGTGTGAAAGTGCTGGGGCAAGAGCAATTACTGTGCATGGTAGGACTAGAGAACAATTCTACTCAGGTGTATGCGATTGGGATATAGTGGCAGAAGTAAAAAAAGCAGTATCAATACCAGTAATCCTTAGTGGTGACATAGTAGATAAATCATCTTATGACAGAGCTGTTGCGTTAACTAAATGTGATGGTGTAATGATTGGTCGTGGAGCGCTAGGTAATCCTGCTATATTTAGCCAGATATTAGGCACTAGCGTAGTAGATAATACAATGGACTATGTAAGACGACATGTGGATATACTTAGGCAGTATTATTCCGATCATATTATCGTACACTATATGAGAAAGCATTTCTTGTGGTATCTCAAAGATTATCGTAATGCCAAAACAATAAAGGTAGATATTGTAAAATACGAGGATCTGGATGAAGTGTTGGGTGTGATTGAGAACTTTATTAACAAAGCTTCTAGAAAATAAGCAATTGATGTTGCTTGTTTTTTTTACTCTTTTTCCACAAAGACTAAATAATGGTCAAATTTCTTTTTGAGAAAACAAAATAATAATATATAATGTGAATATATTAAAATTATTTGTAAAGAATAAGGGGATGTTTGGTATGGAAAAAAAGACTTTGCGAGATATTGATGTATTTGGCAAGAAAGTATTAATGAGAGTTGATTTCAATGTGCCAATGGCAGATGGAAAGATCACAGATGATAACAGAATTGTTGAGGCGTTGCCTAGTATTAAGTATATTATTGAGAATGGTGGAAGTGTTATTCTAATGAGTCACCTAGGTAGGCCAGATGGTAAGGTGGTAAAGAAATATTCTCTAAAGCCAGTCGCAAAGCGTTTGGCAGAATTGTTAGACAAGAAAGTTATTTTTGCTAAAGATGTAGTAGGTGTGGATGCATCTAAGAAAGCAAAAGAGTTAAAGCAAGGTCAAATCTTGTTGCTTGAGAATCTTAGATTTGATCCAGCAGAAGAGGAAAATGGCAAGGTGTTCTGCAACAAACTAGCAAAGATGGCTGATATCTATGTGAACGATGCATTTGGTACTGCTCATAGAAAGCACGCATCAACTTATGGTGTTGCGAAGCAATTGCCTAGTGCAGTGGGATTCTTGATTGAGAAAGAATTGACAATGATATGTGATACTATGGCTAATCCAAAGAGGCCACTTGTGGGAATATTGGGTGGTGCAAAGGTCGCTGATAAGTTGCCAATAATTGATAAGTTAATAGATGTGTGTGATACTCTAATTATTGGTGGTGGTATGGCATATACTTTCTTAAAGGCACAGGGATATACTATTGGCACATCACTAGTAGATGATAGCAAGCTGAAGGATACATTAGCTATGCTAGATAAGGCAAAGGAAAAGGGTGTTAATCTACTTCTTCCACAAGACTTCGTTGTAAGTACAGCAATTGATGGTGTGAAGAATGCTGTAATGACAAAGGGGCAAAATATCCCTGAAGGTATGATGGGTGTAGATATTGGTAACAAGACCATCAAGATGTTCTCTAAGGCGATTAAGAAGGCAAAGACTGTAATTTGGAATGGTCCACTAGGGGTCTTTGAACAGAAAGAATTTGCCAATGGTACATTCAAGGTTGCAAAGGCTGTAAGCAAAGTAAGAGGAACAACTATTATTGGTGGCGGAGATAGTGGATCTGCTATTATACAAATGGGATTGGCTGATAAAATTACTCATATTTCAACCGGTGGTGGTGCTAGCTTGAAATTATTCGAGGGCAAAGTTCTGCCAGGTGTAGATATAATAGAGAATAAGACTGAATACTAAGAGGTGAGAGTATGAAGAAGTTATACTTAATTGGCAATATGAAAATGAATATGACCAAATCATCTCTTGATCCATACTTTACAGAACTGGTAAAAGTGGCAGAAAAGACAGATAATATTGTTGGCGTATGTGTACCATATGTTTACTTATGCAAAGCACAGAAAATGCTAGAGGGTAGTAAGGTGCTATATGGTGCTCAGAATATAAATGAGCACGCATCGGGTGCGTATACAGGAGAGATCAGTGCTAGTATGCTACACGACTTCGGGTGTGAGTTGGTTATCATTGGCCATAGCGAGAGAAGACAAATGTATAATGAGACCGATGCCAGCGTTAATGAAAAGGTGAAGGTTGCGTTATCTTCAGGCTTCACACCTGTACTTTGCTTTGGGGAGACCTTGGATGAAAGAAATGCAAATAAGCATTTTGATCTAGTAAGAACTCAGATTGAGCTTGCAACAGAAGGGTTAACGGCAGATGATGTTAAGAATATTATATTTGCATACGAGCCTATATGGGCTATAGGTACAGGTATGACCGCAACTAGTGATCAGGCAGAAGAAATTATATCTTATGCAAAAGATCTAATTGTGGCTAAATTTGGCGTAAAAAAGAATGAAATTATTATGCTATATGGTGGCAGTCTTAAGCCATCTAATGCAGAAGACTTGTTGTCAAAACCAAGTATTGATGGTGGGCTTATAGGCGGAGCTTGTTTGAAAATGGAGGACTTTGAATCAATAATCTATCAAAATGTGGAGTAGGTTATGTTAGAATCGGTTTTTCAATCGGTGGCAGATTTCTTTGTTAAAATATACAGGTTCTTTGTGTACAAGGAGACGACGCTAGATCGTAGTGGTGTGTATATCATTATGTTTTTGGTTATTGGTTTTCTTCTGATATTTGCTCTTAATAAGAAGAAAAGCAAAGGTGAGATGCATAGTCCATTCCTTTTCCTTGTAGCAACAGCACTGCTTATATTTACAATTACGTATTAACAATAATTTACAAGCTTTATTTTAAGCTTGTTTTTTAATTAAATATATTTATATAAACCTATTTATTTTGTTAATATAAAGCGATGTGCTATTATAATAATACACTATAAAATGGTAGGTAAGAGAAAATGGAAAATGAAAAGAAATTGAATATAGGTCTGTTCGTTGATGCTTTTTATCCAATGATAGATGGTGTCGTAACAGTTGTAGATAACTATGCGAAAAGAATGAGTAAAATTGCAAATGTTACAGTATTTGCTCCACACGGTAGAACGGAATTTGATGATAGTACGCTTGGATATAAGGTTGTTAGATGTAAGAGGTTAGCTTTTTTGAAAAATGGTTATGATTTGGCGACTCCGAATTCAGATAAAAGTTTCAAGAATGCATTAAAGGAGTCAAATCTGGATATTGTGCATATTCATTCTCCATTCACAATTGGTAGGGCAGGATTAAAATATGCTAAAAAGCACAATATCCCATGTATTGCAACGATGCATAGTCAGTTCAAGCAAGATTTCATGAAGGCGACTAAAAATAAATTATTGACCAAAATAATGCTGTCTAATATTATGTCTGTATTCAATAAATGTGATCAGTGTTGGGCAGTGAACAAAGAATTAGCGAAAGTATTCAAAGAGTATGGCTACAAGAGAGAACCTATTGTATATAATAATGGTACCGATTTTTTACCAGTAGCGGATCTTAAAGAGGCTTGCAAGATTGTTAATGAGAAATATAATATAGATCCAAGTGAAAAAGTTTTGTTATTTGTAGGAAGAATAACAGCATTGAAAAATGTATTCTTTATAGCAGAGTCGTTGAAAAGATTATCGGAAAAGGGATACAAGTATAAGATGCTGTATGTAGGTAGTGGTCCAGATGATGAGAAACTGAGAGAGTTTGTAAAGGAACTAGGAATAGAGGACGATGTTGTATTTTGTGGAAGGATTTCTGATAGGGATCTAATTAGTAAAATATATGCAAGAGCACACTTGTTTTTATTTCCATCGATGTATGACGCTAGTTCATTAGTGCAGATAGAGGCTGCCAGTCAGTCAACTCCAACAGTATTTTTGCAAGGGGCTGTTACTGCAGGTACTGTTACAAATGATGTAAATGGTTTTGTTGTTGAAAATAGCGTAGATGCATTTGCTGACAAAATAATGGAGACTATTGATAACCCTGATTACTATGAAAGAATAAGCAAAGGATCTAAAGAAGATCTGTATAAAACATGGGATGAGATTGTTGTACAAGTTGTTAATGATTATAAGGCTATTATAGAAGAAAAAAAGAAAAACTAATCTAACTGCACCCGATTGGGTGTGGTTTTTTTTATACAAATTATTAGATTTTTTTATTTTTAATAAAATAAGTTAAGTTATTTAACAAAAACTAGTTGACATTTAGTTTGCACATATGGTACAATTTGGTATTGCGAGGTATTGTCGGAAGTGCGCAATTCGGCAATGCGATTTGCTAAAAATTACTAGAAATCTTAGAGCCTACATGTGTACTTGTAAATAATAAAAAAGTAGAGGGATGTAATAAGTTATTATAAATAATTATATTTAATAAATAATTTCATTATACTCCCGCTTTTTGGTCTTTATAGTACTGCAACTATCTTGGATATTAAGGCAGTTTTTAGTAAATTTACAATTTAATATTACATAATAACCTAAGTAAAGGAGTTCGCGAACAAAATGCTAGAACAAAAAGTTAGAAAAGTAAAATATGGCAATAACACCAGATATACATTCGGTAAGACTATCGATGTACAAGATGAGATGGGATACTTGCTAGATTTACAAAAGAATTCTTACAAGAAGTTTATCTTGGAGGGTATTGGCGAGGTATTGAAGGAATTTTCGCCAATCACCGACTATAGTGGTAAGGCTGAGGTGTATTTTCTAGACTACAAGATAGAGGAGAAACCAAAATTAACTAAGGCCGAGACAAAGAGAAAGTCTAGTCACTATACAGTTGCATTAAGAGTAAAGGTAAGATTGGTTATTAAGGAGACTGGTGAGGCTATAGAGAACGAAGTGTTCCTAGGTGATGTGCCATACATGACTCCAGAGGCTACATTTATCTTCAATGGTATAGAGAGAGTAGTAGTTAGCCAGATCGTTAGAAGCCCTAGTGTATATTATGCAAAACACATTGACAAGACAGGTAGAGAGTTGTTCAATTGCTCACTTTCTCCAAAGCGTGGTAGCTGGCTTGAGATAGAGCAGAAGGATAAGGAGCCTAATCAATTGAAGGTTGCACTAGACAAGGGTGGAAAGATATCACTTGGTATATTCCTAAAGTGTTTCGGACTTAATAATGAGCAGATCTTAGATATCTTTGGTAATAACGAGATCATGAAGGCAACTTTGGAGAAAGATCCTTATGATACTCAGCACGATGCTCTTATTGAGTTAAGCAAGAAGACCAGACCTAGTGAGATACCTAGTGCCGAGGCAACAAAGCAATTCATATTCTCACAATTCTTCTCTAATCAATACTATAACCTAGGCGATGTTGGTAGATACAAGATTGATAAGAAGTTGAATCTTAGCAGTCGTCTAGTAGGATTAACTTCTGCCGATGAGATCAAGGATAAGAAGAATGTTATCGTTGGTGCTGGCGAGGTTATTACAAAAGAGCAAGCTCAGGCAATCCAGAACGCTGGTATTAATGGTGTATGGGTAATTGTAGATGGCAAGAGACACAAGATGTATGGTAATAACAGAGTACAATTATCAGAAGTTATTAAGTGCAATGAGAAAGAACTGGGTATCAATCACCAAGTATACTATCCAATGTTAGATGAGATCTTAAAAGAATACAAGACTAAGGAAGACAGAATTGAGGCAATTAGAGCCAATGCTGATAACTTAGTAGGTACAACTATTACTCTAGATGATATCTTAGCTACAGTTAGTTATTTACTAGATCTTAACATGGGTATTGGTTATATTGATAATATCGACCACCTATGCAACCGTAGAATTAAGGGTGCTGGTGAGTTGTTGCAGGATGCATTCCGTAGCGGTATGAACAAGCTATCTAATATGGTTAAGGAGACATTGCAGTCTCATGACCTTACAGATATTACTCCTAGCCAAGTAGTTAATGCTAGACCAATTAACAGAGCATTCAAGGATTTCCTTGCTAGTCACCAACTTAGTCAGTTGATGGATGAGATGAACCCATTGTCATCTCTTGCTCAGAAGCGTAGATTATCAGCCGTTGGTCCAGGTGGTATTAAGAAAGACAGAGCTACTGACGAAGTCCGTGATATACACCACAGCCACTACGGTAGAATCTGTGTTATCGAGACTCCAGAAGGTGGAAATATAGGTCTTATTAACTCTCTTGCATCATACGCAAGAATTAACGATTATGGATTTATTGAGACTCCATACAAGGTGGTAGATAAGGATAAGGGTGTAGTTACTGATGAGGTAGTATATTTGATGGCGGATGAAGATGAGTATAAGTATATTGCTCAGGCAATTGAGCCATTAGATAAAGATGGACGTTTTGTAAATGACAGGATTATTTGTCGTTATCACGATACAATTATAGAAGTAAGCAAGGATATGGTAGATTATATGGACGTGGCTCCAAGACAATTGGTCAGCGTACCTACATCACTTATACCATTCCTAGAGAACGATGATACAGCCAGAGCATTGATGGGATCTAACATGCAACGTCAGGCTGTTCCACTAATCACAACCGAGGCTCCAATAGTTGCAACTGGTATGGAATATAAGGTAGCAACAGATAATGGTGCTACAGTAATTTCCAGAACTAACGGTGTGGTTAAGTATGTAGATGGTAACACAGTTATTGTTACATCAGACAATGGCGAAGAAGAACAGTATGATCTTATTAAGTTTGTAAAGACTAACCAAGAGTCATGCGTGAATCAGAAGCCTATTGTTAAGACTGGTCAGAAGGTGAAGAAAGGTGATGTTCTAGCCGATGGTTATAGTACTAACGGTGGTGAGTTAGCATTAGGTAAGAATATGCTTATTGCATTCATGAACTGGGAAGGTTATAACTACGAGGACGCGATCCTTCTATCAGAGAGACTTGTAAAAGAAGATGTATATACTTCTATTACATTAAAAGAAGAAGAAGTAAAATGTAGAACAACTAAGCTAGGTGATGAGGAATTCACAAGAGATATTCCTAACCTTGGTGAAGATGTTCTAAAGAATTTGGATGAAAACGGAATTATTAGAATAGGTGCAGAGGTTAAGCCTGGCGATATTCTAGTAGGTAAGGTTACTCCAAAGGGTGAGACAGAGCCTACTCCAGAAGAAAGACTACTTAGAGCAATCTTCGGAGAAAAAGCAAGAGATGTAAAAGATACATCACTTCGTGTTCCTCATGGAATTAGTGGTGTTGTTGTAGACATTCAGATATTCTCTAGAAAGAATAAGGATGAGTTAGAGACTGGTGTTAACCAGATGGTAAGAGTAACTATCGCTCAGAAACGTAAGATTTCTGTTGGTGATAAGATGGCTGGTCGTCATGGTAACAAAGGTATTGTATCTAGAATACTTCCAGTAGAAGATATGCCATTTATGGCAAACGGTCAACCTATAGATATAGTTCTTAACCCTCTAGGTATTCCATCACGTATGAACGTAGGACAGGTGCTAGAGGTACACTTAGGTCTTGTATGTAAAGCCCTTGGTATTAAGATTGCAACACCTGCTCTAGATGGTGCAAAAGAGAGCGATATATCAGAGTTGTTGAAAGAAAATAATTTCCCAGAGAATGGTAAGATACAGTTATATGATGGTAGAACAGGTGAGCCATTTGAGAACCCTGTAACAGTAGGTTACATGTACTACATTAAGCTAGAGCACATGGTTAACGACAAGATGCACGCTAGATCAACTGGTCCATACGCATATGTTACACAGCAACCATTAGGTGGTAAGGCAATGTTCGGTGGACAGAGATTTGGTGAGATGGAGGTCTGGGCGCTAGAGGCGTACGGTGCATCAAAACTTCTTCAAGAGATGTTGACAGTTAAGTCCGATGATACAGAGGGTAGACTAGCAACATACAAAGCGATTGTTGAGGGAACTCAGCTACCACAACCATCAATCCCAGAATCATTCAAGGTTATGATCAGAGAATTGCAAGGCTTGGGTCTAGATGTTAAGTTGTTGACAGATCAGAATAAGGAATTTAAGTTAACTGACCTTAACCGTGATAATGTAGAGACATTTGCGGAAGTAACTAAGGCTAAGGAAGAGGTTAACGAAGTTGATCTATTCGATACAGAAGACAAGAGCCTAGAAGAAGACTTAGAAATGAACGAAGATTTCGATAATATCTTTGATGAATCGGTATTATTTGATGACTTCGAAGAAGATGAGAATAATTAGGAGATAGAATATGTTTGAATTAAATAACTTATCTGCAATTAGAGTCTCAATTGCTTCTCCCGAGAAAATAAGGGAGTGGAGTTACGGAGAGGTTACTAAGAGCGAAACTATTAACTACCGTACTCACAAGCCAGAGACATCAGGTCTTCTTTGCGAGAGAATCTTTGGACCAAAGAAGAATTGGGAATGTCATTGTGGAAAATATAAGAGAATTAGACACAAAGGTGTAATATGTGACAAGTGCGGAGTAGAAGTAACTAAATCTAGCGTTAGAAGAGAGAGATTTGGTCATATTGAGCTTGCTGCTCCGGTAGCTCACATATGGTTTATGCAAAGCATTCCTTCTAGAATAGGTTTGATATTAGGACTTAATAGCAAACAGTTAGAGAAGGTTGTGTATTATGTTAGTTATGTAGTAATAGAGCCAGGTAATACTGGATTTACTAAGATGCAGGTTATCTCTGATGCAGAATACAGAGAGGCTGTAGAGAAATTTGGTAGAGATGCATTCCGTGCAGGCATGGGTGGAGATGCTATCAAAGAGTTATTATCCGAGATTGATCTTGACAAAGAGTATGAGGAATTGGTAGAGGCAGCAAAGACTGCTAAGGGTCAAAAGAAATTAAAGATAAATAAGAAACTAGAAATAGTAGAGAGTTTGAGGCGTAGTGGCAACAAGCCAGAGTGGATGGTACTAGATGTTATCCCAGTTATTCCACCAGATCTTAGACCTATGATACAACTAGATGGTGGTAGATTTGCTACATCAGATATCAATGATTTGTATCGTAGAATAATTAATAGAAATAATAGATTGAAGAAATTTATTCAGATTGGTGCACCAGAAGTAATAGTAAGAAACGAGAAGAGAATGCTACAAGAAGCAGTAGATGCACTAATCGAGAATGGTAAGAGAGGCAAGGCTGTACAAGGACCAAAGCAGAGAGAGTTGAAGTCTCTTACTGCAGCCCTAAAGAGTAAGCAAGGTAGATTTAGACAGAACTTGCTTGGTAAGCGTGTTGACTACTCAGGCCGTTCGGTTATAGTAGTTGGACCAGAGCTGAAGATGTATCAATGTGGTCTTCCAAAGGAAATGGCATTGGAACTATTCAAGCCATATATTATGAGAAAGTTGGTTGAGAGAAATCTATCTCTTAACTTCAAGACTGCTAAGCGTGTGATAGAGAGACAGAAGCCAGTGGTTTGGGATTTGCTAGAAGAGGTTATAGTAGACCATCCAGTAATGTTGAACCGTGCTCCATCTCTGCATAGACTATCAATTCAGGCGTTTGAGCCTGTGCTTATTGAGGGTAGAGCAATAAGACTTCACCCACTTGTCTGCGGTGGATTCAACGCCGACTTCGATGGAGACCAGATGAGTGTGCACGTGCCACTTAGCCCAGAGGCTATTGCAGAGGCACGTCTACTAATGCTATCTAGCAATAATATATTAAAGCCTGCAGATAGTAATCCAGTATGTACACCTACACAGGATATGGTCATGGGTTGTTACTATCTAACAGTTATCAAAGAAGGCGCTAAGGGTACTGGCAAATATTTCAAAGATGAAGACGAGGCAATACTTGCATACAATGCTGGTATTGTAGAGTTGCAATCTGCTATATTTGTAAGGCGTGAAGGCGAATTCAATGGCAAGGCTGTGAAGAAAAACATCCCTACATCTGTAGGTAAGATTATCCTTAATAGAAGAATACCTCAAAACATTGGCTTTGTAGATAGAACAAAAGAAGAGACATTCCTTAATTATGAGATT
The DNA here is from genome assembly GCA_015055515.1 of Clostridiales bacterium. GTDB lineage: Bacteria > Bacillota > Clostridia > Christensenellales > UBA1242 > UBA11490. Next base: position 22,930 of record SVIC01000008.1, on the reverse strand, counting down.
GATTTCTTGGTAACAAAGAAGAAATTGGATCTTATTACTAGACAATGTTTCAATAATTTGGGTACAACAGCGACTGTTAAGATGCTTGATAATATCAAGGAATTAGGTTATAAATATTCTACAATTGGTGCTGTTACAATTAACGTGTTTGATATGGAGATTCCAGATGAAAAGGCGAAAATTGTAGGCGAGGTAGAGAAGCAAATAACCGAGAATGAGAAGTTCTATAAGAGAGGATTTATCACCGAGAACGAGAAATTAGATAGAAATATTAAGCTATGGAACGATGCAACAGATAAGGTTAAGGGTATAGTTCTTAATAATATGAACGTTCTTAACCCAGTGCGTATGATGGCAGACTCTGGAGCGAGAGGTTCTGTAGGTCAGGTATTGCAGCTTTGTGGTATGCGTGGTATCATGGCGAATACTTCTGGTAAGAAGGTTGATATCCCAGTTAAATCTAACTTCCGTGTAGGTCTTACTCCACTAGAGTATTTCCTATCTAGCCGTGGTGGTAGAAAAGGTTTGGCCGATAAGGTATTGAAGACTGCCGACTCTGGTTATTTGACTAGAAGACTTGAGGCAGTTGCTCAAGAAATAATTGTATCAGAGGACGATTGCTTTAAGAATAATAACGAAAGAGCAAAAGGTCTAATGGTAACTGCTATTACAAAAGACAGTACTCCAGTATGTTCATTAGAGCAGAGAATTGTGGGTAGAGTAGTTGTGGATGATGTGCTAGATCCTAAGACTAAGGAAGTAATCATTCCTGCTGATACTCTAGTTACAGCAGATATGGCTAAGGCTGTAAATGATGCTGGTATTACTGCAGTAAATATTAGAACAGTATTGACTTGCCGTAGCAAGACTGGTGTATGTGCTAAGTGTTATGGTAAGAATATGGCTAGCACTGATATGGTATCAATTGGTGAGGCTGTAGGTATTATTGCTGCACAATCAATTGGTGAGCCAGGTACTCAGCTTACAATGAGAACATTCCACACAGGTGGTGTATCTACTGCTGCCGATATTACACAAGGTCTTCCTCGTGTAGCAGAGATATTTGAGGCTAGAAAGCCAAAGGGTGTAGCAATTATATCTGAGGTTGCTGGTACTGTATCAATTAAGGAAGTACAATCTGCTGGTAAAGATGGTGGTAAATATTATGAGATATTTGTTAAGAATAGCGATGATGAAGGCCACTATATAGTTCCATTTGGTGTTGTATTGAAGGTTAAGAATGGCGACAAGGTAGAGGCTGGTACAGTATTGACAGAGGGTAATATTTATCCTAACGACCTTCTTAGAACTAAAGGTGTAAGAGATGTACAGAACTATCTACTTAGCGAAGTATTATCTACTTATAGTTCACAAGGTGTTGGTATCAATACTAAGCACGTTGAGATTATTATTAAGCAAATGCTTAGAAATGTAAGAATTGAGGATAGTGGAGACACCAATCTGCTTATCGGTGATGTAGTAGATCATCATAAGTATGAGGAGGAAAACGAGAGAGTATTGGCAGAGGGTGGAGTTCCAGCAACTGCTAAGAGACTTATTCAAGGTATCACTAAGGCTGCTCTATCTAATCCTAGCTTCCTTGCTGCTGCTTCATTCCAGGAGACTTCTAGAGTGTTGACAGATGCTGCTATCAAGGGTAAGACTGACCACTTGTTATCATTGAAAGAGAACTTAATGATAGGTAAGCAGATCCCTGCAGGTACAGGATTTGTAAAGAGTAGAGATGTTCAACCAATAGATCTTAATGCTATTAACAAAAAAGATGATAGCATGGCAGATGAGATTGCAAATCTATTCGAAGATGTAGTAGAGGACGAGACTGTATAATAATAAAAAAATCAGAGAGAAATCTCTGATTTTTTTTGTGGTTAGTTAAATGCTATGCAAATTGTAATATATTGTTATATTAAGCCATATTTAATATATTTGCATAACTTTATCCTTGACTATTGCTGTCAGAATTGACATCCATTAAATCTATAAGATATTTTATATCTTTTGGCTTTGTTTTACTTTCGTAATTAATAGTCACTTCTATTCTATCTTCTCTGGGATTTAGTATAAGGTAATAAGTGTTAGTGTTGGCATCATTTGTGTCAGACTGCGATATGTTGACGCTACTACTTGTAGTGCTTCCAATGGCAGATATATTAATTGTTGCATTATTATCATTTGCGATATCGCTGTTGTATATTAGTGGCAGACATACAATAGTTTTGCCTGTCACATCCCACATTTCATCACCAAACCATGCGTGCCACGTGCTGTCATTTACTTCGCCGGTTCTACCCATTACTTTAATACTATAATTATAATCTTTTGTTATATCACCCTCAGTTATCATGAGATTTTTCGTATCGAATAATGTGCCATTAACCATAGTGTCATGACCACTTAATTGAATCCCTCCCAAAGTGTCTCTGCATCCAATACACAGTAGTGAGGTAAATAGTATTAAGCATATTAATATTTTCTTATACATTATTTTCATCATACATTTATTATTTGCAAAAAAATATTTTTTACTCAAACACTATTTCGCTATTTAATTTTTCTATATAATATGTTACAATTAATAAAAAAATATTGGTAGGCGGGATAATGAATAAAATAGAGTTGTTAGCACCTGCGGGTGATATGCTTAGTCTTAAATGTGCAATATATAATGGGGCAGATGCGGTCTATCTGGGTATGAGTGATTTTAATGCAAGGATTAAGGCTGATAATTTCACAAAAGAAAATATAGCGGAAGTCGTAAGATTTGCACACTTATATAATGTCCAGGTGTATTTGGCCGCAAATACGCTGATAAAAGATAGTGAAGTAAATGACTTTATGCAGATGATAGAGGTGGCGTATAATGCCAATATAGATGCTTTTATACTGCAAGATTTGGGTATGGCAATGTTGATTAAGCGCAAATACCCCAATGCAGTATTACATGCTAGTACTCAGATGGGTATACATAATTTGCAAGGTGCAAAGATGTTACAAGAATTGGGTTTTAGTAGAGTGGTATTGGCTAGAGAGACCAAGTTGCAAGACATTATAGAGATAAAGAAGAATACCGATCTAGAGATTGAGTACTTTGTACAAGGAGCGTTGTGTGTTGCATTCTCTGGCAATTGCTATATTAGTGCGTTAAATAATGGCAATAGTGGTAATCGTGGCAGATGTCTACAATTATGTAGATTGCCATATAAGGCGTATAAAGATGGTAAATTATTGGGTGAAAAATATTACTTATCTTGTAAAGACTTGTGTCTAATGACCCAACTTAAGACATTAGCAGAGGCGGGTGTTACTAGCTTTAAGATAGAGGGGAGATTAAAAAGGGCTAGTTATGTGGCTCAAGTTGTTAGTAGTTATAGGCGTGTAATAGATAGAGAGATAACAGATAGGTTACTAATCAATGCTGAACAAAAGAAAATACAAGAGATATATTCTCGTGGTGAATTTAATGAGAATGCTTATCTTTATGATAACTTCAATATAATTAATTCGAAAATAAGCAATCACGAGGGTAAAAAAATTGGAAAAGTATTGAAGGTAGAGAGATTTAAGGATATTAATAAGATTACATTATTCTTAAATGAAAGCATTGCGACTAATGATGCTATTAGATTAGTCAAAGATAAGAATATTACTAGTATTGGCGTGGGCAATGTTAATGTCCTAGATAATAATATGTATGAGATATTCTCTACAACTAGACCAGAAGTGGGGGCAGTTGTATATTTGTTGAAGTCGACAGAAAAAGAGGATAAGTTAACTGCAAAAATAAAGAAATTGCCAGTAGTTATGCATATGTGTGCAAAATGTGGCAAAAAAGCCAATCTTTCAATATCATACAACAATAGAACGGTTATGGTAGAGAGCGATGATGTGGTGTTACAAGCAAAGACAAAGCCTATTAGTTATGATGATATATATAAGCAAGTAAGTAAGTTGTCTGAGACACGTTTTGTTTTGACTGCACTTACCATTGATACCGATAATGTATTTATTCCTGTGTCAGTCGTTAATGATATGAGAAGAAAAGCTGTCGCATTATTAGAAGATGCGATAATAGAAGAATATAATAACAATATGCCAGAGAAGATAGAGAATAAAATTAATTTGCTCGTGCCGAAAATTGCAACAAATAATACTAACAGCGTAATAATTGACCGTGTAATGAGTGTTGTAAACAAAGATTGCAATTATATAATTTCTCCTACTGAATATTCTTATAACTATATTGCAGATGTATATAATAGAATACTTCGCAAAGGTGTAAAAAAAGACCGAATATTCATCAATTTGCCTGTTGTTGCAACTACACACGAAATATCTAAGTTAGAGGAAATAATAGGCAAATTTGGCTGTGGTGTGGTAGTTAATAATTATGGTCAATTGTATTTGGCGAAGCAGTACTGCGTTATTGCAGGCCTTGGAATGAATGTATATAATAGTTATGCAGCAGAAGTGTTGCTTGATCTGGGTGTTACTGACTTTGTTCATTCTATAGAGAGTGATAATTTTACAAAATCTGGTATCATTTATTCATCGGGTCATATTCCACTGATGACACTATGTCATTGTCCAATAAGGGAGATTATAGGTGGAGACTGCGGACAATGCAAATTCAGCGACAAATTAGTATTAGAAGACGGCAAAGGAAATAGATACAGATTAAGAAGGTATAGAATAGATCATTGTTATTTTGAATTGTTATCAGAGAATAAATATAGTAGAAATGCTAATGGTTCAAAAATGCTAGATTTGAGGGAGATATAATGAAAAAATATGATGTTATAATACTTGGCGGTGGTGCATCGGGAATGTATTGTGCAATGAATGCAAACAGATCATTAAAGATCGCTATATTAGATAAATCGGATAGGATTGGTAAAAAGATACTTGTAACTGGAAATGGCAGGTGTAATATTACTAATGCTAAACTAGATTTAAGTAGATATAATACAACCGAAGTAGATAAGTATTTTAGAAAATATAGCAATGTTGACTTTATTCGTGATATGGAACGTATGGGGTTGGCGCTATATAGTGATGAAGAGGGAAGGATGTACCCTAGGTCTAATAGTGCCAATAGTGTACTGGATATAATGATGGCGTCTATCAATAGTATGAAGAATGTAGATGTTATAACCAACAGTGATGTAATAGATATTGCAAAAAAAGAAGGAAATTTCTCGCTTAAAACTGGTAGAGAAGAATATGTCTGCGATAAATTGGTTGTAGCAACTGGTGGAAATAGCATAGATGGCGTATTGAATAACATTGGTATACAATATCATGACTTTGTACCTAGTCTAGTTGCATTGAATACATCGAAGAACAAAGGTTTAGCAGGTGTTAGGGCAAGTAATGTATTGGTAAAATGTGGTAATTTTAAGCAACAAGGTGAATTGCTATTCAAAGAAAATGCTATCAGTGGAATAGTTGTTTTTAATTTATCCACAATATTTGCTAGAAATAACAAACATAGTGGAGAGGTTGTTATAGATTTGTTGCCAGATTTTTCCCAAAGTATGTTGGAAGAATCAATGAATAGGGTAGCGATGTCGCATATTTCATATACCATTATGGAAATATTGCAAGGATATGTACACAAAGCACTTGCGAGAAATATTATAGATAGATGCAGTGTTAAGGGTACAACTAAGGAAGACATATCAAAAGTAGTAAATATATTAAAAAATTACACAGTAAAAGTCATAGGTTTGTCAGATAATAACCAAGTACATTCTGGTGGAGTTCCGTTAGAATTATTAGATGATAATCTGATGTATAAAGATATTCCAAATTTGTATTTTACAGGCGAGATTATAGATGTAGATGGAGAATGTGGCGGATATAATCTTCAATGGGCATGGACTAGTGGTAAGACTGTAGGTGATGCATTATGAAATTATTAGAAGGGTTAAGATTGTCTCCTAAATATTCAATACAAGATTTGGAACAAGCGATATTGGAGAAGTTAAAGGTAAAAGTAAGCGATATTGATACTTATGAGATTGTAAAAGAGAGTATAGATGCAAGAAAGAAACCAAATATCTTTTATAATATCAATGTAGCGGTAAAGTTAAAAAAAACTAATGCTTATTATAATAAACTAAAAGATATTGTGGTAAATCATGATGGTATAGAAAGTGAAGAGATAAATTATAGTGGTAAAAGACCGGTTGTGGTTGGTTTTGGCCCTGCGGGAATGTTCGTGGCGCTGAAGTTTGCCAGGTCTGGAATGAGACCTATAGTTATTGAGCAAGGTGATGATGTAGATACTAGAAGGCGAAAAGTGGATGAATTCTGGAGTAAGGGAAAATTGGATGTATACTCTAATGTACATTTTGGTGAAGGTGGTGCAGGCACATTCAGTGATGGAAAATTAAACTCTAATATATCTAATAATTATTGTAAATGTGTTACAAATGAACTTATTAATCATGGTGCACCTAGCGAAATATTTTATAGATCAAAACCACATATAGGTACAGATAATCTAAGGCATGTTGTAAAGAATATAAGAGAAGAGATATTGTCTCTTGGCGGTGAGGTTAGATTTGGCAACAAATTGATGGATATAAATATAGTGAATGATGGAGTGCAATCTATTGTGATAAATAACATATATACATCACAAGAAGAACAGATAGAATGTGATACACTGGTTCTTGCTATAGGGCATAGTGCAAAACCAATATTTAGATTGCTTCAACATAAAGGTGTCAATATGGAGCAAAAGCCATTCGCTATGGGTGTAAGAATAGAGCAATTGCAAGAAGATATTAATATATCACAATATGGCAAAGAAGATTGCAGATTGCCTGCTGCGGACTATAAGTTGGCAGAACACTTAGAGAGTGGTAGAAGTGTATTTACATTTTGTATGTGTCCTGGCGGTGAGGTGGTTGCTAGTTCTAGCGAAGAGGGTACAATTGTAACTAACGGTATGAGTTATTATAGTAGAGATGGTAGAAATGCTAACTCAGCAATACTGGTCAATGTTGACCCACAAGATTTTGGATCAAGCGATGTTCTTGCTGGGTTTGAATTACAATCGGAATATGAGAGAAGGGCATACTCGTTGGGCGGTGGCAACTACGTTGCTCCTGCCGAGACTATTGGAAGTTTCTTGCATAATAGAGAAGTGAAAGCAATTACTCACTCTTATAGACCTGATATAAAACTATGTAATATTAGAGAATGCTTACCTCAGTTTGTTGCAGATTCTATTAAGGAGGCTTTGCCAAAATTCAATAAAAAGATTAAGAATTTTGCCAGAGATGAGAACTTGCTTATTGCGATAGAATCCCGTAGTAGTTGTCCAGTAAGGATTATAAGAGATAGTGTTAAATATATGACAAACATAACAGGATTATATGCTGTAGGAGAAGGCGCGGGCTATGCTGGGGGTATTATGAGTAGTGCTCAAGATGGATTAAAAATAGCAGAAAAAATAGTTGAAAATTATAAGCAAAAATAACTAGTATAGCTAGTTATTTTTTTATAAGCGACGTGAAATATTTCCTATTCTGCATTACTTCTTTTGATTCATATTCTTTGCCTGCTTCCTCATTAAATACTATTGCGTTTATAATATCTCCAGACTTATAATAACACATTGATAATTTTAGTAGTGAATAGTATTTTGTGTGAGTTATATCCATAAAGCCAGCATTGTGTGACACTATACATTTATTTATTGACAATTTGTACCAATGTATTGCCAATATATAATTATTTTCATAATAATAACAATCTGCGATAAGGTTGAGGATGTTACTTCTAGGTTCATGGTGTAGTAGGGAAGATGTTAAATAATATCTAGCACTAATTGTATCTCCTAGATAAATATATGATAGACCTATCATATAATAAGAATTAATTATATCTTCAATCCAACCATCGCCTAATCGTATAAATTTTTTGAATATTTTTATTGCTGTTCTGTAGTATTTATGATCAAATAATTCTCTTGCGTAATAATATGTTTCTCTAGGATTTAGTTTTCTTTCTTTTAGTATTTTTCTAAAGATTTTTAAGTTCCGATTTGGGTCTTTATTGTTAGATCTATTGTGGTGGATTGGGGCATTAATCTTTTCTATTTTTCCAAAAGGGGTTATGCATTCATGTATTGGTCCAACCCAAGTCGCATTAGCATTATTGCGAAGAATTCTTTCTCGATAATGATAAGAAAAATCACCTGTTTTGTATTGAAACATATATGTGTCGGCGTGCATGTTTTCTTTTAATTTCTTTATATACATTGCTGTCTCAAATGGAACGATGTCGTCTGCGTCAAGCCACATTATATAATCACTAGTGGCTAGAGAAAAACTGTAATTTCTAGCTTTGCTAAAGTCGTCACACCATTCAAAATCATATATTTTATCTGTGAATTCTTTTGCGATTATTTTCGTATTATCGGTCGAGCCGGTATCTACTATAATTATTTCATCTACTATATCCTTTGCTGAAGTTAAAACGTTTGCTATATTTTCTTCTTCATTTCTTACTATCATACATAAGCTAATTGTCTGCATGGTATTCTCCATTAATAATAATGTTAATATATATTCTATTTGCTAGAATTTTGTTCAAAAAAAAGAAAGGATTTTTTTTGATAGAAGTAACTCTCTTAATAAGAGAATTTTCTTCAATTACAAATGCATCCTTTCTTATATTTACGCAGTAGGACCAGTAGGGCCTTGTGGTATTGTAAGATTTAATACATAGTTAGGTGCGGTGCCCGTGATACTTGCACTAGCCTCAGTGCCAGGGTCTCCAGTTGTAACTGTACCAATGGTAAGGGTAGGTGTCTCGGCATCGGCACCGGCTGGACCAGTGTCGCCAGTAGGGCCAGTAGGTCCAATTTCTCCAGCAGGGCCAGTAGGACCGATAGGGCCGGTGTCTCCAGTTGCTCCAGTAGGACCGATAGGGCCTATCTCTCCTGCAGGGCCTGTTGCACCTGTTTCTCCAGTTGCACCTGTTGGGCCAGTGTCGCCTTGTGGTATAGTTAGATTCAATGAATAATCTGGTGCTGTACCAGTGATGCTAGCACTAGCCTCAGTGCCAGGCTCGCCAGTTGTAACTGTACCAATAGCAAGAGTGGGTGTGTCACCATCTATTCCGGTAGGACCAGTTGGGCCAGTAGGTCCCGTAGGTCCCGTTGGACCAGTGGGGCCAGTTATGCCAGTAGAGCCACTTCCATTTCTGTATATAATTGTCGCTCCTGTATTAGAACAGCAATTTCTTCTAAAAAAACAATTGCATGCCATAAATTTCTCCTTATAACAAGGCTAGAAACTATATATTATCAATTTCTTGCCTCTATATATAATATGTTCCGCTATCAATACTTGTTAAAAAATGCTAATCACAATATTACAAATTTAGACAAAATATTAACAAACGTTTTGATTTGATCATAAAAATAATGTAGAATATAATAAATTCGTAGGAGGGTATTAGATTATGGACAAAAAATTTTTAAGTAGGCTTGCAATAATATTTGCAATATTGTCAATGGTGTCATATTTCACATCTGTATTTCCGCTTGTGATTACTGCATTTGGTGCACTTGCTGTGAGTATATTTGTAGTTAAGGATAGGGATGTTATAGTTAAGGTAATGGATCCAGTAGTTACAGTCACTAGTGTTAGTTTGGTATCATTAGTATTTACTATATTATATAGTATTATAGATAATATTTCTTCGCTAGGTGATGGTTTTGGCTATGATTTCAATAAGGTACTTGGAGATATATTCAGGGTAGTAAATTTAATATTTACTGTATTTATGATAATTATGATAGTAATCGCTATTGTATCTACTATTAGAGGTAAGAGAATACCTGTATTTAGTAAAATTACAGACAAGATAATGGGTATTGTAGATGATAAAAAATCAAATCAGGATACAGCAGACAAGAAAGAAGTAAAGGCGGAATCAAGAGAAAAATAACAAAAAATATGAGCATATGACTTGCTCATATTTTTTTGTTATTTTTGGCTATATTTAGGTATTTAATCAGTATTTGCATATTAGTTGTTAGATTTGTTGTTATTAGCAATTTGTTTGTCGTTATCATTAATCTTCTCTGCAAAGGCAAGAGCCATAGAGTAGAATAGTACTGGTCCAATATTGAAAAAATGACAATCTAGTAGACTGGTAAGTAGTAATACCAGAATAGACAAGCCAATGAATGTTTTTTCGAAACTTCTATTTTTTATAAACAATTTAATGGTCTGTAATCTATGAATGCTATAAGCAATCATTCCTACTATTCCGCAACTAGATAAAATTTGTATGATTGTGTTGTGCCACCTAGGTGGAAACAATGTGCTAAATGAATCAAGTCTTGAAAAATCATAAGGAACAAAGTCGGTAGGATAAAAAGATTGACCGAATATTGGGTATTTCAAAAAAGCATTAAATCCTTCTTCATAAATTACAAATCTAGAACTATCGTTAAATGATAACGAATCTCCCGATGTGTTTAGAATGGATGGGACTTTTTCAAAAAGAGTGAATAACTCTTGGTGAAAAATGGATGCAAAAATTATGACAACACCTACTAGTACTCCAGATGATATTCTATAATTTTTCTTATATTCTGCTTTGAAAAATGTGTAAACAAATGATATCGCAAATATGAACAATCCGCCCACAATAGATCCTCTAGAACAACTAAGAATTAAGGATATTAGAAGTAGAGTGCCTAGTATTAAATATATGTAATTGTGTTTTTTCTTGCAACACATATAGAATGCAAAGGGGATGGACATTGCAATTATTGCGCCCATATTATTATAATGTCCCCATCCTGTGTATAATTTGCCTCTTATTATAGATCCATTTTGTATAACATCGCTTGTAATATATATATTCAATAATTCTATTGTTACTACAAAGCCTAGTATAATTCCTAACCAAGCAAAGTAATCTTTGCTGGTTTTGCTCCAGTCAATAGTTGCGGTAAATATGAAATACAACAAGAATATAGATAGGAATTGAAGAAAGCTAAACAGTAAGTTGTTTAGAACTATATTCCCATAAGAGTTACTTCCTATTCCAGAGATCATGTATGCTATGCCAAGTATTAAAATACCGCTAATTAAAGACCTTTTTTGAGTAAATAGTTTCTTATATCCCATGTTCTTGTCCAAGCCTATTCTTATTAATAGTGCTGGGATGCAGATAATCAATATGATTAGTATGCATATACCACTGCCATTATAGAATACAGAGTCTGTGCTAAGTGCTGGGTTATTTTTTGCTGTAGGTGATATATAACAGAATACAAATATTGGCATTAGTGGTAAAAAATCATCGCTAAATATTGCTATATACAAAGTAGTGATTGCTACTAGAATATATAATACTAGTTCCAATGCAAGTATATGAAATAGTGCAGTTGTTGCACCCATTATCATTATTCCCCATTGGTTAGACAAGATGTTATTAATGCTACGCACTAATTTGCAATTTTTAATGTTCTGAAAAGTATTTTTTATACTATTTTTTGCTTTTGTCATATACACCTCGTATATACTTGATCATGGTATATGATAATTTATTTTGTATATGTTTGTCAAACCAAATCACATAGCAGTATTATTATATATGTCTTCCATTGTGAAATACGAACAAAAGTATAATTTAAGTAGCATAAAGTATATATTGACATATACGCTATATTATTATATAATATAATATATTGAAAACATACTTAATTATAATGTGAAGCGATAGACTATTATGTTATTCAAAATGGGTTAATAGATTTGTAGAGAAATCAAATAGTAAAAAGGATAAGTATAATGGAAAAGTTGTTAGAGGTTGTAGATCTATACAAGAAGTATGATGAAAAGAGTGACTATACTATAAAGGCAATTAATATCTGTGGTTCTGCGGGAGAAATAGTAGGATTGTTGGGACATAATGGTGCCGGCAAATCAACAACTATTAAATGTATTACTGGTATGCATCCGTATAACAAAGGAAGTATTACGATCGCTGGTCATGATATGTTAAATGATGCTATTGAAGCGAAGAGAAATTTTGGATATGTAAGTGATGAATTTGCATTGTTTGATAAAATGACCGGTATGGAATATGTTAATTTTATGGCAGATATTTATGAAGTATCCACATCTGATAGAGAAATGCGGATAAAAGAATTTCAAGAATTATTTGCTCTAGGAGATGCAATATATGAGCAAATCAATTCATATTCTCATGGAATGAAACAGAAGATATCTATAATGGGTGCGTTGATCCACAATCCAAAAGTGTTCATATTGGATGAGCCTATGACTGGCCTAGATCCGCACACAGCAAATCAATTAAAGAACTATTTTGTAAAACATAGCAAGGCGGGAAACTTAGTAATATTCTCTTCGCATAATCTAGACGTAGTAGAGAGATTGTGCAATAGGGTGTATGTAGTAGACCAAGGCGTGATATTAGAAGAAATAAATCTAGAAGAATTTAGAAAGAAAGGAAAAAATTTGGAAGAGTATTTTTTGTCTTTTACAAATAGAGTATCAAAAAGATGAGTAAAGTATTTTCAACATTATTTCAATATGAGATAAAGAAACAATTTCCTAGAAAGTCAAAAAAAGATAGAACGGATATTGTAGGGTCTTTGTTGTCAATAATTGTTACATTAGCGATAATTGCAATGTTTGTATATTTCTTGTCAATTATTGCAAGTAAATATGTAGGGATAAAAGTAGATAAGATATTAGATCCTGCATCTAGAGCATACGAAATGCTAAATGTATTCTATGTGGTTATAATATTAGTTGTTACAGCGGTATGCCTGGATAGTATGAGAAAGACATTTACCGACAGAACAGATAAGCAAATTTTGCTTAGACTTCCTGTATCAGAACGATCGCTATTTTTTAGCAAAATACTAGTGCTTATGATCAAAATGTATGCGGTGTCTGCCTTACTAGTTGTTCCTACACATATCATTATATACATTGCATTAATACCATCGTGGACTTTTTGGATTACTAGTATTGTTATACTTTTGGTATTGCCTATAATTGCAATGCTTATTGCAAGTATACTTGTCATACCGTATATTAAGTTGGTTGATTTTATAAAAAATAAATATTTGTTGATCTTTGCAATCTTTGTAATAGCGCTGGTTGCATTTGTGATACTCTACACTGCATTCTTAAGTGTAGTACAAGGCTATCTAGAGTCGGGTTATATCAAGTTCCTATTTAATGATGGATTTATAGATTTTATGCAGGGGTTATTATTGTGGTCGTATCCTGCCAATGCTATGGCTGGCATTATGATGGGCAAGAATCTGCTCGTATCAATATTTGTTGTAATGGGCTGTGTTGTAGTATCAATTCTAGCAGTGTATTATATTACAAAGAGATTGTATCATGTTGCGTTATTTAGATCGGATAGTATTAGGGTGGGTGTTAAGAAGAATACGAAGTTAAAACAATCTTCTAGCATGATAGCATTAATAAAAAAAGAGTTCATATCTGTATCTAGAGAGCCAAGACATATATTTGCATATCTGGTAGTCGCTACTATAATGCCAGTTCTTACATATTGCTGTTATACATTGTTCGAGTCGTTGATTATAAATATGTTAGGAATAAGAATGTCTTTTGCGTTAGCCATATTTGTAGTATTGGTATTTGGTGTGCTTACTAATACATTCTGTTCTACCAATGTCACCAGAGAAGGAACAACACTATTAAAGCAAAAAACATTTCCTATAAAGGCATCACAGTTACTTACAGCGAAAGTGATCTTTTGTTGTGCTATAAGTATTGCATCGGTGATTGTAGCTTCAATTGTGTTAGTGATATTTACATCTCTTACTGCTCTAGAAGGGCTAGTATGCATGCTAGTAGGTATTGCCTTTACCATAGCACAGATACTTATTGCTACACGACTAGATCTTAAGAATACAAGAATGTCTTTTACCTTCCAACAAGTAGAAAAAAAGAGTGCTACTACTATAGCAAAAGTAGTAACACTAGGACTAGTTGTTGCAGTAATAGCGGGTATAGGCACATTATTTGTTAGTTTTGTTGCAAAGGGTGTCTTTGCATCATCGGGCTTAAGTATTCACTCTGGTCTAGTATATTTGTTGCCTATTGTTGTTGCATTAATTTATGTGGGTATATCTATATGGTATTATTTGCACAAATTGCAAAAAGCCATGGATAATATCACTATGTAGGGGGATGCGATATGAATAAAAAAATAATCATATTAATGTTGCTATTGCCGCTAATTATGATGGTGAGTATATTCACATCAACTAGTTCTGTTGCGTTGAACGTGAAGGTTAATGTATCTAAGATAGAAATAGATAGTGAGAGTATTGTGTTCCTTGATTTAGACAAAGGTGAGAAATATTTTGTTAATTATGCTGTATACCCAGTAGTAGCAAAGAATAAAGAGGTTGTATTCACATCCGAAAAAGTGGGTAACGAGCCATTGGCTGTCTTAGAGTTCGAAGAAGGGTATATAGTACCAAAGTCTCCTGGTATGGCAAAAGTGTATTTGACCACAGTGGATGGAGGATTCAAAGATAGTTTCATAGTAGAGGTTACTGCCAATAGTCTGAAGAGTATTGAGTGCAGTGTGCCAAGTAATGAAATGATTGTAGGTGATGATATATCTATAACTACACAATTTGTACCATCAGATGTGTCGAACAAGATGTTATCTTATACATCTAGCAATCCGAATGTCGCAAGTGTTAGAAATGGTGTAATTCATGCAGAGAGTAAAGGTACGGCAACTATTACTGTTACATCTCTTGCTGATAGTAATATTAAGGATACAATCGATATTGTTGTCTATAATGAGGATGTGCTAGATCTTAGTAAGAGTGAAGTGTATACTTGGGATGGCTCAGACAATATAGAGCATAATAGCATTGCATTATCGGTAGATACTACTGCAGAGTATTCTTTATCTTATAAAGTGTATGATGTGGCTGGTATTGAGATTAATAATATATTCCAAGAAGAATTTACTCAATTAGTGCCAGATGAAGATGGTAGATGGAAGTTCAATTATAAGTTTGTAAGCGATTATATAGGTAGTGTGGTTGTAAAATTCACCATTACGATAGAAAGTGAATTGTATGATGAGCCAATTGTAAAAGAATGTCTAATACATAGAGTGGATGAGATTACCGCATCATACAATTCGAATGATGAGATAGTTCGTACTGTAGGTGATGTATTTGCTATTAGTGATTATATTACTATTATGCCGGACAACGTTGATGTAATTTTCAATGTCAAAAATAATAGTAATATTGCGAACAATAATGGTATTTTGACAGCAGAAAAACCATGTGTAACAAACTTAGAGATAACAATTGTAAGTGATGATGAGGCAAGACAGAGTATTCAGTTGCCAGTTAAAACACTGATAATCAAACCAAAGAAAATGGTTATTAACGAGTTGGCAAATACATACGGCGATGAGAATATCTGGTCGGTAGGTCAGTTCGAGGCTAATAATATACTTAATACTAGTGGTATTACGGTATCCTTAGGTGGAGCAAGTGTAGGGGAGAGATTCTATGATCACTTCTCATATATAACAAGCAATGCAAATGTAGAATTAACTGCAGATGGCGTAATCAAGATAACAGATAATAACATAAATGATATTGTCAATGTGTGGGCAATGTTTAAGTACGGTGACATTGAGGTAAAATCAACTGCAATGCCTATTAGATGTGTAGGTGGTGCTATCAATGTGCGTAATTTCGCCGATCTATATAGTGCTACAAGAGAGAATAATAATAAGAAGATCTGTTTGCAGACAAGTATAGAAGAGGGTGTAGATGGTTTTGGTTATATAAATGGTGCTATGGTATATACGGAGAGTAATGTAACTAAGATTACTAGCACTTATGATATTCAATACTATAAGAATATTACAGGAGAGACCGATTTATCGAAGATTGAAGAAGCAAAGGTAAAAGTCTTAATCAATTTCAAAGAAGATGTGTATGGCAATGGATATACAATAAATGCACATAATGTGGCTTATGGGCTAGAAGAGAAGACTGGTGCATTGCGAAATGATGCGTTATTCAGAGGACCTCTAGATTTTGTATCGGTATCTGATTCTGCTAGTAGTCCAGCCAAGGTAAAAGGTCAGGATAATATATCTTTTGCAATATATGAAAATGTAAGTATCAATAATATTACCTTACAGTCTTGCAATCTAAAAGATGATGGGTCTGACTATGATCTAAGTGATTTAGATTACGTAGGAACAACTGTAGAAGTACTTGGCGATAATGTAGATCTGAATTATTCAAGAATTAACAATGGAAGGACTGTTTTGAGAATATTCGGTGATGTATCGAATAGTGCAAAAGTTATTAATGTGGATATCAATAAGTGTGTTCTTAGCAATGCTAGAGAATTTATAATTCGTATGGGATCAAACGCTTTTGTTATTGGTAGTACGACCAATCCATCTCCAGCAATAGGCACTGTGCCTACTCCAGCGATAAAATCATATAACAACATGAATGTGACAGAGAAATTAGGTTATGACAATGAATACATTAAGACATTTGTTAACCTAAAAGACAGTATCCTTGAGCGATCTGGGCTATTTTGTATAGGGATAGATACTCACTTTGCAGGCAAGGCATTAGCCGATGCGTCTAATTATAGTGGATTTGCAGAAGGTTTTAATAACTGGAAAGATCTAGCCAAGACCAGTTATGGTGCAAAGCTAAATCTAATAGGTGATGTCAGAATGTATGACTGGAAAGATATAAGTCTAATAGATAGTAGTACACTTATAGAAGGCGGTGCTGATTTCCATATAGAAGGATTTGGTGGTGACCTTAGCTTCAATATAGCAGAAATGCTAACTAGTCTGGCAAATAACGGTTACAACACTATTGTCTATCAGTCTAATGCGGGTGGCAAGTCTACTACTTATGTACATGGTGGCATAGTGCTATTCGGTGGTGGCAAGAACTATGGTGTGATAGAGAAAAAAGATATGATGGACCATCAAGAATATGGCTTTGACAAGTTAAATGAATACGAGATATCTCTATCAGAGGTAGATAAGGGATTCTTGGAGATGGCTGCGGGATCGGAGAAGTTCTATTTCGTGATGTACGGGTCCAATAGCCAGTTCTCACCAGTAGATCAGGAGAATATAGTAGATAGATATGCTCCTATACATTCATAAAGGATGATGGAAACATAGGCAAAAAATATTTTCACTAGAGGTGATTATATGAGTAAGAAGAAAATCTCAATATTAATCTTAATAATAGCAATAATATGCGCAGTAGTAGGATCACTATTATTCTTTTTGGGACGAGACAAAGTGACATATAAGATAGAATCTACTCTGGTGAATAGCACAGTAGGATATAATTCTGACTTGTTGGCAATGCACGAAATGTCTATAGTGAAGCATGATGGCAAAACGAATGAGATAATAGAGATAACTCCAGATATGATAGTATCTGGCAATCTAACCAATTCGGTTGGTGACAAGCAATTGGTAATAAAATACAAAGGTATTACATTTGTTATTAATTTCACTGTAAAATACAAAGTCGACTTTGTGGTAAAAGGTAGTGTTGTAGCAACTCAGTATGTTATGTCAGAAGATGAGATCAACTTGCCAAATGATCCAGTGGTTAATGGTTGTGACTTCTTAGGCTGGGACAGTGGATATGAGAAGTTGCAAGACAATACTATATTTACAGCAAAATTTGCAATATCAAGTAGCAATATTCCAGATATTGGTAATTATACTGTTATAAAGGCGACATATGGCGACAAGCTTGCCGATATTAAGTTGCCATCTAATGCCAACGGATCATGGCAATTCGTAAGTGATGGCGATACATTAGTGGGTAATGCGGGCAAGAATAAGTTCGATATTATGTTTGTTCCTACCAATACAGAATTTATGCCTAGCAATAATACGAAAATTACAATAGATGTAGCGAAAAAGGAATTAGAATTTACCGATATTGTAGATAAGTACTATTACAACGGCTCAGAAAAAATGCCTAATTACAGACTCCCAGTCAATAATCTAAACGTAGTATACACTCCATATTACACTGGCCGTGCAATTAATGCTGGTAGTTATGTATATGATTTGGCTATCAAGGACAAAAACTATACTGGCTCATATCGTGGCACTATGGAAATAAAGAAGGTTGTCGCGAATATAGATATTGCAGATATTACACCAATAACCATAAATGATCCAAAACCAAATAATTATCAATATTCTGTCACTGATGTGAATGGCGATATCTTGGATCAATCATTGATAGATATTATGGGTCTTGAAGTAATAGAGCCACAATATACTCATGCGGGTACTTATTATATAGATGCCATCGTGTCAAACGATAACTTCATATCTAATATTAAGAAGGGTGTGCTAACAGTAAATAAGATTACATTAGATATGACAGAGGTTCCTCCTACATTTGTAGGTGGTAAGAATGTTGTATATGGTAATACCTTAGATACAGTAATATTTGAAAACAATGATGTTCGTGGTGTGTGGTCGTGGGAGGACTCTAGTACTCAAGTATTGACAGATACCGAGGTAACTGTGAATGCGGTATTTACTCCATACGAGAGTAGGGATTATAATGAGACAATTCAGGCAGTAACTCTGAATGTAAATAAGAGAAGTGTGACTATAAAGCCCAAAAATAATATATACACTTGTTCTCCAGGAATACAGAGATCGTTACAATACGATGTTCTTGGATTAATAGGGGATGATGCGGTAGAGGTGATTGGTAATGAGTTACATACCAATGCAAATTCATATGATATCACACTTAGCATAAATCCAGATGATAAGAGATATATTGGCGAGGTGCAGACTCAATTAGTAATAGAAAAGGCTTCTATTGCGGATTTCAGTAAGGTATATGATAATATTCCGTGGAATGCGAACTTAACCTTGTCAGACATTGTATTGGATGAGGGTTATACATGGGATAATGAATATGCGTTGATATCTGATAAAATGGGAAAATCATCATACAATGCTACATTTACTCCAGAAGATACTGAGAATTACAAGATAGAGCATTCTACAATTGCGGTTAATATAGTTCGTGCAAATGCTAGTATATCTTATATTGGTAATAACGCCATTACATATAATCCTAATGGATACAACCTTAATGTTGTGTTGTCTCATAATGAGGTTGAGGCAGAGTATACTTATAGATTAAATGACAGTCCTGTGGACAAAATTACAAATGTAGGTAACTATTCTGTAACCATAACTATACCTGAGACAGATCACTACAATGCCGTATCAGTAACATTCCCACTTGAGATAACTAAGGTGGTTAATACAGACAACTATGTATCAGTGTATAATGCTACATATGGTGATAGCATAGATAAATATTCATTGCCGATTAGCGACTATGGTACATGGTCTTGGCAGACTGTAGTGGGAAATAAAGTGGGTAATGCAGGAAAGTTGATTCACAAGGCAGTCTTTACTCCTTATGACACAACAAACTACGAGGGTAGAGAGATTTCCATTGCCTTTGATATAGCCAAGAAAGTAGTAAGGCAACCAATTATACAAGACAAAAAATATAATAATACATTGCAGACTGCTGATGTTATTAGTACATCTGAATATATTGTAAAATCAAATGTAGGTGGAACTGTTAGTGATGATTATGATGTTGTGTTAGAACTAATAGATCCAGCAAACTATGTGTGGGCTGGACTAGATAATAGTAAAGAGTTAACACTAACATTCCGTATTATTAAGACAGATGTGAACAAGTGGACCACTACTCCAGATATTAAGGGATGGAAATATGGTGATACCGAGAGTGTTCCTTCATGTGACGCATTGTATGGTGATGTGGTAATAGAGTATAGATTGAAGACTGAGACCGATGACAAGTATACAACAACCAAGCCAAGCAAGGCAGGAACTTATGTTGCTAGATTTAGTGTAGCAGACAATGTAAGCCATGTAGGATTACAATATCATGTGGTAGAATTTAATATAGATTATGTTGTTGTCCCTGTGCCAACAATTACTTCTACAACATATAATGGTAGCGAACAGACAGCATCTATTGTGACTAACAAGGATTATACAGTAATAACTAATCATCCAGAGAAAAATGCTGGTAAATATACTGTTGTGATACAATTAAATAATGATAGTTATAAGTGGCCAGATAGTTACAATTTGACTAGGGAATTGACATTTGAGATTAAAAAAGTAGTCAATTCAGATATATATGTTAGTGCTTATTCTGCTGTGTATGATGATAATATATCAAAATATGCTTTGCCAGATAGTGACTATGGTACATGGTCATGGCAGACAGTAGTAGACGGCAAGGTTGGTAATGCAGGAAAGTTGATACATAAGGCAGTATTTACGCCTCATGATGAATTGAATTATGAGAGTAGAGAGATATCTGTATCATTTGATATTGCGAAAAAACCAGTTTCTCAGCCAGATATTAAGGCTAAAATATATGATGGTACCGATCAGGTGGCTAATATATCAGATACATCGGAATATAGAGTAGTAACAAACAATGGCGGAAAGGTTGCCGGTGGATATGATGTAGTGCTTGAATTAAAAGATAGCGATAACTATAGATGGGCTGGTCAAAAAGATGAAAAGGTGTTAACGCTAACATTTAATATAACTAAAACTGATCTGAATGATTGGAGCATAGTTCCAGATATTGATGGCTGGAAGTATGGAGAGACAGCAAATGATCCGGTGAGTGATGCTATATACGGTGATGTTGTAACAGAATATAAGAAGATAACAGATACCGATGACAAGTATACTACAACCAAGCCAAGCAAAGCAGGAACTTATGTTGCTAGATTTACAGTAGCAGATATTGGTAGTTACAATGGCTTAACTAAAACAGTAGAATTTAGCATAGCATATGTAGAAGTGGAGTTGCCTAGCATAACATCCACTATATATAATGGTAGTGCTCAGATGGCAGATATTGAGTTAAGCGACAAGTATGATATAGATACAGAGGTGTTGTCCTATACCAATGCAGGTACATACAAGATATCTGTGACACTGGTAGATGATAGTTACAAATGGACAGATAGTTATGAATTGACTAGAGAGATAGATTTCGTAATTGCAAAAGTACAGAATACTGATACAATACCTACACCAAAGCCTGCATCTTATGGCGATAGTATAGACAATATATGTTTATTGCCAAATAGCGACTATGGCATTTGGTCATGGCAGACAGTAGTGGATGGCAAGGTGGGTAATGCAGGAAATATTACACACAAGGCAGTATTTACTCCACATGACACAACCAACTATGAGGGTAGAGAGATATCGGTGTCATTCGATATTGCGAAGAAGAAAGTGTCTCAGCCTAATGTCACAGCAAAGGTGTATGACGGAAGTGACCAAATAGCAAGTGTAGCAGATACATCAGAATATAGAGTAGTAACAAATAACGGTGGAAAGACTGCTGGTGAATACGATGTTGTCTTTGAGTTAAAGGACAGCGCAAATTACAGATGGGAAGGCTTGCAAGAAGAGAAGACCTTAACTCTAAAATTCAAAATTACCAAGAGTGATATAAATGACTGGAGTGTCGTTCCAGATATACAAGGCTGGAAATATGGCGAGACAGCAAATGATCCAGTGAGTGATGCTATATATGGTTATGTCATAATAGAGTACAAGAAGTTAACAGATAATGATGACAAGTATACTACCACAAAGCCAAGCAAAGCGGGAACGTATGTAGCAAGGTTCACGGTAGCAGATACTGTTAGTTACAAAGGGTTAACTAAGATAGTAGAATTCAGTATAGATTATGTAGAGGTAAGATTGCCTAGCATAACATCAACAGTATACAATGGCAGTGCTCAGACAGCAGATATAGAGGAAAGTGATAAGTATAGCATAGACACAGAAGTACTATCATATACCAATGCCGGTACATACAAGATATCTGTGACGCTGTTGGATGATAGTTACAAATGGTCAGATAGTTATGAATTGACCAGAGAGATAGATTTTGTAATAGCAAAGGTACAGAATACTGATACAATACCTACACCAAAGCCTGCATCTTATGGCGATAGTATTAATAAGATTTGTCCATTGCCATCTAATGATAACGGCGTATGGTCGTGGCAGACAGTAGTGGATGGCAAGGTGGGTAATGCAGGAAGTATTACACACAAGGCAGTATTTACTCCACATGACACAACCAACTATGAGGGTAGAGAGGTTTCAGTTGTATTTAGTATAGATAAGAAGAGATTAAATTCACCAACAATAACAGGCAGTGAATATAATGAATCCAAACAAGTTGCAATTATTTCTGATACATCGGAATACCGTGTTGTAACAAATAACGGTGGTATAGATATAGGTGAATATCCAGTTGTTCTAGAATTAAATGATAGTCAGAATTATGAATGGGCTAATAGCAATACCGCTCAGTTGTCATTGATATTCAGAATATCTAAGACGGTAAATGAATGGACAACACCATTAAAAATGGAAGGTTGGACATTTGGGGACGCTGCAAATACTCCAGTGTATGAGTCAAAATATGGAGAAGCAGTGGTTATGTACAAATTACAAGGACAGCCAGATACATCATATACCACAACATTCCCAGTCAATGCAGGTAGTTATATTGCTAGATTTGTGGTAGAGGGTGATGATAACTATGGCGGATTAGATGATACTGTGTCATTTGTTATCGAACACTATACAGTGCCTGTGCCATCAGAAACAGCTCCAATAACATATGATGGCGAGTACCATGCACATGATATTACACCTAGCGATTATTATGCATTCAGCG
>SVIC01000007.1 GCA_015055515.1 Clostridiales bacterium | reverse complement strand
TGGTCACTGTGAAGGTAATAGGCGTAGATGTGGCAAAGAAGAGAATAAGCCTAACAATAAAGGGCGTGACTGAAGAAGATCTAGCTAATAGAGTAGGAAGTAGTAACTAAGAAAAAGACAACCGATTGGTTGTCTTTTTTTGCTTAAACAGATGATTACAATATATTGATGATTAGTCAATTATCCTATTATGATAAATTCTGGGACATCTACAATAGTTGTTCCATAGTTAGAAAATTCTATGACATGTATAACATGTTCAGTTGAGTTATAATTTACCTTTTTTTCTATTCTTGTTAGTTTGTTGTTTTTAATTTCTACTTTAATATATTCGCATAGTTCATCGTTGTTCTCAAGTGTTATATTGTATGCATAAAAGTATTTATTTTCGCTATTATATGAAAAATTATTATAACGATTTTTGAAATAACACCCATCTGTATTTTGAAATCTAAATTTATGTGCTTCTGAAGCAGTTCTGTGTATACCATACCATTCTAAGTCAACAAGCATAACGGCATACCAACAATTATTTTTTTTGATGTGGTATATGGATTCAGAATCAATTCTAGTATATTGTGCATCTTCAGAATATAACGAATATTCCAAAGTTTCTGTTTCGAAAGCGGTATGCGGGTTAGAGTTTTTATAAAAATGTAAAGTGTATTCTATTGTTACATTGTTTAAGTAATCTCCTGTGAATACATTATTCCAATCTTCTTCTGAAACGTAACTATTTTCTTTTTTACCGCAAGAACATATTCCATTTGGATACGAATGATAGTGTAAATTTTTGTATGTAAAAGTCTCGTAACCACAAGTACTGCATTGTGAATAATCTTTACCACGTTCTGTTTCGGTTGATTCGGTGTCTTTATCTGTGGTGTCTATCAAGGTGTGCTGTTCAACATTAAAATGTTCTTTGCAGTTGTTACTGCATTCACAATTATGCCAATGAAATTTATTATCATAGGACCAAGAGGCTTTTGCGGTGTGGTTATTGCACGCTACTAAAAAATGGCTTAAGCTAAGGATAAAGCAGACTGAAATACATAATGATAAAATTTTTCTCATATTTTTCCTCCTTTGTAGTAATACTATATAATAACACATTATATGGTTGTATGCAACCATATTTATTTAATTTGTAATTATAAAATATAGTTATCAATAACTATAAGGTAGTAAATATGAACAAATCAGTTAATCATGCACTTGCATTGAGGATTAATCAATTGCTTAAAGAAAAAAATATGACTAGATATAGACTGGCAATGAATAGTGGCGTTACGCATTCGACACTTAAAAATATAATGCACGAGACGGTTAAGGATAATTTGTTATCAACAACTATTTTAATTGCAAGTGGTTTTGACATGACTATTAGTGAGTTTTTAGATAGTCCATTGTTTTTAGAAAGTAATTTAAATATTTAATAAAGAACTATTTTATTTTTTATAAAAATATTTTGAAATATGAATTAGCAATGTTATCATAAAGCCATGGAAAGATTAGATAAAGAATTGGTGGTAAGGGGTCTGGCAGAGTCCAGGACAAAGGCACAGGAATTGATAAGCAAAGGCTTGGTCACGATAAATAGTAAGGTGATTACAAAATTAAGTCACAGTGTGTCAGAGGGTGACAATATTGTGGTACAAGATAATGACTTATTTAAGTATGTATCTCGTGGTGGATTGAAGTTGGAAAAAGCGATAGATGTATTTCGCTATGATATGATAGGAAAAGTTGTCATGGATATAGGATCGTCTACAGGGGGATTTACCGACTGTGCATTGCAACATGGTGCAAAGAGGGTGATGGCGATAGATGTGGGCACAGATGTAATGCATCCATCGTTGAGGTCTGATAGTAGGGTAGAGTTGCACGAGAATACCAATATCAAGGATGTACCAAATGACTGGTTCAATGATATAGATGTAGTGGTGGTGGATGTGTCATTCATATCTATATCCAAGATTATAGAGAAGGTGGCAGATAGCAAGAAAAAATTAGATATGTTGTGCCTAATTAAGCCACAATTCGAGTGTGGTAAGAAGATTGCGAAAAAGTATGGTGGTGTAATATCAAATAAAGATATCCACAAAGAAATACTAAATAATAGTATTAATATGTTCAACAAATATGGCTTTTTTGTAATGGGTATTGACTACTCTCCGATCAAGGGCGGAGATGGCAATATCGAATATATTGCATATATTACGAATAAAGAGCAATTTAATAAAGAGTATGATCTTAGAAATCTTATAGAGAGTGCATTTGAAGAAAAATAGACAACTAAAAAGTAGTTGTCTGTTTTTTGCTCGCTAAATAATTGGAGCTAATAGGCGGACTCGGAGCCGAGCGAAGCGAACGCCCTCGTGCAAGCATGAAGCATATGTAACAAGTTATGCGAAGCACGAGTACAAGTCTGTGAGAGTTGCCAAATGCAAAGTTGTATTATAATTGGAGCTAATAGGCGGACTCGAACCGCCGACCTACTGATTACGAATCAGTTGCACTACCGACTGTGCTATATTAGCAAGTATATGTATATTGTAGTGAAAAGTATAAAAAGTTGCAAGCAAAAACACATAAAAGAAATACTGAAATTTATTATATAAGTTATTAAAGCGGGAAGAAATTAATCTATTATTATATTATTCTAAAAAAGCATGTAAAATATTGTAAAAAACATTGACATTACATATATAATGTGGTATAATGCGTTTATCTTTTACAAGGAAGTGTCTTATGAAAAGATGTAAAGAAAAGCGAAGATTTAATACTATGTGCCATGTTGCAAATGCTAGCATGGATGCAGACAGAGTTGAAAATACACAGAGGTCGGTATTCTAATTGTTTTTAGGATATCGACCTTTTTTCGTGGATATTTACTTGTCTTTCTTGTAAAATAATAAACAAAGGGGAGTGTGTGATATGAGTCTGGATTATGAAAAGAAAAAATATAAAGTCTTAAAGGCTATGGCCGATGAGAACAAGCGGTATCTGCTACGGAATAGAGATATTGCGTTGGATATGCCAATAGAGACCGACAATGGATTTAACGTAGAGAGAGAACGGCTGATAACTGAGATTGATGAGAAGTTAGAAGTAATTAGACGCCACGAAGATGAGCCGTATTTTGCAAAGTTGGAATTCAAAGACAAAGATGATGGAACGGAATTCAAAGGATATATAGGTAGATTACCATTAG
Source organism: Clostridiales bacterium (assembly GCA_015055515.1). GTDB lineage: Bacteria > Bacillota > Clostridia > Christensenellales > UBA1242 > UBA11490. Next base: position 48,298 of record SVIC01000007.1, on the reverse strand, counting down.
GCGAAATCAGTGATCCTACTGATAACAAGGTAATAGACTGGCGTGCTCCTATATCTGACTTATATTACAATGGCAGAGTAGGTCAATCATCGTATAAGGCAAATGGAAGATATTATAGTGTAGATCTGAAATTGAAAAGGCAGATTGATATTAAAGAGGGCGAGGTTAGATCGATATTTGACTTCCAAGACACTATTAGTAATGATGAATTCCTGAAACCATATTTGACACAGAGTGCTGATAATAGGTTAAAGAATATTGTAGCAACCATCCAAGAAGAACAAGATAAGATAATAAGACTGCCTATATTCAAAAATGTTGTTGTGCAAGGTGTAGCGGGATCTGGTAAAACTACTGTGGCATTGCACAGAATTAGTTATCTGATGTACAATTATAAGAATCAGGTGAAGCCAGAGGAATACCTTATAATATCTCCTAATGAGATATTTATGAGTTATATATCTAGTATATTAACCGATCTTGATGCAGAGAAGACTAGCAGTTTTTCATTAAATAAAATGTCTCAAGATATCATAGGTAGTAATTACGATATTATGCCGAAACATTATCAGTACAAGAGGCTTTGTGACAAAAAGGTACCAGTTGATTACTTAAAATATAAAGGTAGCAGACAATTTGCACATGTTATAGATAAATTTCTGTCCGATTATATGAAAGGAATTTGTAGCAAAGATGTGGTTGTGGATGGTGTAAAGATATTGGATGGAGAATACGCATATCCGTATTTCTGTGGAGCGGCACATTCTATGGAAGTGATGATGGAATATGGATGTATGAAGCTAGCACGAGCGATAATGTACGATGAGGGATTAAAGAAAATGATAGAAGAAAATCTATCAAAGGCGGATATATCTATACACAAGAAATTTGCAATACGAAGAAAGTGTGAGAGTGGTAATACTGGATATCTAAAGAAAACATTTGTTACTCAAATAAACTTAATGGAGTTATATAAATCATTTATAAGCAATGTAGACAAGTATAGCGATTATAAAGATATAAAAATATTAAAAAAATACACTCAAGAGAACTTGAGGGCAGGAAGAATATCATATGATGATCTTGCTTGTATACTATATATGTTATATAAGACACAGCCAGCGCCGTATTACAACAGTATGAAATGTGTGCTTATAGATGAGGCGCAAGACTTAAGTGAATTAATGTATATGGCACTAAGGGGAGTGTTCAATAATGCAACCTTCGGCATATTTGGTGACATAGCACAAGGTATATATGCATACCAGAGCATTGATAACTGGAGGCAAGTGTTGGATATACTGGATACGCCAGAGATGCTATACTTAAAGAAATGTTATAGAACAAGTATAGAGATAATGGAAGAAGCGAATAAGACGCTGGCGATCTTAGGTACGCCTCCAGCACAGAATGTGCTAAGGCACGGTGAGGCGGTAGATTATGTACAGGGTAATAGCATAGTAGACATTGATAGGGCAGTAAGATATTGTAACGATAGATACGCTCATACTGCGGTTATTTGCAAGGATGATAATGAATTGGAAATTGCTCAAAGGGAACTGGCTGAATTAAATCTAGTGGTTATAGACGAGCATAACTTATCATACGACAATAACAAGAATGTACTGCTTACTGTACAGACTGCAAAAGGATTGGAATTCGATAGTGTTATAATATACGACAGATCAAATTATGATGATAAAGATATGGTAGATATGAGACTACTATATGTAGCACAAACTAGGGCACTACACAAACTGATAATATGTGGTGTGGATGGCGAAAAATAAAAAAGTTATCCACATTGTCTACACATATGTTGACAACTATATGTTGTTTTGTGTCAAAAAGTATATGTGCAGTGTGTAAAAACTACATATTTGTCTAAAAAGTCAAAAAAAATAACTGCTAACAATTAGTAGCAGTTATTTTTTCTACATTGTAGGTTCGATATATTCCTTTGCTTGCTTAATCATGATGTCATAGCAAGTATTTAATTCGTTCAATCTATTTATTCTATAATCGTATTCTTCTACTATCTCTCTATCATTGGCAAAGAACATTGATTTATTCTTTGCTTCATTTCTAAGATGGTCGAAAGATCTATTGACAATATCAGAATGTCTTGTTATATCATCCGCGTTCGCTAGTGCTAAGAAATACGTTAGGTCGATATATGACATACTAGAACTAGTAGTAGTTAATTCATTCATATATTTTGATAACATATCGGCGTAGCAGAATACCTCAATACTATTAATGCTAGTACTAGTGATATTCGCGTACTCAGGCTTTGTTGCATTAGTGCTATTGCACTTAAATACATATGGTTTTGTATCGTAATATGCGCTAAAGCCATCTACCAGATTTTCACATTTGAAATATTTCAATTCAGTGTTTTCTAGTGTGTCGGGATGATATGTACGATATTTTATATAATCCTCTATTGATTTGTGAATGCTATTGCCGTTATTAAATATATTATTGATTGATGAAGTTATTTCTTCCTTGCTGTGTCTTCTGTGGCCTAATGGCATAATATCTATATTTGGTGTAGAATTGTTATCTATATTATGTGACATTATAATACTCTCCCAATTACTTATTTTTCCATAGAATCATCTTGTGGCTTGTCACTAGTGATACCCAAAATCTCTTGTACGCAATCTGCAATATAATCCTTCGAGTAGTCTAGAAGAATATTGCTACATTTCTCTACTTGATCTAAATTATCTTGCCTGTCTTTATATGCTTTTACAAAATCATCATTCAGTGTAGAACTGCCTTTTTCTAATGCGGAAGTTTTCATCTTGTTTCTTAATTCAACTATTGATTTATTGATAATCTCCTCGTTAGATATAATAGTCTCTGCAGAAGAAAAAGCAAGCAAACAACATAGATTCTTATAAGTTAGTGTGTCTGTAAACTTAATTTTGTCTGGGTTCGATGTTGCAGTTAGTGTATCATAATCTAATTCTGCAAGTGACAAACCTAACCAGCCTGAATTGTCGTCGAAGTAATCATATCTACTAGGTAGTATGTATTTGGAATCAAACTCGCACTCTATTTGTTTTGCGCCAATATTGCTCTTACCAAGTGCTGTTTGAACGGTACGAATCTTAATTAATTCTTCGATGTCTGAAGCCTTAAATTTTATAATAGATTTGTCTTTGTCATATTTAGAGTAAAGATAATTGTCTATATCATCCTTGTTGATATCGATGCCTAGTTCTCTGCCTTTAGTTTTTACTGCGAATTTATCAGCATAATCTAGGTTAGTAATTTTTCCATGTAATACATCTACATATTTATTTCTTGAATTGAATAATCCGAACATAAAATCTCTCCATATAAAAATCTACCGATATTTTAACACACAATATATGGTCTGTCAATAGTGAATATTTTTGAAAAACTACACTAAAGTCTTCGCATAAATGTAGATATTGTGTTACTATTAAATGAATAAGTATGGTGGGTGAAATATGGCGTCATTGGCAATACATAAGGTTATAGCGGACAAATATATAGATAATAATAAGATAGAAGACAAGGTGCAGTTCTATGAAGGGACATATTTTGTTGATATAGTGGGAGATAAGTATATTAATCATTATTCTACATTTATAAAAAATGATAGTTATGCAGATAAGTTATGCAGAAAAGTGGATTTGGTAAAATTTTGTGCAGAGCATAAAATAGACACTGATTTCGACAAGGCGTATTTCTTGCATCTAGTGACAGATTATATATTCTATACGAAATATCTATTGCAGTTCCCTATTCTGCAGGATCTAAAAAATCAAGAAGTGGCAAGGCAGATAGTATATAATGAATATGGTATGCTGAATGGATATATAGAGGATAGGTACGGAATAGATATAGAAGATTTGCCAGAGAGTGGAAGGCTGAGGATAAAAGGGCAATTAAATATAATGAGTGTAAAGGATATTGATTATATTATAGATTATTGTGCAAGTCTAGATCTAGACAAGGTATATGATAGTGTGTCGAAGGGCGATTATGGGGTATTTGATAATTGTAAAATAAATATTCAGGAGGATAAATAAAATGGTAGAGGTAACGGTAGAGGTATTAAATACATTAGATGAAATAAAAGAAATATTATATAGTGCTGGATACAAGATTGTAGTAGAGTATGACATGAACGACTGGTATTATTCTACGTTGTCTAATAAGGAATTGTTGAAAATGCCTTATATTGAAATAATAAATAATAGTTTTATTGTACGAGAAGTAATTGAAGATTGTAAATACAACTTGCATCTGTGCTACAAGTCGAAGACTTTGGATGAAAATCAAGTTGTAATAGCAGAAAATAAAATTGTGTCACCACTTCTGTATAGGGATGTTACGCTAAAGTTATTCGATAATGCGGGAATTAATAACTGGTGTGAGGTGAAAACTCATATGCTTGTGTATGAGAAAGGTGGTGAAGAGTTCGCAATTCAGATAGTAGAGGATCTGGGGATATTCCTAGAATACGAATCAGAAAAGACAGAGATATCTGATCCTTATCTAGAGATAGAAGAACTAAAAGGATATGTGAAGAAGACTGGCCTTAAATTAGGCAATGATTATAGTGAGAAAAAAGTGTATAGGAAATTCTTAAAAGAGAATAAATAGCAAAATATCCACAAACGAACTCAGTTTGTGGATATTTGTTTTGTAGAATAAAAAAAGATAAAAACAATCATCACAATATTGTAAAATACTAAATTATATGATAGAATACAATAAGAAATATTGGGGAGTGGCTATGAAAAATAGTTGGACAGACAAAGATCAGGCACAATTAGGTAAATTTATTGAAAGTCTTAAGTACAGGACTAGCGATCTGAATAAGCATTATGATCATCACTTGAAGTATCGTAGATGGTGTGTAAGAAATAAAGGCGTTTGCTTGGCAGAGATAAATAAATATTTAATAGAAAATTATGGTATAGATATAACGAAAAATTATGGAATACCTGAAGATTTTCGTATGGCAGATTTGCCAAATGGTATAGAAACAAGGGTTAAAGATGCTCAATTAAATCCAATGCCATTTGATCAGAAATTCTATGAAAAACTAATGGCGTGCACAAAAATTAGAATCTCTCGCACCGATGTTAGAGATGCCAAGTCAAAAGCGGTATTCAAGAATCTTAGCACGAGAAAAAGTGAGTCTGATACTGAGGTAATGGTTAATTGGTTGGCAGGAAATGTGGATGGGCAACTTGTACTATTTAAGGAAATAATTAGTTATCCTATAGATGGTGTGTTATATGAACAGACAGTGTCTAGGCCGGGATTTCCTAATGTGGCTGGTTGCTATGAGCTGAAGGCGATACTAGGAGGAAGCGGTCAACACATATGTGAATTGGTGAGGAGTGAATATAATCCACTATCTCCGCATCGCAATTTCATGGGTGGAGATGTGGTACTAGATGAGCCAGAGAGTATATATGGCTCTCATGCACATATTGTAAAGGATAGTTATAATGTAGCATTTCCTACACTATTTGTTCATGGTGAGGCAGAGTATATGGATATAGAGAATGGTGGCAGGAGATTGACCCTTGCGCAAGTCTTATTTGCTCATAGATATGCACTTAACATAAGACCTAGGATGTCACAGAAAGATTATATAGCAGAAGAAAATGTAAAACTATCGACTGTAATGCCAGAGGTTCCTACGGGTATGGAAAAGGGAACATTTAGTGATAGATTGCGTATGAATATAGAGAAGCAGAAAGAGTCTTATGATAAGTTCAAGACTATACCAATAGGTGATGTGGCGAAGTTTTCTGAAAAGGTATATAAGCCTAGAGAGCAAAGATTGGAGAAGGGCGAGTAATAGATAATAGAATGATGAATGGAAATGTGTTAAGGAGAAAGAAATGAAGATAGGGGATATAACTGAGAAGATAAAAGACAATGTATTGTCTGTATCATATGGTGGCGGTGTATATATGGTGGGCGTACCTGTATACTATGTAGATGGAACACCTATTACTGTTGCGGTGAAGTTGGTACAAGATACAGAGGTGGTGCTGGAGCGTGGCGAAGATGCGGAGAATATGGGGCTACTAAGTACATCGGATGAGTACACTATTATGGATATGGGGACAGTATACCAAAGGTATCTTGATGTGCAAGGTATAGAGAGTATAATTACCACTGCGTGTGAGCGTAATCATGTGCATTTCGATGGTGAATTTATAACACTAGAGGCAGATACTGCTACTACCAATAGCAAGTTAAGTCGTTATATCCGAACAATCCTTGAGATAGAGATAAGGGTAATGGATAAGGTGGATGTATCGCACAAAATCAGCAGTCCTGCCAAAGATAAATTGATGGCGTATATAACCAATAAGGGTAATGTGTAATAAATATTACTGAAAAATATATTTATAATATTGTCTAATTGGGATACTATGCACACTTCGGGTAAATAATTCATAGTATGGAGTAGGTAGATAATCTAACCTATTCGATATTCCGCAAGTTAATTTGCGTACAGATATAAAATGAGACCTAATATATGTTAGGTCTCTTTTCTTGTTACATAAATATTCAAATAGAATGATATGTGTTGCAATGAAGAAGGCATGATCACACAATATACTTTTTGTCACAAAATACATGTTCCTTATGAAATAAAATGCCATAACTACATGTTTGTGACAATAAGTAGTGAGTTATCCACAATTACACAATTATTTTTTATAAATTTTTTCGAATTTTTATTCATTCGACAAATTTTAGCAAGATTTTGCCTCAAAAATGCCAAAATGTATAAAAGTTATCCACTTATACACAACGTATTCACGAGTTATCCACACCAAACTTTCGAAAAATTTTCGATAAAACACTTTTTTACTCATAAAAAGTAGAGTAATCCACAGTTATCCACATAGTTATGAACAGTTGTGTGTGAGCATTTGTTCTATACTGTTGTGGTGGGTTAATTGTCTGACACTATATCTTGTGTTGGCGTGTCAAAATTATCTGTTATGATATTCATGCCATCAATTGGCTCTAGTATACCTTCCATAATTATGCCAGGTTGGGGTTGGTAAGTTTCTTTTCTTAATACTTTCTCTGCTATTAACTCTCCGTTCTGCCAAGTCTGCAAGTATGATACGACCTCGTATCCTTCTCTAGGGTAGGTTAATCTATACGTTTCGCCCTTGAATATTACATGATCGGTATATTCTTTTCTGCTGTCAGGTATAATTCTATCTTCTAGTGCTGGAAGGGTACGTATAGTCTCGCTACGAGTAGAATATGTTATGCCATCTTGCAGTGCCATAGAATAGATATTTACAGTTACATCGTTGGCGGTGCTAGAGGTTTTTATGAATAGTGGGTAGTCGGAATTGTTGGTAAATCGTAGATCGCTTCCACCTTCAGATACCATGGCATCTAGTGCTAATGGAACATATTTTACTGGAAGGGTGTGCTTGTGTACTTCATCTATAGTAGCACCTGCTAGGACCAATGCATTATATAATGTGGTGCTGGCTTGGCATATGCCTCCGCCTACACCGTCGACAAATCTTCCATTGAGGATAATAGTTGCTATTTCGTATCCATTAGACAATGTATGCGGTGCAGTAATATCATTGAATGACACACTCTCATGGGGATTTATAACCATTCCGTTGAATTTAGATAATGCTAATTTCACATTATTTTTCCTGCCACCAGTGCTGTCGCTGACATTGGTGGTGAATGATGATATGAGTGTAGTTAGATTGTTATTATATTCTTCTGTTATTTCTGGCAAGTCATCCTCAAGCAGAAGATCTACTAGCACATTATTGGTTATTAACATTTGTTTATTGATGCTATCATATAGTTTTTCACGTTCAATTTTCTTTCCCGCCTTGCTCTCTGTTATCTCGAACATATTCTCTCTGTCTGGATGGAAAGATATGGTAGAATTGACAGGCTTAGTCTCTATAGCGGTACATATATCATTTATCTTCTCATCCAATCCCTGAAAGATGTAGTTGAACGCAACCATAGTAGAGTTTCCATTGCTCTTGAAATATTCCAAAGCCTTCAATTCATCAGAATATTTCGACTTGTTCTGTGCCATGTCTACAATAGTATGCACATCATTATTAATGGTGTAGTCATCGTTATCTAGGATGTAGATATCATCTCCATGTTGTAGTGCTACGGTAAAGCCATTTGCTTTGCTAGAAATATAACTACTTACAGCCTCTACCGCCTCTGCACGCGACAACCCAGATATATTAATGCCATTTACTACAGAATTTTCTTCTATAGGCTGGCTATTTGTATTTCTTAATATAGACAGTTTGTCTATTATGAGTATTGCGAATGTTACAATAATAATGCTAAGTACAGCGCTTATTATCCAAAATAATTTAGACTTACCAGACTTTGTTCTCATGACACACCTTCAAAAATAATATATATCTTAGTATATATAGATTATCAATTATTATTCATGGGTATGGCATATGTTATATTTGGGCAAAATTAAATCATGGAAAAATGTGATAAAAAACAAAAATTAATGAATGTGTGCCTATATATCAGTTCTTTTGTTCCGCTATATCTATTAGTTATTATTAAGACATTGATAGATATATTAAATGATAACTTGCATTTCAATATAACAAATACAACGCTACTAGTACTAATGGCGGTGTTGTCGGTATCGGGTGTAGTGGGAGCGAATATGTTTGTGCGATACGAGACAAAAGATGAAGAAGAGATAACGGTTACAACTTGTACCAATACTACCGACAAACATTTCCTAGGATACTTCTCTCTTTTTGTGCTATTTGCATTGACATTCGATCTTAGTATGGTGAGCATGAGTGTCGTATATATAATTATTCTAATATTAATAGGTATAGTGTATATTAGAAATAACTTGTATAGTATTAATCCGCTACTGAATATAATGGGATATAGTTGTTATGAGGTGCATTATAGGGACAAGGGTGGAGCAGAATATACTTCACAAATGTTCTACAAAGGGAAATTGGTATGTGCCAGATATAGCGTTGCATTTAAGAAATGTGGGATGTGTGTGGTGGTAAAGAAAAAATAACAACAAAGGATTGAAATAATCCTTTGTTGTTATTTTAATTGGTCTTTGAGTTCATTCATGATTTTGTTACGCTCACTCTCTCTAACTAATTTGATTACACCCATGAGTAGAGACATAATGTCTTTATCGGATATGGTGTTGCGATTTGAGCGAAATTGTAGCACTTTGTGCGTAGGGGATGTTCTATAAGTTGTGCATTTAATTCTCTTATTAATATTATATCTTTTATTAGTTTTCAATTTTTTCATAATAATATTTATTGACAGTATTTATGTGTTTTATACTTTTTTGATAACATATTGCATAGAATAAAAGTATATAAATGTATATTACTTTGATACAAAAAGTGTGAATAGGGGTGGATATGAAAATATTGCATTTCAGGTCTAGTATAGGATATAGCCTATATGTTAACGGAGAGTATGTAGATGTGTGTGATAGAGGAAGGACATTAGATATAATGACAAAGTCTAGGAATATTACAATTACATATTGTCCTATTAGCGATAATGTAATATATATGCCTATTACTGCAAAGATGGATCTTAGTGCTGGTGTAGAGTCGGGAAGTGAGTATATAAAAGTAGTGCCATTTGGGCATGACCACTATGAAGTGCATATAATACCGCAAAGCATTGATATGGCACATAGATACAACATAGTGTGTGAAGAGAAGGTGAAAGATATAAGTGTGCGTGTGTATAATAACGGTCACGGGAAGATAGATATAAGTGGCAAAGATATAGATGTGAATGGTGTTATTACCATGGCTAGCGTGGATGAATATATGGGGTATATAATTGTGGAGTGCATATGTAATGATGATAGACATGTTGCTGTATATGACATATCTACATCCCAAGTGGTGTTAAGTACAAATTGTGACAAGGTGGAGAAAAGTGACAGCGAGATAAGGGCGTTAATAGACCAGCGAGATATACTATTGCAGGCGGTGGTGAAGACATACAATCTTAGCACAAAAAGCCTAGATAGATATGTTATATATCTGGGCAAACAAGCAAAACTTAGCGACATATCTATTGTCCCATACGCATTTCTTACTGCAATTAAGGCGGGGAATTTGGCAAAGGCAAAGGAGTGTTTGAGTGTCTCATATTCTGATATAACTGATATACAAATACAGAATTATTTCGGAGAGATACACGATATATATTATAATCCTTATCTATTGGATGATAGGATTAATTATGTATTATATACATCCGATGGATATAAGGCATATGACTTTGTAATGAGTGATGGCAGAATTGGCGATATAGTGGAGTGTCTCAATAGAAATATTTAATAATAAATCTTTGCATAATATACATAACTATATGTTATATTATCGGAAGTTGGAGGAAAGCAGGCGTTAGCCTATTTTCATACAACTGATGTTTATTCAATCTATGTATCTACGATTTATCGTAGGTTTGCGGTAGCAAACATGGTTTAGAACATAGTGATTAAATCATCATCACATAGATTATAAAAAAAGTAGTTGCGAATATATGATAAAATCTGATACAATATAAATAATTATATATCTAGGATGTAGTATGTTATATATTGTAGCGATATTAGTCATAATATATCTGATATTCTCTGTTGTATCGGTGTTCAACTCTTCGGAGAGGCTGGAGAAGTTGTATAACAAATACATGGGGATATCTAACGCTAAGGGTATGTCTGGCAAGGACATAGCATTTTTGGCACGAAAAATGTTCGATCTGGATGTGAAGATTGCAAGGCGCAAAGGTAAGTTGACCGATGGTTACAGTGTCAAGGCAAAGGTAGTGATAATGTCTGCCGATGTATCAGATAGTGCGTCTATTGCCTCTGCAGGAATAGTGGCGCATGAGATTGGACATGCAGTACAGCACAAGAATAGAACGTTCTTATTTGGCATGTGCACTGCATTAAGAAAATTCAATAATATATTCTGTAGGTTTGCTATACCACTAATAGTAATTGGAGCAATATTGCACTTCTTTACTACATATACATCTCTTGGTGGTGGGCTAATTATAGTAGCATTGATATTGTTCTTCCTTAATATATTAGAGAATTTGTTGGAAATACCATTAGAACAAAATGCAAGTGCCATTGGTTTTGAGTTCTTGAAAGATTGTGATATTATAGACAAAAAGGATTACAAAAAAGTAAAGAGGCTATTAAGTGTGGCTAGCAAAACATATATAGCGGATTTCTTTAGACAGTTGATCCCTATAAGGAGAAAGTAGATAATATGTTTGAATACTGGTGGTTGTTATTTATAGCGGGAATAATAATGAGTTGTGTGGCTCAAGTAAAGGTGAGTACAACATTTACTAAGTATTCCAAGGCTATGAGCAAGTCTGGAATGAATGCTAGCGAACTAGCAAGGCGAATTCTTAATGTGGCGGGACTTGAGCACATAGATATAGTTGCAGTAAGGGGGCAGATGACCGACTATTATGATGATAAGAATGGTGTAATTGCCTTGTCAGATAGTGTGAGAAATAGTACATCAATATCGGCACTAGGTGTAATGGCACATGAGGTGGGTCATGCGTTGCAGTACAGAGATAATTATGCGCCTATCAAGGTGCGTAATGCAGTGGGAATGGTGACAAATGTGATGTCTAGGTTGTATTGGCCAATGCTACTTATAGGATTGATATTGGATATATTCTTATATACAGGAACTAGCTATGGTACTACTTTTCTGTATATTGCTCTAGCAATGTTCTTATTTGTGACAATATTCAGTCTAGTGACACTGCCGGTCGAGTTCAATGCATCTAATCGTGCTATGAAATTGTTGAAAGAAACGGGTGCATTAACAGAAGAAGAATTACCAATGGCAAAGGATGTACTTACTGCTGCGGGAATGACATATGTGGCTAGTTTTGTAGTATCGGCATTAAACTTGCTAAGGATAATCATGCTACTAAGAAGGGATTAGAAATATAGAACATTTTAATATTCTACAAAAAGTCAAACAAGTGTTAATTTGTTTGACTTTTTATCAGGGGGGGGGGGTATAATGGTATAAAGTATTATTATTTTTCTAAATAATGATGGAATAAACAAAAAAGAGGGATGAAAATGAAAAAGTTAACAAAGGTAGTAGCATGTGCTGGTGTAGTGCTGGGTATGAGTGGGGCATTGGTAGGATGTAGTAATTTAGAAGTGGATCAGGCAAAAGTAGACAAATTGATAGAAGAGGCGACCGAATTTGCTGAAAAGGAGAATGCAAAGACTGAGGCTACAATATCTCAGGAAGATTTGGATCAAATTATAGCCAATGCAAATAAGTTCTTTAATGCAGATGGATCGGTTAAGGATAATATAATAGTAGGTGAAGAAGCAAAGGCATTGCTTGACAAGTATTTATTAGAAAGTGCTATGTGCAACTCTGATAGTTATGAACTAATAATCACTGGAAGTGGATATGATTCCATAGAAGATAAAGGAACAATGTCTCAGAAATTTCAAGTAGTAAATGTAGATGGCGTAATAAAAGGTATAATATATAACAAAGATGGCGAAATTATTGATTATGAAGAAATGACTAAAAAAGAAGATGGTGAAGGCTTTGTTAGAACATATTATGATATAGGGGCAAAAACATATACTATTAGTGAAGATAATAATCCAGGATTTTCAATGGATTTTGGCGGTATTCCAACAATGAGAGGATGGATGTCGCTACTGATTAAAAGGAATGTAGACCAACCTTATGAAAATTGCATAATGGAAGTAGTAGATGAGGATACTATTGTATTCACTACTATAATGCAGGCAGAAGAAGGCGAATATAGGATGTATAAAACAACATTTGAAGGTGGTAGACTTGTTAAAAATGAAGAATTTAGGAATGATCAAGCTTCTGAGTACAGTCTAGCAACTTTTGGTGTGCAAACAATGGAATTCAACGAGGGGGTTGAAGATATAGTATTTGATAAGACTGGCTACACAGAGGCTACTAATAACTAAAGATAAAAAATAGAGGTGTATTAATTTACCTCTATTTTTTTGTTCTATCATATATCTCATTTGCTAGGTCTACGAATGCTTCCGCCGATAATGCTTCGCCACGAACGGAAGGAGATAATCCAATTGTATTTATAATATCTGCTATCTCATCTGTGGTAAGGTTGAATGATGAACGCAGGTTATTAGACAGTGTCTTTCTGCGCATGGCGAATGCAGATTTGATTACTCGCCTTAGTGTCTTGATATCATGTATATCGTATTTGTCCGGCGTTAGTCTAATGTGCACTATTGCACTGTCTACATTAGGTGCAGGGGTGAACATACGCCTATTAATCTTCTTTATTATCTTTGCCTCGCCCATTGTGGCGATAGATGCAGTAATTGCACCATAGTCGGCTGTATTCTCCTTTGCTACCAGCCTATATGCTACCTCCTCTTGCACCATTATGGTAAGTGATAGTATCTTAGTACTCTCTTCTAAGAACTTAAATATGATAGGTGTGGTGATATAGTATGGCAAGTTCGCTACCATATGATATCCGCCCTCGAACATATCGTCAATAACACTAGTTGGTACATTCATCACATCTTTGAATACTAATCTCACATTGTCTCTATCTTCGAATTTGTCTGTTAGATAATCTTGCAGTGCATTGTCTATCTCAAATGATACCACACGCTTTGCTGTCTGAGATAATATATCGGTCAGAGTTCCGCCACCAGCACCTATTTCTAATACATCACAAGTATTGTCGATGCCGGCAGATGATACGATACTAGAAAGTAAATTAGTATCGAAGATAAAGTTTTGACCAAATTTCTTTGTGAAATTAAAATTGTATTTCTTTAATTCTTCTAATGTAGACATATTTTTAACCTCGGAATTTTGGAAATAATCTTCGCACGTTGTTATTAGTTGCATTGCTTAGTGTGGTCATATCGATACATCTTAATGAACATATCTTCTCTGCAACATGCACAATATTGGCTGGCTCATTGGTTTCGCCTCTATTTGGCTCTGGGGATAGATATGGGCAATCTGTCTCTAGTATTATGTCATCAATATTGCACTTTGTGACAACATCTTGTAGTTTTTTGCCATTAGAAAATGTTACAACTCCACCTACACCTATAGCACAATTATACTTAGATAATATCTTGTATGTCTCGTAACTTTCGCTAAAGCAGTGGAATATGACACCGTTATTTAGGTAGTCCTTATACTCTTCTAGAATATCTAGCATATCCTTTATGGCGTCTCTCTCATGTATCATGATAGGTAGACCTAGTCGATTAGCAATCTTAATCTGAGATATGAACATGTCCTTTTGCTTACGCTTAATATTCTCATCATTTCTATCTATATAATGATAGTCTAGCCCTATCTCGCCAATGGCGATGACCTTGTCATCATGTGCTAGCGTCTCTATCTTATTTGCTATCTCGTCATTGTATTTGTCTGCATCATCTGGGTGCAATCCAATAATAGCGTACACGCTATCTATTTGGTGGGCTAGCGCTACCACCTCATCCAGATCTTTTACCTCTGCACATACAGCAAAGACATTGGAAATGTTATTTGCTTCCCAATGTCTTCTAATCTCATTAATATCATATCTAGAATCTGTTATATGCGAATGTGTATCAATGAAAGTTAACATACTATTGTTCCATCCGGCATTGTCTTGGTAGGAGATACTAGGGTTAGGTCATTAGTCCTCTCATCTACTGCGCATAGTATCATACCCTCTGATAATATGCCTCTTAGTTTTACTGGTTTTAGGTTAGTGACTACTACTACTTGCTTACCGATAATATCCTCTGGAGCATAGTATTTCGCAATCCCGCTAACAATTGTTTTCTCTACGCCATTTATTCTTACAGTGTTCTTTAGTAATTTGTCGGCCTTCTCTACTCTTTCGCTATTAACCACTGTGCCTACTTCCAATTTTACTTTGTCGAAGTAATCTATGTCGATTAATTCTACCTCTTTTACTTCTTCCACTTTTTCTTCCTTCTTCTCTGGCTTTGCAGTCTCTTGGTTAAGATATGCTAGTTCCTTCTCTATATCTAGTCTTGGGAATATTGCCTCGCCCTTAGTTACAATATAGCCATAGTTGTTACTGCCAAATTCTTTGATACTAGCAAATGTCTGCTTGTCATTTGGAGTGCCCATCTTCTCGAATATTTTTGCTGGGATCTCTATTAGGAATGATTGTAGCAGTGTTGTACATATTCTAATAGTCTCTGCTAGGTTATATAATACGCTTGCTAGTCTAGGCTTCTTCTCCTCAGATTTTGCTAGTACCCATGGCTCTGTGATGTCAATGTATTTATTGGCATAACGTATAACTTCGAATATTTCTCTCATAGCCACATCTACTTTGCCATCCTCTATTGCATCACGTACCTTATTGTATACATTGTTACATAGGTCTATTAATGGCTTGTCTTCCTCCTCTACCTTATCTGGTGCAGGAATGATGCCACCGAAATTCTGAGTAATCATGGCAATAGTTCTACTAACTAGGTTGCCCAAATTATTGCATAGATCGGAGTTGATAGTCTCTAAGAATACATCGAATCCAAATGGAATGTCGTTAAATATTGGACCTTCCTTGATTAGATAATGTCTTAGGGCATCAGCACCGTACTTGTCACTTATGGCAAGTGGGTTAAATCCATTGGACTTTGACTTAGATATTTTGTCGCCCTTTAATGTAATAAATCCTGTAGAATGTAGTCTCTTAGGGATCTCAATGCCACAAGCATGTAGCATTGTAGGCCAGATGATTGCGTGGAACCTAGTGATGTCACGACCAACGAAGTGTACATCTGCTGGCCAGTATTTCTTGAATAATTTATCATTGTCTGATCCGTAGCCAAGGGCGCTAATATAGTTAGTCAATGCATCGCACCACACATATATAACGTGCTTTGGATCAAAAGGTGCTCTTATACCCCAATCGAAAGTAGTTCTAGTAATACAAAGGTCTTGGATGCCATCCTTAACGAAGTTGTTGTATATCTCGTTCTTCCTACTCTCTGGAACTAAGAAATCTTTATTTTCTTCGAAAAGTTTCTTAATGAATTCACTATATTTGCTCATCTTGAAGTAATAGCACTCTTCGCTAGCCTTCTCTACAGGTCTGCCACAGTCTGGGCATTTGCCATCTACTAATTGGCTCTCTGTGAAGAATGTCTCACAAGGTACGCAGTATAGTCCCTCGTATTTGCTAAGATATATATCGCCCTTCTCATACAACTTCATCATGATCTTGTTCACACACTCTATGTGTTCTGGATCGGTAGTTCTGATGAACTTGTCATAAGATACGCCAAGGGTCTTCCATACGTGCTTAAAATGATCAACAGTCTTGTCTACGAATTCCTTTGGCTCCATTCCAGCCTCAGTGGCTTTCTTTGCAATCTTCAATCCGTGCTCATCAGAGCCTGTTAGGAACATTACATCGTATCCATCTAGTCTCTTGAATCTAGCAATAGCATCAGTTAACACTGTGCAGAAGCAGTGACCAACGGTAAGGTCGCCACTTGCGTAATAAATAGGTGTTGTTACATAATATTTTTTCTTATCCATATTTTGCCTCAATATAATATATTTGATGTAATGTATTGTACCAAATATTAAGCGTTTTGTAAAGTACGATTTGATATGAATTTGTGATATTTATGAAATCAAATGTATTCATAGGAGTGATGATATGGAATTATCCACATTATCTTCATTTTTGTGGACAGGTGCAAATATAATATAATATGAATATTGTATGGACAATCATATTAATAGTATCGTTAATAGTTATGCTAGTGGTAGATCCCGAAAACGCATTCAACACAATGTTATCTGGTAGTGAGCAAGCGTTAAATCTTAGCATTAAGTTGCTAGCAGTATATGCGTTGTGGTTGGGAATATTGCAAATTATTGAGGATACTGGGTTAGACAAAGTATTTGCAAAGTGGCTTAATCCTATTATTAGGTGGTTATTTCCAAATGTGGATGAATACACCAGCGGTCAGATAGCGATCAATCTAACCAGTAATCTGCTAGGAATGGGCAATGCGTGTACTCCATCTGGGATCAACGCCATTGCTGGCATGTACAAGGGTGGAAAAGTAATTAATAGCAACATGGCGTTATTGGTGGTGTTGAACACAACGAATATCCAACTAATTCCTACAACCATCATAGGTATTAGGATACTACACAATAGTGTTATGGCATCTAGTATAATTATACCTACTATCATTACATCTGCTGTATCGGTAGTGTTTGGGGTGCTGATGGCGAAATTATGTGCAAAGATATCTAGGAAAGGGGAGGCAGAGTAGCATGAGTGCATATTTTATCCCCATGATTATAATAGCGCTAGTAGTGTACAGTATATATAAGCGTAACAATGCTTATAATAGTTTTGTAGTAGGGGCAAAGAAATCTTTCGAACTAATATATGTGACTTTTCCGTACATTGTGGCGATACTGGCAATTGTGGCAATATATAATGCCAGTGGGCTCAATATGTGGGTGGCGAAGATATTTGCACCTATACTAAATATTTTCGGAGTGCCAGTAGAACTGACAGAACTTATTATATTAAAGAATTTTACTGGTGGTGGGAGTATTGCAATACTTGAGAATATATTCACTAATTACGGTGTAGACACATACATTGGCAAGTGTGCTAGTGTGGTTATGGCTAGCAGTGAGGCGATATTCTATATATCTGCGGTATATTTCTCTAAGACAAAGATAGAGAAATACAAATATTTGATACCGCTATGCCTTTGTATTAATTTCTTCTCGGCTATTGTGGCGTGCTTTGTGTGTAGATTTATTTAATAAATTGTATTAGAAATATTTTGACTTAAAGTCGTTGGGGGTATATAATATTAATTAATTAAATTGTATTTATGAGGTAAGATATGATTAAGATATTATGTGATAGTTCGTTGGATTTATCTAAGAAATTAATAGAAGAATTTGAATTGACTGTTGTGCCATTTGGCGTGACTATGGGAGATAAGGAATATAAAGATGGCGTAGATTTGACACCTCAGATGATATTCGATCATGTGGAAAGCACTGGTGTATTGCCTAAGACTTCTGCCCTTAATGAATATCAGTGGCAAGAAGAATTTGAGAAATACAAGGATGAAGAGGCTGTAATATGCTTAACTATTTCTAGCAAAGCATCGGTTACATATGCTAATGCTAAGAAAGCCGCTGAGAATTACAGCAATGTGTATGTAATAGATTCATTATCTCTTAGTTCTGGTATGGGTATACAGGCTATATATGCTAGAAAATTGGCAAGGCAAGGACTGAGTGCAGGGGAGATTGTAAAGAAGGTAGAGGACAGAAGGGCTAATGTACAGATTAGTTTTGCTACATACAAGCTAAACTATTTACACAAGGGTGGCAGATGCTCTAGTGTGCAATTACTTGGTGCTAATTTACTGAAGATTAGACCATCTATAATAATGACAAATGGCAGTCTAGGTATGCACAAGAAATACATGGGGCCAATGGCAAAGGTATGTAAGAAATATGTGGCAGACACATTAGAAGAATTTAATAAACCAAATAAGGAATTGGTATTCATAACTCATGCTAGTGCTACTCCGGATATTGTAGGGGCGGTGAGAGAGGAGTTATTATCCAAGTTCCAGCCAGACAGATTAGAGGAGACTGTGGCAGGAGCGACTGTTACATCGCACTGTGGCGAGAACACTATTGGTATCATATATTATAATGATCAGATATAGATATCATATGGTTAGAAAATAAAGAAACATGATTGTATAATATGTGTGATATGATGATATAAATTCTGTATATTTATATTATCGGAAGTTAGACGAAAGCAGTGCGATAGCCTATTTTCGTATAACTGATGTTTATTCAATCTATGTGTGTGCTGTTGAAAACAGCACTAGAATACGATAGTATTCATTGTTCGATAGAACAACTATACATAGATTATAGAAATAGCCTATTATAATTAGGCTATTTTTTAGTTGTAGTTATACATATTGGATATTGACAAAGATTGTATACCGTAAGATAATATGTGTATGAAACTATATAGGTATATGACAGAGAGCGAACTGAACGCTTTTAACTTAAATGATTTAACTAATGTGGGCAGTGTTTTTGATAAAACTACTGGCCACAAGTATGCTAATACACATTGTTATGAGGAGGGTGTAAAGTATTTACATTTTTTTAAGAATAAGAGCGATATAAAGTTCATGCGAAGTATGTATAAAGAGGTAGAGAAAGAATTTTACATTTGTGAATTTGATGTACCAGTACTTACTGCACTAAAGTATAGAGGTAAGGGTATATATGATATGGGTGGGTATGATACAGATAGGGTATATGCCACTGAATATGCAATACCAGTATTTAAGCTCAAGCCAGAATATCTAGTAGCACACAAATTCGATAATCAACATTATTTACAACAACGTTCAAAGGATAACATAAAAGAATAATAACTTTTTTGTAAAATTGTGCAAAACTTATTGACAACTAGTGTGGTTTATAGTAAAATATGCTCGTCTAAAATGTTAGATGTGGCGGCGTAGCTTAGTTGGTTATAGCGTTCGGTTCATACCCGAAAGGTCGTAGGTTCGAATCCCACCGCCGCTACCAATTTGGTCCCATGGTCAAGTGGTTAAGACACTACCCTTTCACGGTGGCGACAGGGGTTCGAATCCCCTTGGGACTACCAAAAATACAATATATAGTAATTTTTAATTGTTGATGTATACTACATATTGATTAAAAGGTGTTAAAATAACACCTTTTTTTTTGTTTTCGTAAAAAAGTGAGTAGAATTTGAGTAGAATTTTAAGTATCAAATTTGGCTATATATAGTTCTGTATCTTCTTTATTTACATGAGTATATATTTTACTTGTTACACTACTACCTATTATATGTCCTACCCAACTTTGAATTATATGTTCTGGAATTTCCTTATTTTTACAATTTGTAATAAATGTGTGTCTTAAGTCATGTAATGATATATTTCTTATACCTGTTATTTTAACTATTTCTTTAAGTTTTTTTTGAGGTATATAATATGAGAAGTTAAATATTCTTTTTTCACCAAAAGTAGCATAATTTTTTAGTAATTCTCTAGTTTTTGTAAATATGGGCATTGTTCTGTTACTTTGGTTATTTTTTGTTGTGTTTTCTCTTCCTTTTTCATCTATAGCTTTATTAATTGTAAGTGTGTTATTGATTAGGTCTATATCATTACCAGTTAAGCCTAAACATTCACCTATTCTTAACCCTTGATACAAAATGACAAGAAATATATCTCCATGAATATGTTTAGCACATTCTTCAATAAATTTTGCTTGTTCTTTTTGATTTAAGGCAATTCCGTGTTCTCTTATATGTTTTGGCTTTTCTATTATATCTAAAATATTTTTAGGTACTATTTCATAGTCTTTTGCTTTAGTATATAATGCATTTAATAATTCATAAACTTTTTGTGCTGTTCTTTTTTTCGATATTGCATTAATTATATTGTTTATCTGAAATGATGTAATTTTTGTTATATCTTTATTAAATACATCTTTTGGAATATGTTTGATAGACTTTTCGTAGTCTACTATAGTAGATTCTTTTACTTTATCTTCCTTAAACAATTTAAGCCATTGCTTGTACCAATCAGATAGTGTAATTATATTTCTCTTTTCTTTTTTGATATAATTTAGTCTTTCTTTTAATTTAGTTAAGACCTCTTTTTGAGTTTTGCCACTAATAAAATATTGTTTTCCATTTTCTCTGTATCGTGTATACCATGTATTACACTTGGTATTCTTAAATATTGTTTTGCCTTGAAATTTCATTTCTTCTTTGTCTCCTTGATTATTTGAAATTACAGGCATTTTTATATTTGTATTCTCTTCACTTTTAATGCAACCAGCAAAGAAACTTATATTTGATAGTATAAGTTGTGCTACTTGATTTAGTAATTCTAATGCTGACTTGTTTTGATTAATTTGGTATTTATAAATAAATTCTTTGTTTTTGTCCATGTAATACTCCTAGGTGCTATTAGGCACTTTTTTTTACATAGACATCAACTCCTTATTGATTTATATACAACCCTTGCATGAAAGAAATTGCATGACTTAAATTATTTGAGCTTAAGTTTTTAATCAGTTGTAATGCAGTTTTTTGTTCTTGTGTTAGATAACCAATGTCGTTTTGAAAGTCACGACCTACCAAATAATCTAAACTTACATTGTAAAAATCTGATAGTTTACATAAAGTTTCTATAGTTGGTTCATATTTTTCTGTTTCATACCCATTGTATGTTGTTGTTGCAACATTAAGTAGTCGGCTTATTTCTAATTGAGTTAAATTTTTTTGTTTTCGTAGTTCTTTTAATTTCATAAATTTCCCCCTAATTTATTTATATAGTTTTATTATAAAATATTTTTTAAAAATTTCAACTTACTCGTTGTTTTTATTTGACAACTTCGAGAATATTGTATATAGTTATATTAAATATACGAGAAACTCGTATAAATAATTAATTTTTAGGAGTAAATTATGAAAAAAAATGTTTATTTAATCAAAAAAGTATCACAAAAGGAAGGTAAAGATCCATTTACATATGTTCAGCTATATGTTGATTTAGGCTATGACAAAGTAGTTCTATCAATGGATAAAACAGTAATATCACAAGTACTAGATTGTGCAGTTAGTGATTTATATTCTATTGAAGCAGATAAGCCAGTACTTGTAAGTATCTTATCTAAAGTTGAGGTTAAGTAGTTATGATAAACTTTCTTATTGTGACAAACATTATATTTAATTTGTTGTTTGGTCTAGTTTGTTTCTTTATATCGTTTCAGTTTATTAAAAATCATAAGAAATTAGCAAGTACCCAGACTACAGGTAGTAATAAGAATAAAAAGCCTATTAAATAACTATTGTTTACTAGCTTTTGTAAAGCTAATACTACCACCTAAAGTATATATCGGCAAATATTGGTGCTAGGTGAATTTGCCTTGTAGCAAAGAGGAATGCAGATGTCCTTTACTACCATCCCACCCTATCAAAAAAGTACTTAGTTTATACTAGATTTGCCGAATAACTTAGTTTATTAAATAAAAAAGGAGAATAAAATGTCTATTTTTATATCTGTATTAATTATATGTGGTTTGATTGCTTTCTCCACATATCAGTCTATACAATTAGTAAGGGCTATAAAAGAAAGAAAAAAGGCAAAATCTGAAAATAAAGGAGAGTAGTGAATTTGGACGGAGTTGCAGTTGTTACCGAAATAATTGAGATTCTGACAGCAGGTATTACAGGTATTGCTACTGGTATCGGATCTGGATTGAAAAATCTTGTAGAAAATATATTCTTTACAACTAATGGTGATACTTCAGTAATGAGTACTTTCGGTATTATGGTTTGTGTATTTGCCGGTATAAGTCTTGCTATTGGTTTGTCTCGTTTAATTGTTCATTGGTTGAGTTCTCTTGGTGGTTCGAGAGTATAACTAAAGGTGCCGAATTCCCTCTCGGCATCTTTTTTATAAAATTTATGGAGGTCTTATGATTTATCTTATTTATGCTGTTTTAATATGTATTATATTGTTTTTTGTTTTTAAGTTTTTGAATAAATTCAAAGTTCCTAAACTAAATAGTTTGGTAATGGTTACTGGTGGTGTTAAATGTGGTAAGTCTACATTAAGTGTACACATGGCAATATCTACATACAAATCTAATTGTAGAAAAACAAAAATTAAAAATTTTTTTAGAAAGTTATTCAAAAAGCCTTTATTAGAAATGCCATTGTTGTATTCTAATGTTCCTTTAGCTATAAAATATGTTCCTATTACTAGAGATATGTTGTTGCGAAAAGTTAGATTTGTTTATGGATCGGTTGTATATATACAAGAAGCAAGTTTAATGGCAGATAGTCAATTAATAAAAGATAAGGAGTTAAACAATCAATTACTTTTATTTTTCAAATTGTTTGGTCATGAGAGTAAAGGTGGAACATGTATTTTAGATACACAATGTATTAGTGATGTACATTATTCACTAAAAAGGTCTTTAAGCGAATATTTTTATGTTCATCATCTTGTTAAATGGATTCCATTCTTCCTAGTTGCTTATGTTGTAGAAGATAGATATAGTGATGATGGGACTATTATTACTACAGAAACTAAAGATACTGAAGATAATTTGAAAAGAGTAATTATTCCTAAAAGGACTTGGAAATATTTTGATTGTTATTCTTATAGTGTACTAACTGATGACTTAAAAGTTAATACAAATATAGTTAATAATAATTTACAAACTAAAGATTTGAAGGCTTATAAGATTGTCTCTTTTAGAGATGAATTTAATGTAGAAAAGGAGAGGATAGTTAATGAGAAAGAAAACAATTAATCATTTTTTTGATAATTTAATGTGGAACTTGTTATATTTGTTACCCATTATTTGTTTTATTATTTCAATTAATACAAGTGGTCAATTAATTTCTTTTACAGATTGTATGACTAGTTGTGGTTTTGGAATATTAACAGATAATATTGTATTTGTTGCATTAAATTCTTTATTTGGTGTTGGAGGTATTTTACCAGTTTTTGTATCAACTGATTTATTATTATATTTTAGTTATTTTATTTGTATATGGTTGTGTCATATTGCTGTTGATGTTTTATTATTTTTAATTAGATATGCCCACAAATTAATGGATTCGTTTGGAGGTGTTAATGACTAAGTCTAAAAGTAAATATATTTTTATTCCATTATTTTTAGTTGTTTTAATTCTAACATTAATTATCTCACTTATACCTAAAGCTACTAATAAGGTGTATGCTTCTTCTGCTGATAATGTGGAAACCGTTTATAATTTTTATGGGTCTAATTTCTCTAGTTATATTGATTGTGGTAATACGGCTCCTGTAGCTGTAAATTTTAAGATTACTTTAACACAATCTGGCTCTGGTTTCTTTTGTACTCCTAGTTTAGCTTTTGATAATTATTTGGTTTCTTGGTCTTCTAACAATGCTTATCAAGACTCTATATTAAATCCTAAAGATTCTGCTTTCCATACATATACTGGTTTTACATATCTTAATGGTATTTTTATGGATAACTTAGATGTTTTAATATCTCTATATTGTGATACATACTTTAATTGTAATGTTGTTAGGATTATGTTTGGTTCTTCAAATGACTCGCGTTGGGATTTGGGATACGATTATTACAATTATATTAGATACATTGATAACATAGGTAATCAGTTTATTATGACATGGAAGTTACCTGATAAAACTACTAGTTTTATGTTTGATCAAAGAGATTATTATATAAACAATCCTAATATATATACAGAAAATGAAAACTATCAATTTGGTTATTCTGCTGGTTATGGTGATGGTTATTATACTGGAAATAGTGAAGGACTAGATGCAGGTTATAAAGATGGTTATAAAAATGGAGAATTAGTTGGTTATCAAAGTGGTTTTAATGATGGTGTTAACGATAGTAATCAATATACTTTTATGAGCCTATTTGGCGCTGTATTAGATGCTCCGGTTAGTGTATTTACATCATTATTTAATTTTAATATATTAGGTATCAATCTCTTTTCATTAATAACTGGTTTATTCACTTTATGTGTGATTATTGTAATTATTAAGATGTGTTTAGGTGGTAAATAATGGCAAATATTAATTCTAATACAACATTGTCTAAAATGATTTTACGAATATTATTAATTACTGCTTGTATGCTTTTAATAATAAATTTTGCTCGTAGTCTTTTTGCTGGTAATGATTTATCTTTTAGTTCTTTTTTAGAATGGCTAGGTAATGTTGATTCTGCTTATTTTGATGTTGGTATAACCGATTTTACGATTTATGGTAATTGGGGTGTATTCGATTTTTTAAGAGGTTTCTTAAATATTTTTACTGGTTTATTTAGTGTTATTGTATTTTTCTGTGCTAATTTAATTAATTTAATTTTTTTCGTTTTACAATTTGTTCGTTTTATATTTATTTAGGGTTTTAGGGATGTTTTTAACATCCTGTTACAACCTAGGCTCATGCTTAAATATTAGAGCACATCTTTACTTGATATGTGCGACATATTAAGCATGAGCCTAGGTGTAATAGATTAATAAATAATTAAAGGTTATAATTATGTATATAGACAATAATGGTGTAGTATATAATGATTATAATGAGTATATTCAATCTGATAAAAAGTTAAGAAACTTAACAAAGTACGAATTACTATCTAATGGTAAATTCGAAATATATCGAAACAATCTATATGCCGAGTATTCAAAATTTTGTTCATTAAAATATGGAACAGAAATGAATAAAAAGTATGAGCAGTATTTAGGAATAGAAGATACATTATCTGAATATGAGAAAAAATGTTGTAAACAAATTTATGATAGCCGTAGACAAAAAATTTTAAGACTAAAAAAGAAATTAACACATGTAATAACAAATTATGATTGTTTATGGCTTACTTTAACATTTAGAGATGATGTACTAGATAATACAAGTGAAAAGACAAGACGGATATATATTTCACGATTTCTAAAAAGTCTTAATGTTCCTTTTTATGTTGCTAACATAGATTTTGGAGATAAAGTAAAAAATTTAGATTCGTTAGAAAGAGAGCATTATCATGCAGTAATACAAAGTGACTATTTAGATATGTCATTATATAATTATGGTTTTATTTATGTAGAAAGAATCCGTAATACTACAAACTCTATTAAAAAAATTAGTAAATACATAAATAAACTAACAGCTCATGCATATAAAGATAGTACTAAAGGTCTAAATAGATTGATTTATTCTAGAAACAGATGAGTAGAAAGTGAGTAGAATACAATTAAAAAATGCCTATATTTAGTTGTTTTTGATTTGTTATTTGTGGTTCGAATCCCCTTGGGACTACCATATAGTATACGAAAAGTCTTCGACTTTTCTTTTTTTACATTTTGGGGATTCCATGGACTTTTTGTCCATTAGCAATTCCCATTGCTTGAACCCCTGTCTGCCACTTGGCTCCAGGGTGTATTCGGGCCCCCGCCAACTATCGTTGCCACCCGAAGTATCCTCACTTCCGCTCGCATAGACGAATCCCCTTGGGACTACCACTTTTAATCTCTATCTTTTGATAGAGATTTTTTCATGTTTACAAAAAGTTGACAATTTAATAAATTTTTAATACAAAATTATGATTTGTGTGATATAATTTTAGTATGGGGAGAAAATTGTATGAGGGTAAAAATTTGTGCAAACAAAAGCATTGAACACGCTAAAATGTGTATAGATGCAAATGCTGATATTATTGGAATTTTAGTTGGTCAAGAACATAATAGTACCGACTTTGTTAACAAAGAAACGGCAAAAGAAATAGTCGATTTTGTAAACGGACGATGCGATGTGGCATTAGTAACTCATTTGACAAATGCTAGTGAAATTATAGAATTAACTAAATTTATAGGTAATAACATAATTCAACTTCATTCTAATATTTTAGAAGAAGAAGTTGAAAAAATTCATAATGAACTTCCTAATATAAAACTTGTAAGACTTATTCATATTTCTAAAGAGGGACAAATTATAAGCGATATTAATTCAATAAGATATGCTGATTTCTATTTGTTAGATAGTTTTAATTTGCAAACAAATCAAGTTGGTGGAACAGGTTTAACTCACGATTGGAATGCTAGTGCAACACTTATAGAAAAATTAAACAAACCAACATTTTTGGCTGGTGGATTAAATCCGGACAATGTAAAAAATGCAATAAAAATTACAAATCCTTATGGTGTGGATGTGAATTCAGGATGCAAATTAAATGGCGAAAAAAATGCAGAAAAAGTAAAACAATTTGTTATTAATGCGAAACTAATTAAAAATTCTAAACCATAAACATTCAACCTTTGCATACTCAAAATTTTAAATTCTCGCAAATTCTCGAATTGTAAATCTTTACACTTTGAAATTGCAAAATTTACACCAAATTTCAAACTTTGGTAACTTTTTATCAAAGCGTAGTTGATAATTAACAGTACACCTTGGGACTACTACTTCTAATCTCTATCTTTTGATAGAGATTTTTTCATGTTTACAAAAAGTTGACAATTTTATAAATTTTTAATACAAATTTATGGTTTGTGTGATATAATTCTTTTATAGGAGAAATGTTATGAAATTATATTTATCATCATATCGTTTAGGCAATAATATAGAACTATTAAAAGAGTGGGTAAAAAACAATAAAAAGATGCTAGTGATACCAAATGCACTAGATGTCTTTGCCGATGGCGAAAGAAAATCAAATGGAATTAATGATAAATGTGAGGATTTACACAAACTTGGCTTTGAAACTGAAATTTTAGATTTGAGAAAATATTTCAACAACAAAAATGAATTAAGGGATTATTTAAAAAATTATAATTCATTTTATGTGCTTGGAGGTAATGTTTTTGTTTTAAGGCAAGCAATGAAACTATCAGGATTTGACAAGTATTTATTAGAAAAATCTAATAATCCAAACTATCTTTATTCTGGATTTAGTGCAGGTATATGTGTTTTGGCAAAAGATTTACACGGAATCCATCTTGTAGATGATGAAACTCAAAAACCTTATGGCGATAATGATATTGTATGGCAAGGTGTTGGACTTATAGACTATATGCCCGTTCCACACTTTGACTCTCCAAATCACCCAGAATCTCATCTTATGAATGGTGTTGTTGATTATTTACAAAAAAACAATTTACGATATAAAACTTTAAAAGATGGCGAAGTAATAGTTGAAGATTTAATGGCAAAATCAATCAACCTCGGTGAAAGAGAAATATAAACCATAAACATTCAACCTTTGCACTTATAAAATTTTAAATTTTTGCAAATTTACAAATCATAATCTTTACACTTTGAAGTTGCAAAATTTACACCAAATTTCAAACTTTGATAAAATTAAATCATAAGCGTAGTTGATAAATAGCAGAACACCTTGGGACTACCACTTTTAATCTCTATCTTTTGATAGAGATTTTTTCATTTTGTGAAAAATGATAAGAATTTGTGATTTTTGTATTGACTTGTGAGTATCAGTGGTTTATACTAAAAATAATTAAGGAGTAAAACTATGAACAAATTAATGTTTTTACAACTTAATATTTCCTCATCTACCTTATTAATTTAATAAGGTGTTTTGTGGATGCAAAAAATTAGATTTCAAGAACAGCAACAAAACATCAATGTTGCTGTTTTTTGGTTTTATAGTAGTTTTTTCAAACAGCAACAAATTTGGTTGCTGTTTTTGTTTTTCAAAAGGAGAGAAAAATGTATAATATTTACAAACGATTAAGGATTATTTACTGAAAAAGATATAAAATGAAATTAAAAAAATAAAACATAAAAACAAAAAGGAGAAAAAAGAAATGAAATACAATTTTAGAAAATATGAAGATAAAGACTACAACTTCATTTATGAATTAAAAAAGAATGCATATAAAAAATATGTGGAAGAAATTTGGGGTGAGTGGAATGATGAAAAACAACACTTGTTTTTTGATAATTATATTGCTCAACAAAAAGATAGAATTAAAATCATTGTGATAGATGGGACTGATATAGGATACTTTGATGATAAGGCAGATGAAAACAATTATGAAGTGGTAAACATTATAGTTCAGCCAGAATATCAAGGCAAAGGCATTGGGACTCAAATATTAAAAAATGTCATTGAAGAAAATAGAAACAAAGATATTGATATTCAATGTTTTTTAACTAATCCCGTTGTTTATCTATATAAAAGATTAGGTTTTGTAGAATACGAAAAAACTAATACACACATAAAACTAAAAATGAAAGCATTAGAAAATAACAAAACCATGAATCAATAAGATTTTGAGTTTTAATATTTGTAAATTTTGTCAACTTGCTAATTATAATTTTTTACACTTTGAAATTGCAAAATTCACACCAAATTTCAAACTTTGATGAAATTAAATCATAAGCGTAGTTGATAAATAGCAGAACACCTTGGAAAGAGGAGGCTTAAAAAGGTTTGTAATGAAAACTGTTGTAATTGGAAAAAAAGAAGACATCAAATATGGATTCAGAGAAACATGCTTTGGATTATTTGTGTCGAATGAAAAGTTGTTATTAGTGAAAAAAGATGGTCAATATTCTCTAATAGGTGGAGGAATAGAGAATGGTGAAAACAAGGAAGAATGTTTGAGACGCGAATTCTTGGAAGAGGCTGGACTAGAAATCACAAAAACAACCGAATTCGTAACTATAGATTGTTATTGGTTGGCGGGAGGGAAATATCCATTGAGGTCTCTGGCTAATATATATATTGTAGATGTGTGTTTGTCATCAATACAAAAACCACTAGAAGATGGTAATGAATTAGAGTATGTAAATATCAATGATGCTATAGATTTATTACCTTTGCCATATCATAAAAAGTCAGTTGAATTGTTTGTAGAAAATCAAAAAAAATAAGAAAAAGCCTAAAAATATTGGTATTTGCCACGCTTAATCTATTAAATGTAAAAACGTCTTAATTTAGACGTTTTTTATGTCAATTGTAATATGTGATAATTATCATTTTTAACATAAGTCTGATATGATTGGCATATTTGGTGTTTCCTAAAACACTTTGGTATTGAAATTCAAAAGAGAATATGATACCATATACAATAAGAGGTGTGCGGTGGCGACTATATCAGATAGAATAACAAAACTAAAGAAGAACAGAAAATTTGTAGATTTCTGTAAACATGTAAGGCAGTGGAATGGATTTGATTCGGCACTGGATATTTCAGATAGATTGGTAAGAGTAGATATTTCTGATGTTAAACTTGATAAAAGCAAGATATTTGACAATGCAACCCTGAGTAAGTCGGACATGAAGTATGGTGTAGAGGAATTCTTTGTAATTATAAACAGTCTTGCTGACTCGGGTGTGGATTTGTATCAATTATTATATGATAATGCAAAATATGTGGCAGTTGATTCATTTATAGAGCGCCCTTGTTGTAATGTTTCCAAGGATAGCAGAGGCAAGGTTACAAAGAGCATATTGTTGTCAGGGTCGAGGAGTATAGAGAATCAAATGTCTATTATTCATGAGACGACTCACTCTTTTTGCAAGTTTTTCTTAGATGCAATATTGCCAGTAGATGATGAGGCAAAAGAGTATCCTACTGCCGCTAGTGAGAATCTGGCAGCGACAATATTACAAGAAGAACTACCTGAACACAAGTCTAAATATATAGAATTGAAAAAGTTCTACGAGTGTCATAATATAGAAAAATCTGCAGTGAGTGTTATAGATGCAATGATAGTGAAGATAATGACTGGCGAGGAAACTATTGATACAGTGCAGTCTAAATATGCTGATGTAATAGGCAAAAATATGCATTTATTAGACTGGAGATTAAGTGATATTGAGAATGGCAAGTGTTGTCCTATGTATGAGGCAAGTTATCTTGTGCCAAGAGCGGTAGCGATAGAAGTGGAAAATAGGTACAAGTATGATCCAAAAGAAGGAGCCAAGGCATACAAATTCCTAATAGAGCGTAATCATGATATGTATGAAGGTGAGATATTAAATGCATTGGGTCTGGGAACAAGAGAAGATGTGATAGATCGTTATGCTAATAACTTTTGTAATAGGATACATGAGATAGAAAATGAGGCGTAATATTTGCAGTATTAAATATTTTTTTAAGCAATTATTATTAGTGTTGCGAAAGTATGGGTAGATAATATTGAAAGGTAATGATATAAGATATATTAGTTATATAACAGCAAGTATGTTAATTGTTAAAAAAATGAATGAGAGTTCTATTTTATTGACATCGAAGCGAGTGATATGGTAGTATCTGTATAGATTAATTTTAGGAGTGGAAAAGTGAAAAGGTCAAAGAAATTAATGATAATTGGTGGAATACTATTTGTGATTGGTTTGGTTATTACTATCATAGGTTTCACAAGTGTATTCAATATGAAACCATCTATGGAAAATACTGGTTTTGGATTGTCGTTCCTTGTAATGATAGGCTTTGTTGTACTAGGTGCTGGTTTGATATGTTTCTTTATTGGGGTAACACCTCACATGACAAAGGGAATGTTGGGTATTCATAAAGAGACATTGGATTATGTAGGCGATGATATCACTGCAGTTGGAGAGAAGACAATAGATATTATGGAGCCTATAGCAAAGAAGAGTGCGAAGGTTGCTACTCCAATAATAAGTGATTTCGCAGAGTCGGTGGTTTCTGGTATAAGAAAGGGTGTTACTGGTGAAGATGATGCCAAAACAAATACAACAACAAGAAGTAGGCAAAAGCATTGTACAGAGTGCGGAGAAAAAATCAACGCTGGCGATAAATTCTGTGCTGGTTGTGGTAAGAAATTAAGCACTACAAGGAAGTCAACTACAACGAAAAAGAAATCTGAATAGTGAAATAAAATGGCTTATTTATTCTAATAAGTCATTTTTTTGTTGTTAAAAAATCGCCTATATTTAGGCGATTTTCTTAAATTACCTTGTATGTCAATGTTTTCTCTATTCCATAGACAATTATAGTGATAGTTGTCTCTCCCTTGATAGTTGTAGTATCTATTGGGTCAACAAATGTTATATCGCTAAATGATACTATGGACTTAACATTTCCAGTCTTATACAATATGGTTATATCTTCGTCTGTTATATTCTGTCCTACGCTGAATTCATAGTAATTCTTGCCATTCTCATACACAATTATTATATCAGTATTGGCTTGTTGCTCGTTCGCTGTATTTTTATCAAATACGCCGTCTATTATTTCTTCGAATGTCTTGCCAGTCATCTTGTCTTCTACAATCTGATCTACCAATTCAAAAGCATACTTGGTAACTGTTGTATTGTTAATATTATTAGTTATTACATCTGTCAATCCAGGAACACCAAGCGATGTTATTACTGAACATACAATTAAGATTACGCTAGCACCAAGAGCACCCTTGATTGCGCCAAGTAGTAAGCCTAGGATCTTATTCAGTCCGCCAATGGCTCTGGATCCAGCGGTGAGTGCTTTGAATAAATTCTTCAATAGCGCTACTATACATCTTATTAATATGAATATCACTACTGCTGAGAATACAACAGTGAGGAATGCTGCGACCTTTTCTCTAGGATATGATGTGCCAAATACAACAAGAGAATCTGCTACGCCAAATGTGTCCCTTAGTACAATATTCAGCCATCCATCTATATCGACTATAGATCTTATTATGCCAGCAAACCAATTTGCCGTACATACTGCTATAATGAATGATACAAAGATAGAACATATAGATATCAAGCCATCGAAGAAACCCTTAAATAAGCCAATAATAGCAGAAATTGCGATGATTGCTATTAAGACTATGTCTATCCAATGCATACAGACCTCCTAGGATAATATTTAACATTTTTCAATAAGATATTAACATATATTTGCAAAAAAGTCATTTTATTAATCATCCTTTTCAAATTTATAATTAATATATTGTATTGCAAGGAGTATATGACAATTGTATTTGGTTAAATATTTATGTATTAATATATAAGGGGTAGTGTGATGGATATATATTTGGATGGTGAAACTGCAAAGAGGGATTTTTCTTTTAATCTAGCAAGTATACTTGATGGTAAGTTGCCAGTTATAATGTGCGTAGGCTCCGACAGGGTGGTTAGTGATATGATAGGTCCTCTGATAGCAGAAATACTGGTAAATAAGTATGATGTGGATGCGTATGTGTATGGTAGGCTAGACAATCCCATAGTGGCTAGTAATCTGAAGAGTGCATATAGATATATTAGATCTAGTCATCCGGACAAAAAAGTTATCGTTATTGATGCCACCTTAGGAAATTTGGCTGATATAGGTATAGTGAAATTGCGAAGGGGTGGGTGCATACCTGCTGGTGGTTTTGGTGTTAATAGTAGTGTAATGGGAGATGTATCTATAATGCCAGTGGTAAGCAGTGTAGGTATAGATACAAGAGCGTTCATTAGCGCTACCAAATTCAACATAGTGTATCAGATGGCGAAAGATATAGCAGAATGTGTCAATAATGCAATAATTATATCAAAAGAATTGTCAAGACTTGCAATATGATAAATTATTATCAGATAAAAGTGTATATTAATATATTAGAGTATAAATTCATGTGTATTTTTTTTGCTTTTTTATTTTCTTGTGATACAATATACTGGTAAAAATTAATAGGAGGCTACTTTTTTGGGAAACAACAAGAAGAAGAATTATAAAAGTCTGGCATATCTGTTAATAGTAATATTTCTAGTATGTGCACTATTCTTTGTATTTAGTTCGGAGAGTGATGACAAGAATATTAGTTATAGCACAGCGCAAGATATTTTATTCGAGGGGTATGTCGAAGAGATATATGTGAATAACGGAACGGGATACATTTTGCTATTCGAGAGCGATGATGAGAATGTTGAGCATAGGAGTTCTCTGAATGCAGAGCAAAGGAAGAAATTTCCAAGCAACTATGATTATTTCTTCACATATAACAACACAACCGATGATCTTCAGTTCATAGAAGACTTCAAGAGTGCTGTAAATTATGCAAATAATACTAATGAGACCAAGTTAGACAATACTTATGGTGTGTATTCTAATAGGGATATAACACACTTAAAAGGATTTGATCTAACCAAGTGTGATTATGATAAGGGTAATCCTACTGAGAGTTTCTTCGAATCTATTCTACCTTATATCTACATTGTGTTAATGATAGTATTGGGTGTAATGATATTCCGTATGTTCTCTGGTAAGGGCAGTGGCGGTAATATATTCTCTAAGTCTAGAGCTAGAGTGGTAGAGAAGTCAAAGGTAAGATTCAATGACATTGCGGGATCAGATGAAGAGAAGCTGGAGACAGAGGAAATAGTAGAGTTCTTGAAAAATCCAGCAAAGTTCAAGGCTATGGGTGCAAGAATACCAAAGGGAGTATTACTAGTAGGTCCTCCTGGAACAGGTAAGACATTGCTAGCAAAGGCAGTTGCTGGTGAGAGTAATGTACCATTCTTCAGCATTAGTGGATCGGATTTTGTAGAATTGTATGTAGGTGTAGGTGCTAGCAGAGTAAGAGATATGTTCGATACTGCAAAAAAGAATGCGCCATGTATAGTATTTATAGATGAGATTGATGCTGTGGGTAGACAGCGTGGTGCAGGACTTGGTGGCGGTAACGATGAGAGAGAGCAAACGCTAAATCAATTACTAGTAGAGATGGATGGATTCGAGAGTAATGATGGTATAATAGTTCTTGCGGCAACTAACAGAGCAGATGTGCTAGATCCAGCATTGATGAGACCGGGTAGATTTGATAGACAAATATATGTAAATCCTCCTGATGTAAAGGGAAGAGAGGGTATTATCAAGATACACGCGAAGAATAAGCCTATTGATCCAGAGGTTGATTTCAAGGCACTTGCTAGACTAACTAGCGGATTTACAGGTGCAGATATAGAGAACTGCTTGAACGAGGCGGCTATTCTTGCTGCTAGAAATAACCATGTAACAATCAATATGTCAGATATCACTGAGGGTATTAACAAGGTATTGATGGGACCTCAGAAGAAGTCAAGATTGGTTACAGAGAAAGACAGAAAGATCACAGCATATCACGAGGCTGGTCATGCAATACTAGCAAAATGTTTGGATGCAGGCGAGGATGTGCACGAGGTATCTATTATTCCTAGAGGTATGGCTGGTGGTTATACATCTACTAGACCATCAGATGATGATGAGCACTATTCGCTATCGAAGTTAAATGCTAGGATATCTATGATGATGGGTGGTAGAATAGCAGAGGAAATAGTATTTGGTGATATTACAGCAGGTGCTAGTAGCGATATTAAGCACGCAACAGATATTGCTAGAAGAATGGTTACTGAATGGGGTATGAGCGAAAAACTAGGATTTATTAACTTAGGTAAAGGTAGCGAAGTATTCATTGGTAGAGATTATCAGACACAATCTGTATATAGTGAGCAGACAGCAGGTGTTATAGATAATGAGATTAAGTCTTTGCTGGATAGTAATTATAAGAAAGCAAAGAAGATATTGACAGAGAAGAGAGACATATTGGATAATCTAGCGAACTTACTATTACTAGAAGAGACAATATATCAAGATGAAGTGGATGCAATTATGCGTGGTGAAGACTACA
The DNA here is from genome assembly GCA_015055515.1 of Clostridiales bacterium. Taxonomy (GTDB): domain Bacteria; phylum Bacillota; class Clostridia; order Christensenellales; family UBA1242; genus UBA11490. The sequence continues at coordinate 12,924 of SVIC01000007.1, read as the reverse complement.
AAGAGATTGCTAAGAGGCTGGATGAAAAATTAAGACTAAGAAAAGAGGCTGATGATAAACATCAAAAAGAGCAAGAAGTACTGCAAAAGGCAAAGATGCAGGAATTAAAAGAGCAGACTGCAGAGGCTCTGTATAAGGCTGGTGTGATATCCGAGAGCGAGCTGAATGTAATCAAAGATGAAACAGAGTTGATTAAGAAAGAAAGTGAGAAAAAACTAGAAGAGATTAAGAACTCTGACAATGAGAATATAACATCGGGTAGTGACAACAAGGAAGAGAAAGTGGAAAAAGAGGCTGTGAAAAAGAAGACTACTACAAGGAAATCTACTACTAGTAAGTCTACAAAGGGATCAGCAAAGAAGGCAAATAATACAAAAACAGATAAAAAGGAAGACAAGTAATGACAAAAGCAAAAAAGATAGCAATAATAACTGTGGCTTCAGTAGTGGCTGCTATAATAATAGCAATCATAACTCTAGCAATTGTGCAAAGCACTTTCTATAGTCCAACACTAAATGGTGTAAAATCTTTGAAGGTATATGTAGAAGGAACTGAGTTAAGTGTAGGTGAGTGTACTAATAGAGAAATGTTTGACTTGGGTCAAAATAACAAAGGTCAAGAGATATTCGATGAGATTATGAATGCAAATAAGACATCTTCTAACGAGAGTGTATTGACTTGTATATTCAGTGGTGCGTATGGTTATGAGACTAGCGTAACAGAGAAAGACACAGAGATAAGTGAAATCAAGGCTACTGGCTATGTAATAGAGTACAAATTCCAGACTACTCAGACACTAACTATAAATAGTGAAGAGAAGAAAGATTCTGATGGTAACAAGATTAAATATGATGCAATGTATGTAGTAGTAAATGATACTACCGATCTAACAGAGACTACTGCATATCTATTCAATAATAATGATAAGAAAAGCAAGGTTAAGGTAACATACCTAGCAAGGCAAGCAGAATTATTTGATTATATTGCAGAGATCGCTGAAGCATAATAGAAAAAGAAGCAGACCATTATTGGCCTGCTTTTTCTCTGTTATTTAGTTTTATATTAATATATTTGGCTTCTGCCAGAAGCGTGTCACGTGTGTTGGAAATATGCTCATATAGGCAGTCCAGCAGTAATTTCGCACGGATCTTAGATGTATTGTATTTGTCTACTCGTGCACCATCGATCAGATCTATATTACTTATATCTAGTTCCTCGTAGCATAGAGGAATATTTCTTTTTCGCAATATGTTTACAGCAAAGCGTAACTGATTATATTCTTTTGGAATAAAAGCCTCGAAGAATTTCTTAACATCGCTATTACAATTATAGAATGCCATAACAGCACGCCTATAGCTACTGCTTCCAAACATAATATCTTGGAATAGACTGTATGTAGATATAATAGTTTGAATATTTGCATTTGCCTCTTTTAGACCAGAATTGCCTAGGTATGTCATGCATGCATAATTGATTTGGTTAACAGATACATGAGTATATCCGAAATATTCTGCAAGCAGTATCATCCAGTATCCGACAATTCGGAAATTTTTTGGCAAAGCGAAGAAATTTTTTCTAAACCTATTGCCTATCTTGAATTTATCGAAATTACTATTAAAAATATATTTGTAGATATTGATGTAATTGAAATTATCTAAGAAATTTTCTTCACTATCGGTAGTGGAATATTTGAAGTCACTCACTACAATTTTCTTCAATTCCTTTAACACTCTCTCGCCAGAAATATCGCTTAATTGATATGCATATTCTCTGGCACTTTTTCTTGTTTTTTTGTCTATCTTAAATCCTAGTTCGTTGGCTATTCTTATCATTCTAAGTATTCTTAAGCCATCGGATGAGAACACTTCCTCGGGTGTCTTTATACAACGCAAAGTATGTGATTTGATGTCTTCCACTCCACGATAGAAGTCCGATATCTCGCCTGTAAGTATGTTATAGTATAGGCTGTTTGCGGTGAAATCTCTACGGCTGGCATCTAATTGTATATCAGTGACAAATGCTACATCATCAGGGCTATGAGTGCCACCCTTGCTATAATTCTCTTTACGGAATGTGGTGTATTCGTACTCTTCATCACCTATCTGAATAAGCACTGTACCTAGTCTCTTATTTACAACATGTGCATCATATCCTAAGTTATTTGCAATAAGTAGTACCTTGTCATATGTTAAGTCTCCACATATATCGCAATCTGTGCCATCTAGTCCTAGTAAGGCATTTCGCACATATCCTCCTACTATATACACGTTGCCACCTGATTTATTAATGGCTTTGGCTAGTTTTATTAAGTTGTCCGATACATTAATATTTATTTCCATATATTTAGTATATACCATTTTATTTTGGAAACAAAATGATTATTAATATGGTTAAAATCTAAAATACATAAAAAAAGAGCAAAATGCTCTTCTAATACTTAAATATATCCACAGCCCAAGCAGTCTTGGTATCCTTGTCAATCTTTACTTTGTTAGATATTTCCACGCCAAATACAGCAAGAATTTCGTTGCCAGAGGCGAGTACAGGTGTTATATTTCTAAGGCGAGTAGGGATTTTCTTATCTATAAGATAGTCGCTAAGTGACTTTTTTCCACCGCCGAATTTCTCGAACACGTCTCCAGCCTCTCTGAACCTAATTATTGCGTCCTTTGGTACCTTGTTATAGTCAATAATATGGTTGTGTTCACCTAAATCGAATTTCCTTGTAATACTTAAGTTGATTATTCCATATTCTTGGATATCAATCTTGCCTTTTTCCATCTTCCATTCTTTTCTTGCTGGTTTGAATGTTTTGTTGGTGATGGTTATATAATTATATTCCTTTATTGCAACTAGATTGTGTGGTAAGTTGATCTTTGAACCGTTATTGCCATCTAATGCTAGTTCTTTTATTAATTCAATGTGTTTTTTCTCAATGTCTTTTGATACATTTATTGCCTTTAATGCCTTTCTTATTACTCTATTGATGACAGATGGTTGGTCTATGAAGTATCTAGTCTGTATCTTTACTATGCCATCTTTTGCCTCAAAGTCGCTTTGTTTTGCAATGTCTTCTATATATTTATTATCTTGTCTACAAATCTCGGCAAACTTGCAAATAGCGTTGTCTGCATTTGGCCATTTTGATCTAATTAGGGGCATGATCATATTTCTAATATAGTTTCTGGAATAATCGTTACTAGCATTGGTCTCATCATCTACATATGGGATATCATTGTTCTCTATATATGCGTGTATTTCTGCTCTAGTTGTAGATAGAAGGGGTCGAATGAATTTGCCATTAACATAATCCATACCACTAGCACCGTTCAATCCTGTACCACGAAGGATATTAAGTAGTATTGTCTCTGATTGATCTTGCATATGATGTGCTAGAGCAATCTTATCAACGACTCCCTTAGATATAAGAGATCGGAATACCTCGTATCTGGCCTCTCTTGCACCTTCTTCAATAGATGTCTTTTTCTCCATACAATATTGCAATACATTAAGTGAGTAGGACATGAACTTTATGTTGTGCTGATTGCAATAACGCATAACGAACATAGTATCTCTCTTGCTGTTCTCTCTTATATTGTGGTCGATATTAATAGCGACAATTTCTATGCCAAGATCGTCTTTGTGTGTGGACAAATAGTGCAGAAGACACATACTATCTCTTCCACCCGAACATGCCACGCCTATCTTGTCACCCTTAGTTATTAAATTGTTATTTTTTATTGCTAACTCAATATTTTTCATCATTTTTCTCCATTGGCAAGCATTATTGTAACACTTTTCGCTAGTAGTATAAAACATTTTTGAGACTTTTTCAATACTTCGTGCAAAATCTTTTTCAATATTTATTTGTTTGACTTATATTAATTAAATATATAAACTAATTGTGTAGGATGAGAAAATAAGGAAAAGTTCATGCAGTTCAAGTTATTAAATTATTATAAGGTGTTGTCAAAGGTAGCAACTTGTCTAGTGGGATCGTTTGTTCCACTGATAATATATAATACGACAGGGTCGCTGATATATGCTGTACTATATATGATGCTTAACAATGTATTCAGGTTATTAACTGGATTGGTGCTAAGAAAACAAATTCAAAAAAGGCCAGAAGTATTCTTGATACTAAGGGCATTGATGTTAGGTGGATTCTGTGTGTCGTTGGCACTTATTCCACAATTATTCCTAATCGGTTCACTATTAGCATCACTTTTTGGTGGAATAGATGCATCATTCCAGATGGTTGCGGAAGAAACATTATTTAACTATGCATCATCTAAGAGTATGGATTCTAAGAAAATTGCAGCAACTAGAGTATTCGAAGGTCTAGGATATTTTGCAGGACTTCTTATAGGTGGATTAATACTGGATATAAATAAGACTGTTGTATACATTATGTGCATTGTTCTATATATAATTTCTATCTTGCCACTATTTTATTTGTATATTAAAAACAGAAAGAATTCTGCGTTCAATAAAGAGTATGTGTCAAATATGATAGAGCAAGTGTCAAAAAGTGATAAGAAAGTGTCAAAAATCAGGTATATAGTAATTGCTATTATGGTATGTTATTTTGCAATATACATGAGTTATTGTATAAGCGACAGCATATATTATGTATTTAATTTAGCGACTATTGTGGAGGGGGCTATATCATATTCGTTTGCTAGTGTATTCATTATTATATTTAGAGTATCATTTGTTATTGGTAATGTAGTGGTATCATATATAGATAAGAAATTTGATCTATTGAATGTTGTTAGATTATCTTGTGTGATTATTAGCATAGCATTTGTATGTATGTGCTTTGTTAGAAATGTATTTGTGCTATATGTGGCGTTTGCAGCGTTTGGATTATTCTATTCATTTATATGCTGTTTTGTATTACAGAGGTTTATTCAAAAGTCCAGGATCATTGGTCAGAGCAACAATGCATTTATGGTTAGAGAGGTGGCAGGCTCTACCAGTTTGATATTGAGTTATGCAGTCCTATTATTATTAATTGTATTAGACATAAGTATGTTCTATTTCTTCTTAATTGCTGCTGCGATGTTAATTATAACTAGTTTTGTTATACCGGCACTAGAAGAAAAGACAAGGAGATTATTGGTTGATTTCGTAGAAGACAACGAGATTACAAGTAATCAATATCTATCGGATAGTGAGTAAAATATTATTTGAGTTGTGGTATTTTATACTACAACTCTATTTTATTTTGCGTAGTAGTGCAAATGCGAAATTATAAAATATTTCACATTTACCAATTTACTTTTGTATAAAAGTGTAGTATAATAGATAATAGAAATTATTTGTAATAATTAATTTCGAATATAATAATTAAAGAAAAAAGGAGTTTATATGGGCCCGTATACGGGGTTATTAGCAGCTAATTATGTTAGCCCAATCTTTTATGTAGCGATTTTGGTACTGATTGTCTTGTCTGCATTCTTTTCTGCCAGCGAGACAGCGTACTCTACATCTAGCCTTATTAGAATTAGAAATATGGCGGATGAGAATGTTAAGGGGGCAAGAAGGGCATTATTGATATGCGAGAATTACGACAGAACGTTATCTACTATATTAGTAGGAAATAACTTAGTCAATATTGCGAATACTACGCTAGCAGCGTACTTATTCAGTCAATTAATTGCCGATGCTACACTTGCAAACCTACTTAACACTGTTATTATGACATTGCTTATACTAATATTTGGTGAGGTTTTGCCGAAAAGTTTTGCAAAATCAAGGCCAGAGAAACTAGCGTTGTCGTTTGCTAATACAATGCACATAATATCCATTATTTTGTGGCCAATAGCTGTCATCTTTACTAAGATGCAACATGCATTATTAAAGAAGAAGAATGGTGAAGTGTCTGATCCTACGGTGACTGAGGATGAGTTAGAGACGATCATAGACACTATGGAGGAAGAAGGAGTAATCAACAGCGAAGATGCTACTCTTATCCAAGGTGTATTAGATCTTGGCGAGACTACTGCGTATGATATTATGACACCAAGAGTAGATGTATCTGCTATAGAGATCAATGATGACAACGAGAAGATTAAGCAAGTATTTGAGGAGACTTATTTCTCAAGGCTTCCAGTATATGAAGGTGATGTAGACCATATCATAGGATACATCAGTCAGAAGAATTTCTTCCCTGCGTATATCAAGGACAATAAGTTCGATATCAAGAGCATATTAAGTGAAATTATATTTATCAGCGAGAACACCAAGGTAGATGATATAATTAGACAAATGCAGAAGGCTAAGAAGCATATTGCAGTTGTATCTGATGAACATGGCGGTACAAGCGGAATAGTATGTATGGAAGATGCTCTAGAAGAGATGGTTGGAGAGATATATGATGAGCATGATGATGAGACCGAGGAAGATACTTTTGAAATGATAGAAGATAATACATATATTGTAGATGCCGAGTATGAGTTAGAGAAGCTATTCGATACTCTTAATATTAGTAAATTGCCAGATACTGAATACAACACAGTGGGTGGATTTGTGTATGAATTATCAGAGAGTGTGGCAGAGGTGGACAAAGAATATACTTATACCACTATTGAAGAGAAGCCAGACAAGAATGGTAATTATATCGAGCGCGCTATTAAGATTATCTTCAAATATCTAGAAGTAGAGGATAACAGAGCTATTAAGATTAAAGTGACAGTGAATTATGCTACTCCTGTACATAAGAAAATAGATTAATAGAAAAAATAAAAAACAGCCTAATTTTGAAATGACCACTACGGGATTCACTTCAAATTTTATAGGTTGTTTTTTTGTTATTTTATTAAATTGCCTAATAACCAATCAATACTGGAATCAAAATATTCTACGATAGAAATAAGATTGTTTGTTTTAGGTAATTGACCATTCATCCATCTATAATAATTATATTCAGACATTTTTAATTCTCTCATTGTTTTGGAAATAGACATCTTCTTTGAACGAACGAGTGTAGTAAAATTATCTATAAATGTATTATCATTTAGAGATATATCTTTTTCATCATCAGAAAATCCAAATAAATAATCTAAAGAACAATTGAAATATTTTGATATTTCTATTGCGATATCTATTCGTGGATAATAATCCTTGTTAAAGTATCCATTGATAGTTGTGGAAGAAATATTTAGATTATTTGCTAGTTGCAATCTACTTAAGTGCTTATCTTCTAATAATTCCTGTAATCTTTCTTGAAATTTGTTCATAACAATCCTTTTTGGAGTGTTTCGACAAAAAATGCCAAATCCCCTCACTACTTTCTAGCAGTTTATGATAAAATTGTTAAAATTTGCTTGATTAGAGAGTTGTGAGAGTGTATTATTTATGCGGAGGATAACATGGAAGAGGTTAGAAAATTGAAATTAATGAAATATTTATTTCCGACTGAGAAGGCACGCAAATTTATGTGCAATGATTTATGTGTGGAATTATTGAATTTATTACCGCATAGTTTATGTTTTTCTAGTCAAAACATCAATGCAGTTAACCGTAAAAATAATAAGGATACTTTGATAAAACAAATAATACAATTTTTTGAGAATAATCTGGATTATGTTAATATGTACAAAGCAATCTATAATTGTGATTATGAGGGAAATGTAGAAGATGTTTTAATTACCTATGTTTTTTATGTATCAAATTTGCATAATAAATATAGAATAATTGATATTTTTAGAGATAAAAGAAGTGTCTGTTTTTGTCCGATTTCGGTAATAGATATTATATAGTATAAGGGCAAGAAAAAAGTCGAGGAAAACTCTCGACTTTTTTACATCTCCAGATTAGGTGATTTCAATATTTCCTCTATTTTCTCTCTGGCAGTGACTACCTCTGCGAAATTTTTTAGTTCCATATTAGAAATAACTTCTCTATTGTCCACAGTTATTGCGTTGATTGTTAATTGCTTGTCTCTTGGAAAGTTAACGTATGGGAAATTTTGTGCAATCTGTAGATTATTATTTGCCAGATGGTATTTCGCAACAATGTCTGTGCATACTAGAAAATTCTCCATATCGTTACAGAACAGTGCTGTACTATAATTCTTGTCATCATAATCTCTTTCGGTGTCAGGATCGTACACAAATAGTGCGTATTTGAATGTAGATGCAAGGTTTTCTTTCTTCACGGCTGGCTCAAATGCCTCGTTGATAGATATATATGTTTCGTCGCAGTTGTTGAATTTTGCATTATTAATAGAGAATGTCTTGATTATGCCTAAACTATCGGAATACACATAACACTCATCTAGCCATGCTATGCCAAATACGCCATCTGTATTGATATAAAAATTCTCTATATGTTTCAAGTTGGGATTATTCATAATTTCGTTATCTCCTATTTACATAGTGTATTCATCTATATTTTCGCTTATCATGTTACAGACATTCTCTATAGACTTCTTTGTAGGGCAATTATAATTTTCTAATACATTTACGCCATCATCTGTTACTGCAGTTATATTCAATTGCATGTCGTCAGGGAGTACTGTGTCTGGGTGTAAATAATCTATATTATTTTGTATTACGTGATGATCAACTATTAACTTAGCACATTCCATAAAGCCTTCTTTGTTATTAGAAAATAACGCTGTTGCAGATATTCGGTTATCCCAATCGGAACAATCTTCTGGCTTTTCATAGATATATAATGCATACTTATATGCATTTGCCAAGTTGAAGTCGTCAATTGGTATAGATTTGTCTACGCTAATGTATATCTCGGCTGTGTTATTGTCTAAGGACTCTCTACATGAGAATGTTTTAATTATTCCAGCATCCTCGGAACATATACAGCACTCTTTATGCCATGTCATGCCAAAATAGTGTGCGGTGTGCTTAATAAAATTATTAATGTGTTCGATATTAGCGTTCATCGTTGTTATCTCCTAAGTATCATTGTAGCATAGTGAAGATGGTAAAATCAATAGCAAAAATGGAAAATGACCTAATATTTCAATTGATTAAATGTGGTTAATATGGGCGATAATAGTATGAAAGGTTATTTTTCAAGGCAAAATCTAACAATTTGTTTGACTTATGCTAGCTTTATTTGTTATGATAAATCGTAAATTTATAAATTATTATAGAGAGGCCGATTAAATGAAGAAATTTTTGAAGATAATGGTGGCTGTGTTGGTATGCTTGGCATGCTTCCTTACTGCGTGCGGACCAGCAGGGCTTGGGAACAATCCTGCGGATAATTTGACAGCATTAGGCAATGGTGGAATGGCTGTTGTGAAGGGTGAATATCTATACTATGTTAATGGATATCAAGACTACAAGGAGTTCACTAAGGCGGGAGAGGATAACAAATTTGGTACAATTACCAGAAGCGGAATATATAGAACAAAGCTAGTGAATGGCAAGGTTCAGCGTGATGAGAATGGTTTTCTAGTTGAGACCGAGTGTGTAGTACCACAGAGTGTTGGTTATGAATTTGGTGGATTTTATATAGTAGGAAATTATATATACTACCTTACTCCTCATATGCAGAATGGTTATAACGCTGAAGGCGTAAAAGAATTGAAGAACAAGCGTGCTGATGTGTGCAGAATTAATATAGATGGCACTGGTCAGAAGAAACTAGCTAGTACTACTAGTGATGACAGCGTGAAGAAGTGGACTGTGTATACTATAGACAACAAGGCATTTATAGTATTACAAGATGGCTCAAGTATAATATCTGTTGATGGCGATAATGGCAATGTCATAACTATGGCAGAGAATGTGACTAGCGTGGATTTTGCCGAGGTAGAAGACTACACATATAAGACAGATAATATCAGTGGTAATCAGAAATATATTTATTACACAAGAGAGTATACAGAGGATGATGCTGAGACAGGCAAGGCTGGTAACAAATTATGCAGAGTAGAGATTGGTAAGTCTGATGAAGAAGTAGTTGCTACTGGACTAGCTGGTAGTATTGGCTATAATTATTCTATTATAGAGTGTGCTAATGGCTATGTATACTATACTAAGGTGGTAGATACTACTACTGTGACATATGCTAAGGAAGTGTACAGAAAGAGTATAAATAACAATGCAAGCGAAGAATATGTATCGGGCGAATATAGCGGATATGTAATTATTAAGAATAATACTTCTAGTGTTGCTAATGATGTGATTGCGGTGGATAGCAACAATTATATCTTCTTAATATCTAATGGTGTAGAGAAGTTGTTATATCGTGGCGAAAGTGCTATTAAGTTAATTGGCGAAGATAATGGTAATGTATATTACATTTGCAATAGCAAGTTATATACACTTAGTTTTGTAGATAATGATGCAGAGCCAGTAGAAATAGGTAGAGAAGGCAAGACTTACAAGCTAGATGATGTGAAGTATGTGGACCTTGATGGCAGAAGATTATTTGTATATTCAGAGTATACAGGTGATGATGGTACAAAGAACTATTATCTAAATATTATTGATGCTCATGATAAGAATACAGAGAGCGACTTTGTCGGCAAGTTCGAGGATGGAGAGACTCCAAAAGAGCCAGAAACTAAGACAAACGATGAAGGCGAAGATATTACAGAGATTTGGGTAAAATAATAAAAGAGGCAAGTTGTATGACTTGTCTTTTTTAATTTTTTGTAAATTCGTAATGTTTGCAATTAGGGCATAGTGGCAATAATTCGTGATCATTCTTATATATCTTAAATCCACACCTTACACACGTATATGTACCGCAGATGGCGTGTGTATGGCTATGAAATAGTGTCTCGTGCATATAGTCCTCTTGAATAATTAATATTTAGAATACTATATGTAAAAATATTATTTCTATGTTTTTGCGTTTGGAGAAAATGGCAAATATTTGTTATTCTATAAATAAGTATAATAGATAAGTATCTATGGGGGCGTGAAATGAGTAGTTTTAGCAAAATTGCAAGCATGGATGGTTTTGTATCGGAAAGGTTTGTTGTACATAGAGATAAATTGCTTGGTAATTATGATCAAGGCGGAAAATATACTATATCTAATAAGATTATTAAAGAATTGATGCAGATGAGAAAAATAAAGAAGCATACTTATGACAACTCTTTATTCTGTATATCGGATATTTTGGGTATAGGAGAGATATTGTTTGAGATCAAATACAGCAAAAAGGCGGTAGGAAAGAAGGCATCTTCTAAGATATATGTGCTGGAAGATGTGTACAAGGTGAATGGATATTATATTAATACTATTAGGACGCAAATAGGGGAATTTGTGTCTACCGTTGATAATTATTTGCAGAAATCATATGATTATTATAATGTAGTGCTGGTAGATGATGAAGAGGGTAGAGAGAGACTAGGTGATACCAAGAATGATTATCCGTATGTGACTTCTAAGAAAGAATATGATGAGGCAGTATATAGAACTATATCGGATAAGATGGAGAAGTCTTATAAGGATCTATTCGATAGCAAAATGGCTATAATAAAGGGCGAAAGTGGTAGTTTTGCTAGCGGGGTGGCTGAGGGCTATACAAATGAGTATAATGCCATAAATAGCCGATTTTTGACCGCAAATGGCGACAATAACTATATAGCCTACAATGATTTGTTGGATAAGGTAATAGAGGATAGGGATGGCGTAATAGAGGCCGAGGCAAGTGAGACAAAAGAATTGTATGTAAGGTTTGAAAAACCTATCTCCGACTTGGCGAAAAACTACGCTGAAGTCTTGGTAGATGCTGATAAGCAAGCAAAGAAAATGCTAGGTAAGGGTGCATTGGAGAAATATGAAGAGTTGGAGCAAGAAGTAATAGATACTAATAGACTGGTAAAGAAGTCTCCTGCTTATGATTGCGGGGTTATATATAATAATATAACTACTGCTGATATGGAAAAAGATGTTTTAGCTTCAAAAAATGTAAAATCTAAAGAAAAAGTAAAAGACATAAGTAGTATAAGTTCTAAATTGAAGTCAATAGTGAGATCGAACAAAACTATAATAAAAGAAAAAGAATTAGAAAGATAATAAGATACCATATGTAAAAATTTTTTTCTATAATGGAAAGATAATATACATATGGTTTTTTTTATAATGTAACAAAAAAATGAAAAATATAATAAAATATAGGGTAGGGTGCTTCTCGATGCTATATTAAATGATTATTATATAAATATATATTAATAATAAAAATATACAGAAAGGCTCATAAAAGCACACAAAAGTGTGTTGAAAAAATATTTTTTAGAAAAATTTTTATAGTAAATTTTTAGAATTTTTTAGAAAATTTGGGTAAATTTGGAGTTCGTTTGAGATGCGAATTGCAAACACCCGGATGCGTGTATGTAAAAAAACAAAAAAAGTTCAAAAAAATTAAAAAAATTTTCAAAAAAGTGTTGACATGGGCGATTTAGAGTGGTAAACTACGCTTGCAATTCTTCGAAAGAGGAAATGCGAAACAGAACCATAAAAATTAAATAGTGTATAGTAGAATTAAAATTACTTGTTAATTTTTTTGAGAATTTAGTAAATGAAATCTACGAATAAACTTTAACGCAAGTATTCGTGATTGAGTTATAATCAAACATTAGAGTTTGATCCTGGCTCAGGACGAACGCTGGCGGCGTGCTTAACACATGCAAGTCGAACGGAGTTAATTAGAAGCTTGCTTCCGATTAACTTAGTGGCGGACGGGTGAGTAACGCGTGAGAAACCTGCCTTATTCAGGGGGATAACAGTTAGAAATAGCTGCTAATACCGCATAAGACCACAGTACCGCATGGTACAGGGGTAAAAGAGTTATGTATCGGAATAAGATGGTCTCGCGTCCTATTAGCTAGTTGGTGATGGTAACGGCTCACCAAGGCGACGATAGGTAGCCGATCTGAGAGGATAATCGGCCACACTGGAACTGAGATACGGACCAGACTCCTACGGGAGG
>SVIC01000001.1 GCA_015055515.1 Clostridiales bacterium | reverse complement strand
AATATACATCGTCTTTCCATCTAATGAAAAACTTATGTTCTTAAGCATATTAAATAGTCCGCTATATAACAGTTTTGACCCGTCATCATCTATTACAAATACTTTTCCATACGTATCTGTCGCGTACATTTTTCCGTCACTCGAGAATGTACTGTAGAATACGCCATCATTGTTCTCAAAAAACTTCTCTATTTTGTCACCAGTATAATGATATATACCACCATTCTCATTCACCCAAGAACCATCATTGTACTCTTCGAACCATTTATAAGTATAAGTGGGGATTACATTGATAAATAGTCCTTTATCTTCACTATACGCCAGGCTCCTAGCAAGGACAATATCACCTAGATCAATTTCCACTAATCCCATATTACCCAAGTTGTATTGATACAATCTTGATGGCATCCAATATCCATTCTCTAGATACGGTGCAGTCAAGCAATATATGATGTCTTCTGTCAGCACTATGTCCTCACCATATACCAACCCCTCTACTGTATCCATACCGTTATTTATTGAGATAAAATCTTTGCCACCATTTTTGCTTATATAAAAACCGCGATTAAATGTAGCCACTGCAATAGTAAATTCATCTACACTATGAGATATACTCATCCTAACTGGGATTGCATCACTAGGAATGCCACTACTATACGAGAAATCCCAAGTCTTGCCACCATCTAGAGAAATTGCAAATGCCCCCTTTGTATAATCCTTATCATATATAGTTGGATTATAGGGAGCGTCGTGCCTAGAACTCCATAGTCCATATACAACATCTTTTTGATACTTATCGAAATACAAATCATAGCAAGTATTATATATGTCATAATCCGATCCTGTTATATCCATTCTCTGCCATGTCTCGCCGTTGTCATAACTATTCTGTAATCCCAGATCTGTAGTACATATAATTATATGATTTTTATCAAAAGGATCTTCTTTTACAAAATATGTTGTTTGCACATCGAGTCCATTGGTAGAATATCTGCCATCACCATAATCATTGCAGTGAAGTGCTGTTATCTTCTTACCCTCTTCATTTGGGTACTCCATCATATATACTGTCTCTACATTTGCCACTAAAAATATGTTATCATTGTGAGGGCTAGCACATATACCATAGATTGGCCCATGCGCCCCATAAGACCAACCATTCAACTCTGTCACATGCCTTGTTTTGTACATAGAATCGAACACCCATTCAAAACTATGACCATTGAATTTCATAACACCATCAACCACATCATCATACTCATTTACCGGTGAACTAAAAGACAGATATATATTGTTGAAATTATTGCCATCTATTTCTTTGAAATGCCAATTAAATGTACCATCACGGCCATATTTAGTAAACTCATTTGTCAATGTATTGTAGTCCATTAAGTCATCAAATGAAACAAAGTCATTTGTGTATAATATCAAACTTCTATCATCTCTATCATCGATGAAATATATATTATTCTCTATTTTATTAACATCCTTGATACAGCCCGAAGTGGTATATATGACAGCAAAGTTTTTTGTTGCAAAATCATAGAAATATATTTTGTCTGCAATTCCTAGATACACTCCATCGCTATCAACCAACATATGTACATCCACATCACTCATAGGATCGGTAAATACTGTTTGCATGGTATGTAATATTTCTAGATTATCACCACTGTAATCACACTGGATAAATCGTAAACTCCCCTGCCAATCTATTGTAACAAAGAATACATAACTACTATTTGTTGCTATACATTTCACATAACCATTGTCATAACATTCGGCAAGCATCAAGTTTTCATTCCAACCACAACGGCTAACACTATGTTTTACATCTTTTGGATAAATAAGATTTAGTGTTTTTCCTTTGTCATTGGAGGAATAAACCCCATACCCGCCACAGAACACAACTCCTGTGTCTGCAATATGTGTTTGTGTAAATACACCACGAGTGTCAGTTCTGCCCCATGTCTTACCCTTATTATGCGAATAATATATACCACCCATATCACTGGTCACATACAGCGTATCTTCATCCGTTGGATCAATCATAGGATTAAGAAAAGCACCTCCTCCGCCAATACCAATCCTTGACACATTCCCACCATCATCACTAGGTCTAATAACCAGAAATATTACTAGTCCACATAACGCAATTAATATACTAATTGATAAAATTATTAAAACTCTTTTCATAATACTAGGATTGTATCATAACCATTATTTATTTTCAATTTTATTTATACAAAAACTCAATTCACAAATACAAAAAACAGATATCCCAGCTCATACGACACCAATATTTTATGTAATTCCATGCAACAAAAAAAGCACAAGCGATTTCTTGTGCATTTTTCTGGCGGAGAGTGAGGAATTTGTCTATGCGATCGAATGATCGGATACCTCGGGTGGATTAGCGAAAGCTAAGACGGGTACCCGCCCCGTTTGCCGGGTAGGGTTTCCGGCTGCAAAGTGGTTCAACAGACAACGATAGTTGGCTAGCAGATATTAATCTGCTCATCTCGAACTCGAGCACAAAAAAAGCACAAACTACATTTGTGCAATTTTTTTGGCGGAGAGTGAGGGATTTGAACCCTCGCGACAGTTGCCCGTCCTACATCCTTAGCAGGGACGCCCCTTCGGCCTCTTGGGTAACTCTCCGAATAAACTAAAAGTATTAAAATCAGTCTAATTCATTTTAGACAGAGGTATTGTAACAAACATAATCCCCTTTGTCAATGGATTTTTAATAATATTTCACCCGCAATGATAAAATTTTAATTAAAACAATATAAGCACAAACAGTTGTAATATTTTACACTTTTGTACAAATGTATGTAATTTTTTACATAAAAAACTAGATTTTTACATAAAACGCTTGCAATATTGTACAAATAGTGTTATATTTTGTACAGATATCAAATTAAATAATATCTAAATCAACTCAAAAGGAAATTGTAAATATGTATAACGCATTCTATATTGCCGATATTGTTAGCAAGAATACAACAAAACATTCTAAACCAAATAACAATACTATTCCACTATACAATTTGGCCAATTTGTCAAAATACACCATCTTCACAATAGCAACAATGGACTGGCTAATGCATTATAGACATAGTAGCAAACAATATATGAGAGTATTACATAGTTACTACGAAGATTATAAAGCTAAGTCTCACGATATATATGGCAAAGGATTTGCAAACTGGTTATCACTTGGAGCAAAATGGTATAGAGTAGATTACGAAGCAGATGTTGCCATATGGTCATCTGTAATTGCAAACAAAATTAACAATATGCGAGAATTAAAAAGAGTATTATCTAAGATCGTTCGTGCAACTAGCAACACCATACCTGCACTACGCAGTGCCGAAATGATATGCACAACAATATATCATATAAACAAAAGAAAAACTAAAAATCAAATACTAAAATATTTAGAAAAACATTATAATTACACACCATGCAACAACTTAGACAAATACATAGAGAACTTTCAGTTCACTACAAATGCCTATGAAAATACAGAAGCCTGCTTAAACTGCTACTTCTTAACTAACAGCACAAAAGAGGCACTGCATACAAGCCTACAATTCAATTACAATAGGGAATTGATAAGCACAACATCAAGTATATTAGCAGAAGCAGACCACAACGATGTACCAGAAGAATTAATTACCCACTATTACAAGAAATTACCAACAAAATACAAAAATATAATTCAAAAATTCAAAAGATTTAATTATGATAAATTAACTAAACGCTAACAATTATGACTTTTTAGGAGTATTACTCAAAAATATTTCTAAAAAGTTATTTTTTAACACTCATATACTTGTTATTTTTTAATACAATTGTTATAATAAAACAACGATTGAACAATTGTTCAATCATAATTAATGAGGTATAAAATATGTGTTTTAAGAAGCAAAAAAAGAAAGAATATGCACCAAACAACTCAATAGAGGAAATGGCAACCTTGTTCAATATGTTAGGAGATTACACAAGATGCAAAATCCTATCATTGCTCTTTGTTAACAAGATGAGATGTAGTGATATAGCAACAAATCTAAAAATGTCCAACTCTGCAATATCGCATAGCCTAAAAGCATTAAAACAATCCAAAATAATTAAGGGAGAAAGAATTGGTAAAGAGATATACTACACCCTACAAGACAACCACATATTCAAAATATTTGAATTAGCTAAGGAGCATATAGAAGAATGAGAAAAACATATAATATGATAGATCTAGATTGCGCCAACTGCGCAATGCGAATGGAGCAAAACATAGCAAAATTGAATGGTGTTAGATATGTATCAGTAAACTTCCTAACCCAAAAGATGATTATAGATATTGATGATGGGTTTAACTACAATGAAGTCATGAAATATGTTAGAAAAACGGTACAAATAATTAACTCAGATTGTGATATTGATATGTAAGGAAAATCATTATGAACAAAATAAAAAAGAGAATAAGAAAACTATTAATAATAACCGCTATATTAGCCGTATTAATCATACTAGATTTTTGTATTAACATACCACTATATATTCGATTACCACTCTATCTTACTATATACTTTGCTTTAGGTATAAACATATTCAAAAAAGCATTTCGCAACATAATATACGGAAAAGTATTAGATGAAAATTTCCTAATGACAATAGCAACCATTGGTGCATTCGTTATAGGACAATATATCGAAGGTGTAGCAGTTATATTAATATATCAAGCAGGAGAAATATTCCAAAATATCAGTGTAAGACACAGCAGAGAATCCGTTGCAAAATTAATGGATATTAGACCCGACTATGCCAATCTAGTAACAGGCAACGAAGTACTAACCACCAACCCAAGTGATGTCAAGATTGGAGACATTATAGAAGTTAAGCCAGGAGAACGAATTCCACTTGATGCAATAGTTATAAGCGGTAATTCAGCAATAAACACATCAATGATGTCTGGCGAATCAATGCCAAAAATAGTTAACATTGGTGACAAGATAATAAGTGGATGCATTAATCTAGATGGTGTAATAAGAGCAAAAGTAACAGCAACGTTTACAGACAGCACAGTTAGCAAAGTACTAACCATGATAGAAGATGCATCAAACAAGAAATCACACTCGGAAAATTACATCACCAAATTTGCAAAACACTACACCCCAATAATTTGCATTCTTGCAGTCTTACTTGCAATCATCCCACCAATATTCATTGGAGGATGGGAAAACTGGATATATAGAGCATGTTGCTTTCTAGTAGTATCTTGCCCTTGCGCATTAGTAATATCAATACCATTAGCATTTTTTGCCAGCATTGGATGTGCATCAAGACATGGTATTCTAATAAAGGGAAGTTCCTACATAGAACTACTTACAAAAATCGATACTTATGTATTTGACAAAACCGGAACCATCACTAAAGGAAAATTTGAAATAATAGATGTATCGCCAAAATCAAAACAGAGAGAAATCTTAAGACTAGCATCAATAGCAGAAGCTAAAAACACCCACCCTATTGCAAAACTGCTTCATAACTACAAACCCAATGAAACAATTATAGATAACTACAAATACAAAAACATACCAGGCGAAGGCGTTATTGCAAAAAGCGAGAACGAAACAATAATTTGTGGCAATGCAAAACTACTTTGTGACAATAATATTACCATTAATGACAATGAAACAATACACAATACCATTATACACATAGCAAGAAACAATGAATATATTGGCAAAATTGTAATAGGAGATGAATTAAAACCAAATTCATCGGATATTATTGCACAAATTATCAACAGCAAAAAAGATGTGAAACTATTAAGCGGAGACAATAAGGAAACAACTCAAAACATAGCAAATATAGTAGGTGTAACCGACTACTGTCACGATCTATTACCAAACGAAAAAACAAAAATAATAGAAGAAATTATCCAGAGAAACAAAAAGGTAGTCTTTGTTGGAGATGGAATAAACGATGCTCCTAGCCTAATGCGTGCAGACATCGGAATATCTATGGGTGAACTCGGATCTGATAGCGCAATCGAAGCATCTGATATAGTTATCATAGATGACAATTTAGAAAAAATAATAGATATGAATATTATAGCAAAACGCACTATGAGAATTGTAAGGCAGAATGTTATATTTTCTCTAGGAATTAAATTCGCAATATTAATATTGTCTGCATTGGGGTTAAGCAATATGTGGTGGGCAATATTTGGCGATGTAGGAGTATCTATTATTGCAATACTAAATTCTATGAGAGCCATGCATTACAAAAAAAAGTAGGTGCATTATCTAACAGGTAATGCCCTACCTTTTTTTTATTTTCTCATAGCACCAATTGCCAATATAGCACAAATAGCACCATCACTAGTAGCAGTCACAATCTGCCTTAAGTCTTTTGTTCTAATATCACCACAAGCAAATACACCATCAACATTGGTCCTGCAATCATCACTAACTATATATCCTGAATCATCCAAATCAATAACACCTGCTACCAATTCTGTGTTAGGTACCCTGCCTGCAGAAATAAATAATCCATCTATATCATATACAGTCTCTTCACCCGTTTGAGTATTTACTAATACCAATTTCTCGAGTCTATCATCGCCTTGCAAATCCCTAATAACATGATAAGGTATTATCTTAATCCCCTTTGACTTAGCCTCTTCCACCTCTGCCTCTGTTACACGAAATTTATCTGTACGATGTATAAGCATTGTATCGGCAATCTCACTCATATAGAAAGCATCTACAAAGGCACTCTTTCCTCCTCCAACAATTGCGACTTTCTTACCTGCATATGCCTTACCTTCTTGAGTTGCACTATAACTTAATCCCTTTAACTTATATCTATCTTCCATATCAGAATTGATCTGTCTTGGCCTTACACCCATTGCAAGTATAACAGTCTTGGTTAAATATTCAGCACTATCAGTCTTGACAACCTTAAGATCTCCATCAATATCAAGAGAGATACAGTTCTCACAAATAATTTCTGCACTAGTCCTCTGCAAATCTGATAGCATATCTAATGATAACTGTGGCCCAGTAATTGATCCCGCACCTGGATAATTCTCTACCCTAGTCGTTGTTGCTATTTGTCCACCAAATGCACCACCCTCTAGAAGCAATACTTTCTTATTGGCTCTAGCCAAATATATACCGGCAGTCATCCCTGCTGGTCCACCACCAATTATTATACAATCATACATTTTATCTTGTTCCATGACTATATTTTATACTAAATATTGCTAAATCAAAAATAAATATGGGCAGTTTTACAACTTTTTATAAATCATTTCAAAATCTTTACCTATATCTTTTGTTTGCTATTATAGATATATTTTGATACAATATACCTGCTATGGAAAATTTACGAAAAAGAATAAAAATATCACCTGGTACGAAAATAATTCTAGGATTTATATCAATAATATTATTAGGAGCATTCTTATTGTCTCTACCCATATCCAATACAAATGGAAAATGGTTAAATGCAATAGATGCACTATTTACAAGCACAAGCGGTGTATGCGTAACAGGATTGCAAACGGTAGATGCATCTACAACTTATACAACATTTGGTAAAATAATCCTGTTGCTTCTTATACAAATAGGTGGACTTGGCATTATAACCATTACTTCTCTCATTTTTCTTATTTTAGGCAAAAAAATTAATCTAAAAAATAGACTAACTATTCAAGAAAGTATTAATAAAGACACAATGCAAGGTGTAGTTAAATTTATAAAAAAAATAATTATCATTACTTTCATAATAGAAGGTATTGGTGCATTGTGTTTACTTTATAGTTGCATAACCATCACTGATAATTTTTGGACTGGACTTTTTAATGCAATATTTTTAGCTGTATCGTCGTTCTGCAACGCTGGATTTGACATAATTGGATCACCGGATAATATTTTTGCAAGCCTTACACCATTTGCTACAAACGTATTATTGTTACTGCCTATAATTATGTTGATAGTAGTTGGAGGAATTGGATTTGTAGTCCTTATAGATGGATGGAAAAGTAAAAAAATAAAACAACACTCAGCTGTCGTTTTAATAATTACCACCATTTTACTTTTATTAGGATTTATAATTTTTCTAATTTGCGAATGGAACAACCCGGCAACTCTTGGAAATATGTCCTTTGGAGAAAAGATACTAAATGCATTCTTCCAGAGTACCACATCAAGAACTGCAGGCTTCGCAACACTAGATCAAGCATCATTAACCAAAGGTAGCAAGATTACAACAATGATACTTATGTTTATTGGCGCTTCTCCTAATTCAACCGCTGGTGGTATCAAAACTACAACATTATTTATACTATTGTTATTCTTATTCCGCAGAACAAATAACAATGGCGATATTCACTTTGCTGGAAGAAAGATAAGCAATAATATTATAAGCAAAGCATTGAAAATAACATTATACGCTATGCTATTCTTATTCATAGCAGTAATCACTATAAGAATTATAGAGCCAAGCAGCATAGGATTAGAAGAAATAATTTTCGAATGCATATCTGCCCTTTCTACTACTGGACTTAGCTTAGGCATTACTCCTATTTTAACAGGAGCAAGCAAAATTATATTAACAATATTAATGTTTATGGGAAGAATAGCTCTAACAACATTGGCACTTGCTATAAGTACAAAAAATACAGAATATGACAAAATAGAATTTCCTAACACAGATATAATTGTAGGATAAGAAAAAGGAGACAATTACGATGGACAAAAAAATAGAAAAAATGAAAGACTACTTAGTTATAGGCCTTGGAAGATTTGGCAAAAGTGTTGCAACAACATTATATTCCATGGGCAACGAAGTATTAGCGATAGACAAAGATGCAGATGAGGTAGCAAAACTACATGACAAAGTATCTACTGCAGTTACTGCAGATGCAAGTAGCAAAGAGATATTGTACTCACTAGGTGCACAGAATTTCGATTGTGCCATAATATGTATGTCTGACATAGAGGCATCCTTACTTGCTACACAAGTATGCAAAGACTTAAATATCCCCTATATTATCGCAAAAGCACAAAATGAACAGCACGGAAAAATCTTATCGTCTATAGGCGTAGATCTAATCATCCACCCTGAAGAATACGTAGGTAAAAAATTAGCGTCTCTTCTATCTAAACCTGGAATAAATGAACTAGTAGAATTAACCGACGACTTCAATATATTTGAAATGACAACACCCGAATCATGGTATGACAAGAATGTAGAAGAATTGAATATTAGAAGAAAATACGGAGTATCAATAGTATATATTAAAAGATCAAATAAGATACTATCACCTGATGCTGATACAAAACTTGCAGAAGGCGATATATTGATAATTGCAGGACAGAAGAACAAACTATCATTACTTTCTAACCTAAATACTGATTATAATGATGCGATTGCAACACTTAATAGCATTTTTGACAACAACAACTATTAATAAAAAAAGCTGTAGATTTACTCTACAGCTTTTTTTATCTAAGCTTGATATGCAATTCTCTTAATTGCTTCTCTTCTGCCTCAATAGGTCCATTCATTAACACATCTTGTGCCTTACCATTCATTGGGAATGCAACAACATCACGAATATTAGTAATACCTAGCATTAGCATCATCAATCTCTCAAATCCAAGTGCAGCACCAGCATGAGGAGGCGCACCATATTGGAACGCAGTATATAACGCACCAAATCTCTTCTCTATCTCTTCCTCACCATAGCCTACAATGTCAAATAATTTCAACATAATATCCTTGTCTGTATTTCTAACAGCACCACTAGCCACCTCATATCCATTAGCTACCAAGTCATACTGAACAGCATCTATTGTCAATGGGTCTAGAGTAGACAATTCTTCTAGTGTAGCCTTAGGCATATTGAATGGGTTATGACAGAACTCCACCTTACCCTCATCACTAAGTTCGAACATTGGGAAATCTACTATCCAGCAGAACTCAATTCTTGATTTGTCTATTAAGTCTAACTTCTCTCCCACAGCAGTCCTTAGCATGCCTGCATATCTATAACACTTCTTCTTATTGCCATCTGCTATAACAAAGATATCATCGCCAATCTTTGCACCAGTCTTCGCAATAAGCGCCTTGCACTCATCTTCTGTTATAAATTTAACAATTGGACCTTTCAATGATCCATCTTCTTGCACTCTAACCCAAGCAAGACCTGCTGCACCCTCTGCAACAACCATATCTTGCAATTTCTCGAAGAAACTTCTAGGTTGACTGCTAGCATTGATAGCAAAGCCTTCTATTGTCTTATCTTTGAATGCACCAAAAGTTGTGTTAGCAAACACATCCTCTAGACAAACCATCTCTATTGGGTTACGAAGATCAGGCTTATCGGAGCCATATTTAATCATTGCTTCCTTATATGGAATTCTTCTAAATGCACCTTGAGTGAATTGGAAACGACTAAACTTGCCAAACAGTGTATTTGTCAACTTCTCTATAACCTTGAACACATCATCTTGAGTAGCAAAACTCAGCTCCATATCTATCTGATAGAAATCGCCTACTAATCTATCTGCCCTTGGATCTTCATCACGGAAACATGGTGCTAACTGGAAATACTTGTCTACCCCACCGCACATTAGTAGTTGTTTGAATTGCTGTGGAGCCTGTGGCAAAGCATAGAATTTGCCCTTGTGTATTCTACTAGGAACAAGATAATCTCTAGCACCCTCTGGGCTAGGAACAGTAAGAATAGGAGTGGTAACCTCTGTAAACCCTAACTCTCTCATCTGTGCCCTTGTCTCAAACAACATGTCTGCACGAAGCTGAAGCATTTCTTGCATTTTGTCATTTCTAAGATCCAAATATCTATATTTTAATCTTAGTTCCTCATTTGTCTTCATACTATCTTCTACATCAAAAGGTAGCATATTTCTAGACTTAGACAATACCTTTAATTCAGCGATCTCCAACTCTACCTTTCCAGACTTCATATTTGGATTAATAGCTTCCTCTGCCCTTGCAACTAACTTACCAGTAACAGTGATCACACTCTCACGAGATAGCGATGTAAGATAACTATCATCATGAGTTGTTAATTGCACAACCCCAGTCTTATCTCTTAAGTCAATAAACACTATTCCACCATGATCACGAATAGTCTTTACCCAACCAGCTAGGCTTATTTCTTTACCAATTAACTTCTCGTCTACCTCACCTAGCATCATATCTCTATACATAATTTTCTCCTTACTTTAACTTATCCTTAATTCTATCCATTACATCAGCCGCATTCGCCTTGCCCCTAGTCTCCTTCATAACTTGTCCTACTAGGAAATTCAATATCTTAGGGTCTTGCGTATCTTTGTACTGAGCAACAACATCAGACTTCTCCGCAATAATTTTATCGACAATACCAAAGACAAAATCATCAGATAGATCGGACATAATGCCTTTGCTCTTTGCCAAATCTTCTGCAACTAAATCTGTACCCCAAATCTCTGACAACAAGTCTTTTGCTGGTACACGTTGCAACTTTTTATCATCTACGGCCTTAATTATCCAGCACAAATTCTCTTTGCTCACCTCTATAGCACTGCCACCCTTGATCCTTGCTAATATCTCTGTTGTGAACCAATTAGCAACAGATTTTGGTTGCATATATATATCCAAACACTCGTCATAGAAATCGGCAACATTCTTATCTGCTAAGATTACATCTGCATCGTATTCACTAAGACCAAATTCATTCATATATTTGTCTTTTATCTGACTAGGAGTAAGTGGCAAAGTCTCCCTAATTCTAGCAATATCTGCTTCTGTGATATTCACAGCTAGCAAGTCTGGATCTGGAAAATATCTGTAATCTTCTGCATTTTCCTTGTTTCTAAGAGTATAACTCTCACCCTTCTCAAAATCCCACTTCCTAGTCTCTTGCTCTATTACTCCGCCATCATCTAGTATTTCTTTTTGTCTCTCTATCTCATACTCAATAGCCTTATGAATTGACTTAAAGCCCATCAAGTTCTTCATTTCTACTTTTGTACCAAATTTGTCACTGCCCTTTGGCTTCAAAGAGATATTAACATCGGCTCTCATCTGCCCTTTCTCTATCTCACAATCCGCAACACCAGCATAGATATATACTTGTCTTAACTTAGTCAAGAACTCTATTGCCTCATCAGCAGTCTCTATATGAGGTTCTTTTAGTGCATCTGTAACTAGTTCTATCAAAGGCACGCCACCTCTATTATAGTCTATTAATGTCTTTGAACCCTCGTGGATAAGTTTTCCTGCATCTTCTTCCAAATGTATTCTATTAATAGGAATGTCTTTGTCAAATACTCTAAGATGACCATTAATACAAATTGGCTTCTCTAACTGGCTAATCTGATATGCCTTAGATAAATCGGGATAAAAATAATTCTTTCTCTCAAATATCGCTGTATTGTTAATCTCAAATCCTAATGCAAGACCTGCACGAATTGTGCTCTCTACAGCCTTCTTATTTAATACAGGCAATGCCCCTGGCAACCCTACACACACTGGGCAACAATTACTATTAGGCTCCTTGCTATACTCATTCTTACAAGAGCAGAACACCTTACTAGCAGTATTTAATTCTGCATGCACTTCTAATCCAATTACTACATCATACTGCATTATTCTTGCCCCCTTTTGTCTTCTATAAATTTTGCCATTTTGAATATTGTATTCTCATTGAACTTCTTTGCCATTAATTGCATACCCAGTGGCATACCATTCTCACCTTTACCAAAAGGAATATTCAATGATGGAATTTGAACCATGTTAATCGGAACTGTAAATACATCTTCCTTATAGGTCTCTACTGGATCACTAGGCTTGCTACCAATAAAGTACGCTTCTCCTATAGTGGTTGGAGCTATTATTAAATCACAATGCTGAAAAGCTTCATTAAACTGAGATACTAATAACCCTCTGAAATTCAAAGCCTTCTTGTAATAAGCATCAAAATAACCAGATGACAATACATAATTGCCTAACATTATTCTATTTTTAACTTCTTTACCAAAACCTTCACTACGACTTTTCTTATAAATCTCTTGCAAATTAGTAGCACTGTCACTTCTGCTTGTATATTTCACTCCATCAAACCTAGCTAAGTTACTAGCCGCCTCACTATCTGCAATAATATAGTATGCAGGAAAGCTAAGAGCAATATCCTTAATTGACACTTCAACCACTTTTACTCCATTATCTTTTAGAAACTGGATAAACTGCTTAAGATTTTCTCTACTTGGCATACCCTCAGTTATATCCATAATCTCTTTAGGAACACCCACTGTAATACCTTCTACGCCATCTGCACAATTTTCTACATATTCATCAACCAAATCATTAGTAGACGTCTCATCCTTGCAATCTTGTCCTGCTAATACTTCTAGCATCAACGCACAATCCTCTACATTTCTAGCAAATACACCCACTTGGTCTAGAGAACTACCATAGGCTACCACGCCGTATCTGGATATTCTGCCATATGTTGGCTTAAGACCATATATTCCACAATAACTAGCAGGCTGTCTAACACTACCACCTGTATCTGTACCAAGCGCAATCGGACACATATTTAATGCTACTGCACAAGCACTACCACCAGATGATCCACCTGCAACTCTATTATAATCAACAGGATTATGTGTTACGCCAAATGCCGAATTCTCCGTGGAACTACCCATTGCAAATTCATCCATATTGGCTCTACCAATAATTATTGCACCCTCTTCTAACATTCTATCTACTACGGTAGAATTATACTGAGCCACATAGTTCTCTAATAGTTTTGATGCACAGGACATAATCTTACCCTTGTATAGAATATTGTCCTTTATAACTACAGGAACGCCTGCCAATTTGCCCGAAAAACCTTCTGACACCTTCTTGTCCATTTCTCTTGCCAAATCCATTGCATCATCAAATACTTCCAACAATGCATTATACTCTTTACACTTCTCTATTTGGGCTAAGAATGCAGAGACAACTTCTACACAGGTTAATTCTTTTTGTATTATTTTCTCTCTAATTTCTCTTGCTGTTAACTTTATTATATCCATCTCTATTACTCCACTATCCTAGGCACTACAAAACAACCCTTTTCTGCCTCTGGTGCATTCATTAATAATGTATCCACATCTGTACTTTTGTTTGGTACATCTTCCCTTAAATCATTCATATCAATTGTATTGATAACTCTGCTACCACTTACATCCGAATTTTTTAATAAATCAATAAGCTGTTTCATACTCTCAAAAGTATCGGACAATCCCTTTAATTCTTCATCTGTGTAATACAGATTAGACAATTGAGCTAATTTTCGCAATTCACTTAGTTCCATACATACTCCTTCTTTTCTCAACATCATCTATGATGATATCATATTATAACTAAATTTTACACTCATTTAGCGTAATTTTTTCCAAAAAAAGTAAAAAATCACAGGTATGTGAACCTGTGATTAAATATTTTTACTAAATTTTAATCATGACAAAAGGTTCACATACTGGTGTGATTTAGATTGTTGTTATTATTATTGTTATTATTAGTCATGATCATCATATTATTCTTCCTTAGATACGTATATGTTAACACAGAAGATATATATTGTCAACACATAATTATATTATATCCCTATTTTTGAGTAAAATTAGGTGCAACCAAATCCAGTTATACTCCAGTATCCTGTGTTACATTTAATAGCTTTAAGTTCTTGTAACCCTTTATTATCATGTATAATGCTACTACGATGGCACATATTGATACAGCACCACCCGATACCCCAAGCATAATCTGTCTAAATCCAGCGACTTCATTTCCACCAAAAGTATTAAGCATTACATTCTCAAGTGTCAACATAGACACACAAGCCACAACTAAATTTATAGCTTTTGCAGAAGAATAGATTGGACTTTTGTACCTCTTATATTTCACTGCATTGATTATAGCAAATGTAAATGTGACAAATGTATATAATGCAAGAGTAATAGTTGCAATCTCTCCATAATCAAAAGACTTGTTCCAATATACTATAAAGAAGATTATAACCATGAGTGCCAAATTCATAATTAACAGTAACCACCCGCACAAATACGACTTCTTTATCTCACTACAAATATTCTCGTTGGCCTTAAATTCATTAGTATGTTTAACTAAGAAAAACCGCATAATTGCTAGCATTATATAATACACACACATTGCATAGAACCAAACTGAGTTATGATAAAAGCCCAACCCTAGTTGAAATACTGCAAATACAACATTCCATATAAGTGCAGTATATAATGAGATATTCATTCTATAATGCACATCGGAAAAATATTTGGAGATATATTTATTATTATTCTTGATAGATCTTATGAAATCTATCATTCTAGGAATTCTCATACATATTACTACAAGCATATAGAATGCAAAAATATATGAAATAATACTTATAACATGAGTTGTCTCATAACAAAGTAGTGAAAAAACAAGTAATGCAATAGAGATTGGCAACAATGAAATAACAACAGCTAAGTGAGGCAGAAGTATTGCCTTAATAATTTTCTTGAAATTCATATATACGACCTCAAATATAGGATGCTCAGCAATAATTGCAAAGCATCCTTATAATTCGTTTTATTTAATTACACGTTTGCTTTTCTTCTAAAGAATAGTGCAAGCGTTCTTGGACCACAATGGCAACCTAGTGAGCAATCGATAGGCGACATCTTGATGTCCACATCACCTAATTCATTTTTCAACCTATCAGACACAAACTCCGCTTCTTGAATATTATTGGTGAAGCACAGATATATCTTCCTAATCGAATCATGAATGCTATTCTTTACCCTATTAATTAACGACACCAATGCCTTTTTTCTACCCATGCACAATGCCTTAATAGATAGCTTTCCCTTATCATCTGCAATAATTAATGGATTGATATTCATCACTTTTGCAAGCAATGCTGTAGGAGGCTTAATCCTCCCACTGCGTTTTAAGTAATCAATTGACCCTGGAGTAAATAAGCATTCCACATTAAGCGCATTCTTATCTGTGGCATCCTTAATCTCTTGTAGCGAACAACCCTTTTCTCTCATTTCTGCAATATGTACAATATCAAAAGCCATACCCATACCGCCCTTTAGACTGTCTATAACTTCTATACTATCTGGATATTTCTCTAACAAATCTTGTTTTGCACTTAGTGCATTAGCAAATGTTGCAGATAGCCCAGATGACATGCCTACATATACTACTTGATTGCCCTGAGATAGTTCTTTTTCGAAATACTCATAGAATACAGTTGGATTAATACACGATGTTCTTGCAACCACATTACCCTCCAGTGTATTATAAAAATCCTCTGTTGCTATTTTATGTTCCAATGGATTGTATTCTACATCTTGCAAAGAGAAATATATTGGAATAATTCTAATATCGTATTTCTCTATAATATCCTTAGTAAGACTAGAACACGAATCTGTAAAAATTGTTATGTTACTCATACTATCTCCAAAATGAATCTATATAATAAGCATATTATAGCATAGGTGCGAATATTCTGACAAATGCTCTAAACAATTTATTAAAAATGTTTGTTTTTAGCATATTATCTGTTATTGCGATTGATTTTGATAGAGTATTATCAATATCTCTTTTAAGATCTTGTATGCTGTCGCAATTATACATCCACACACCATTCTCGAAATGGTGTACAAGGCTTCTATAATCTAAATTAATAGTACCAATCATTGCATATTTATCATCTGCAATATATGTCTTTGCATGAATAAATCCAGGCTCATATTCATAGATCTTCACTCCAGCATCCATCAACCTCTTGTAATAACTCCTAGTCATATTAAAAACAATTTTCTTATCAGGAATGTGTGGGACAATTATTCTTACATCCACTCCTCTTAATGCTGTATTCTCTATGCTTACACACAGTTCATTATCGATAATTAGATAAGGTGTAGTAATGTACATATATTTAGTCGCGCCAGCCAGCATATTCTGTATAACTGTCTTGCCGACCCTACGCTCATATAATGGTTTTGGACCATCACCAAAAGGCACCAAATATCCGCGTTCTTTGACACCTTGCATAGTAGGATATATCGTATTTTTTAACTCTACCATATTCTTTACATTGATACCATAGTCAATCAAAAATAGTCTGGTCAATTCCCATACAGCCTCACCCTCAAGTCTTATACCCACATCCTTCCAGTGTCCATATTTTTCAAATTCATTTATATATTCATCTGCTATGTTTATTCCACCCGTGTATCCTATTACTCCATCTATAACCGCTATTTTTCTGTGATTTCTATTGTTAAACTCACTATCTGCAGACCCCTTTAATCTAGAAAAAGGTGTAGCCTCTATACCAAATTTTCTCAATATCTTGGCATAATTACCTGGAAGAGTTGCCATACAACCAATATCATCGAATACCACTTTTACTTCCACTCCATTTTTGGCTTTTACTTTTAATATATCTAGTATGGAGTTCCAGAATTTACCTTCTTCTATTATGAAATATTCCATATAAATGAATTTTTTCGCTATTTCTAGGTCTTTTAATAGATTTGCATAATACTCTTCTCCACTAGAAAAGTAGTTTTGTTTTGTATTTGCGAATACATGTGTATCGGCTATTTTACATAACATTTTTGCTTGACTGCATGCAATCTCACTCTCTTCATTTAGTGCTTTTATTACATTGGTACTATCCTTTCTATAAGACAAGCGTTTCAATTCTTTTAGCCTTCTTATATACTTTTTCTTTAATTTTCTAGATGAAAATATGAAATACAACATTAATCCCACGATAGGCAAAACCAACACAAACAGCATCCATGGAACTTTGTAATCAGGGTTATCATTGGAGGCAATGATCTTCAGTTCTACTGCAAAAGTAGTCACATATAGTGCTATATAGAAATATGGTATGTAATAGCATAATGCTACAACTACCCCAATGATGCCTAATACTTCCAAAAGTGTGATCAAAAATGCTATTATATATCTTACAGGTATATAATTAATTTCTCTTTCTTGAACACTGTCACCAATATTAATTTTTATCTTTTTCTTCATTGGTAAGTACACCTCTCGACAAACAAAATATATTATCAATTATATAATACTAGTTTTCTTCAATATATAGTAACTACCTACGCCTATTCCAGCACTGAATATGCCACCACCAACCAAGCATAATATTACATTTATCACACCAGCATTAAGCGGACTAATAATAGGTATCATAGTAAACATCAACATACCTATACCTAGTGACAATATGATAGACAGCCACAATTTCTGCTTCGCTATAACACTAGCTAATAAGAATATCGAGGAGAATATTGATACCAATAGCACCTTTGACAACATACTCATAACAATATTATAAACATTAATTCCTTGCATAGCAAAAGATAATCCAGATATTGCACCACCTATAAGTGCACCTATGAAGAACGCTATAATCATGCTTGCACCAGCAACAAAACCTACTATTGATTTAGATACTACATAATCATCTTTTTTTGCCTTAATAGTGAACAAATTCTTAGCATACCCACTTCTAAAATCATCAGAAACAAATATACATACAAATACAGCAACTAGAAAAAACATCATATTTATATTGCACATACTAGTTATATCCATAGCCATCATCGCAGAACTATCACCACTAATAGCACCTATAATCTGCCACACATTCTTAAATCCTTCCATAACTGTTTCTTCACCAGTTGTAGGGTTAACAGATATAGTACCATCCATCATTGTAGTCATTACAAATATAAGTATAGGAATAACTAATGACACACCAACCATTATATAAT
Organism: Clostridiales bacterium; assembly: GCA_015055515.1. Taxonomy (GTDB): domain Bacteria; phylum Bacillota; class Clostridia; order Christensenellales; family UBA1242; genus UBA11490. The sequence continues at coordinate 154,903 of SVIC01000001.1, read as the reverse complement.
AAAGAGGTGTAGTGAACATTCTTCTAAAATCAGCCTTTAGCATACTATTCAATCTACTAAAAAACGACTTCTTTTCCGCATTTTTAGACATATTACACACCCTCCTTATTATTCATTAGATTAATATAATATTCCTCTAATCCTATTTTACTAGTACTAATTTCATTTACAATAATACCCTTGTCATACAGATATTTTACAACATCTTCTGCTGACACATCATCATATATACGCAAATTCTCTTTTGCTTCATCAAATACAACTTTTTTGTATTTACTATCTAATATATCCTTAGTTTTTGCAATATCCTTTGTAGACAATGCGACAAATGTAGGACAATTCTTATCCAACTCTTCCGCTGTCATTTGCGCTATCATCTTGCCACCTCTAATTATTCCATAATGGGTAGCAATTTTCTCCAACTCACCCAATATATGAGAAGATATTAGTACTGTGCAATTATGTTTTTGGCTAAGATCGGTTAATATATCACGCATTATCCTCATTCCATCTGCATCTAGCCCATTTATAGGCTCGTCTAGTACCAACAATTTTGGATTTCCCATTAACGCCAAGGCTATACCTATTCTTTGCTTCATACCTAGTGAGCAATTCTTATATTTATTAGAAGCAGAGCCTTCCATTCTAACCAATTTCAGTACTCTCCTAACCTCTTCCTCTCGGTCTTCTATATTGAGGTTAGTCGCATGTAACATTAGATTGTTCCACACAGAATAATTTGGATAACAACCAGGTGCTTCTATCAACACACCCATCTTAGATCTTATATTTATATCGGTATAATCGGTATTATATAGTTTTACGTCACCGCTTGTAGGTAACACCAACCCGCAAATTATTTTTTCTGTAGTCGACTTACCACTGCCATTTTCACCTATAAATCCATATATTGCACCTTCCGGTACTACCATATCTAGCCCAGACAGCGCCTGCTTCTCACCATAGTTCTTGGTCAAACCTTTTATCTCAATCGCATTCATGGCAAACCTCCTAATACACATCACTCTTATTTAGAATATGCGTCCCAATCGTGTTATATATAACAGCCCACGATACAGACACTATTAAGCAAGTTATAACAGATAGTAATCCGCTAGATAGGCACGCCGATACCGATGCACCATATAGAAATATATTTAGTATGCTAGAATTGCCCACAACGGCAGCGGCACCAATAATTAATATTCCTGTACCAAAGAAAAATGATGATGCTATAGAAATAGCAAAGTATTTTCTAAAAATGATGTTTAGGAATACATATAGACTAGCCCATCCTAGACTCATTATCAATTTTCCTAACAGTGCACATATCAATGACCCAAAGTTAACAGTAAATGACAATCGCACCAAAAGACCAGATAATACACTACCCAATAGGTATGTAATACACATACAAGCCATTGCAAAAGCACATATAATGGTTTTACTCATCATATAATCCTGCTTCTTAGGATGAGTGGTGAATAATTGCTTAACATAGCCACTCTTATAGTCATGGGCAATGAATATAGATACCATTATTCCGCCAAATATAAATACCATATTCATATTGGCGTACTGCCCAATATGCGACACTACATATAAAGGATTGTCTGACGCTATTGCCTGCCATACATTAGTAAATAACGGCTCTGTCATCTCTCCATTTGGTCCTGGCATACCTGTTGTACCAATAATCATTGCAGGAATAATTGCTGCTATTGCTAAGAATATATAGAATAATGGCGTATGGAATAACCTATATATATCCACTCCCAGCATTCCCTTTAATCTCTGAGTAAATGTAGGAGATTCGAATTGCATATTTTCATTCTTTTCCATATCATTTCTCCTCCTTCTTACTCATTAATTCTATATAATATTCTTCTAGACCAACTTTGTTCTGTTTTACCTCAGACACATCGTGTCCATTGTCTAGTAGATGTTTAACAACACCCTCTACATCTTCTTCATCATACACTCTTATATAATCATCTACTATGCATACATTCTTATATTTTGATTGTAGTAATTTCTTAGCATTTTCAATCTCTTTTACCTTAATGGACACAAATATCCTTGCACGACTATCCATCTCCATAGCAGATAATTCCTCTATCATCTTGCCCTGTCTAATAATTCCATAGTGAGTAGCAATTTTCTCCAACTCACCTAGAATATGCGAAGATATCAACACCGTACAATTGTACTTCTTCGTTATATCTACCAATATTTCTCTCATTATTCTCATTCCATCTGTATCCAGACCATTGATTGGCTCATCCAATATAAGCAGTGCAGGACTTCCAAGTAGTGCCATTGCAATACCTATTCTTTGTTTCATTCCAAGAGAGCATTTCTTGAACTTAAGATCCGAATGCTCTTCCATCCTAACAATCTTTAATACTCTACTAATCTCTTCTTCAGTATTTGATATACCTAGATTAATCGCTTGCATCATAAGGTTGGTATATATACTAGAACTAGGAAAACAACCCGCATTTTCTATTAATGCACCCACTTTGACCCTTACACCAGCATCGGTATAGTCTTTGCCAAACAATTTTATTGTGCCAGCATCTTTTACCAAATGACCACATATTAATTTCTCAGTTGTAGATTTTCCACTTCCATTCTCGCCAATAAATCCATATATAGACCCAACCGGCACTGTCATATTAAGACCATCTAGCGCATACATACCACGGAATGACTTTTTCAACCCTCTTATTTCTATTGCGTTCATCTACGCCTCCGTTTATACATATTTTTATTGACATAAAAGGACTGCCCTACTAGGACGCCCCTTATACACATTTACACTATATTTATTGAACTACTTTCTCTTCTTTTCTACTTTTACTGCTTCGTATTTCTCGTTAGCAAGTCTTATTCTCTCATTTGCCTCTTCTATTTGCTTTGCTTGCTCCTCTCTAACCTTTGCTGTTCTCTCTGCAGGTGTCATATGAGCATCATCCCATGACTGCTTTGCCATTGCTTTTGCCTTTCTGAATGTATTGGTGCCCCTATTTTCCTCAAAGTTTGCTCTAGACTCCGCCTTTACTGCATTAAAATTCGCCTTGTCTACTTCGTGTTGTGCTTTCGCACTCTCTCCCATCTCTCTAAAAGCCTTCTTAAAAAAATTTTCCTTCTTCTCTGCCATAATTATTTTCTCCCCTTTTATTATCTATAAATTTTTAGACAAGCATTATTCCAACACTTGACCAATTAATAATATTGTAATACAATACTAGTGTAAACACAACCAATGTAAATTATTTACACTCAACAAAAACTCGACATCTGTTGGAATAAAGATTAAGGAATAAATATATGAATATAAAGAATAATTTAAGATATAAGAATAGTAGTGAAAAAATTGAGACAACATTCCTTGCATTAATGTTAAACCACAAATATGAAGATATATCGATTAGTCAAATTTGTGAATTGGCAGATATCAATAGAAGTACATTCTACGCGCATTATGATGATATTAACGACCTCATAATTAAGATTGAAGGAAAATTCGCTAATAGTATGGCATCAATATTCAATTTTGGAATAAGACAAACCAACGAAGCATTTATAGAAATGTTCGAATTCGTTAAAGCAAATAAATATTTCTATAAGGCATTCCTTAATATACCTTACGCAACTTTGGCTGAAACATCTATCAAGAATAAAGTACTAACGAATATCAAAGATACACATAACACTAATTTTTCTAACGACATTAATTTATTCTATCGTGCCAGTTTTTTCGGTGCCGGCATCAAAGAGATATGCAGACTATGGCTAGACCGAGATTGCAAAGAATCTCCTAGGCAGATGGCAACACTATTAATAGAAGAATATAATGGAAGAGATAGATAACACTTATTTACTAATACAACCAAACATCACCTATTCGCATATATAAAACGACAAAAAAAGAGGACAAATGTCGTCTACACATTAATAATAAGTTTCTCCTCATAATATGGAGATGCGCCGAGCGTAGCGAACGCCAAGCTCCAATGCTCAAGTGACACACTTGAGTTTTTGTTTTAATAAAAAACAAAAAAAGACGACTCTTGTCGTCTACATTGGAGCTGATGACGGGACTTGAACCCGTGACCTCCGCCTTACCAAGGCGGTGCGCTACCGACTGTGCCACATCAGCAAGTGGGGCATTAAGCCCCCTTTTTTACTAATCATCGATATCCTTCATAATATAATCCTCCTTTCATCAGGGTTTTATTTACTTGATTTTTCCTTACCAAGCTTTTAACACTATCACGAATTGTCGTAACATCTGTATTATTAATATGTATATATTAGCAGATATTACACACTTTGAAAAGTATTTTTAATAAAATTAATAGATTTTTTTACAAATTGAACATTTTAATATTTATATTTAACAAACGCAAGACAAAAAACAGATACAACACTGCAAAATTTCGAAATAAAATATTGAATAATATTAAATTGTAATATAATAAATATGTGCTATACTAAAGAAAAAATGGAGTACAAAAAAGATGGAAAAGAAAAAATCTTGGTGGAAAATATTGCTCGCTATTATTGCCAGTATATTGATATTAATAATCTTAATATTAGGGATATATGTAGCATATATATCCATTCAGTATTACAGAATAGAAGACAATCAAGGCATATCAATCACAAACAACCCTAGTTTATCAGCCACAATTGGAGAAGAATATACCATATCTACGTATAATATAGGATTTGGCGCATATACACAAGATTTCTCATTCTTCATGGATTATGGCGAAACAAAAGATGGTGTTAAATTAACTGGTACTGGCAGTGTAGCCAAAGACAAAGACACTGTTATCACAAACACCACTGGTGCAGTCAATGTAATAAAGGAACACTCAGTAGACTTTGCCCTATTCCAAGAAGTAGATATTGATGGCGACAGAAGTCATCATTATAACCAATATGAACATATTCAAAACAATTTCGACAACTATGCTAGTAGCATATCACTTAACTTCCATAGTGCATACTTATTCTACCCTCTACACTCTCCTCATGGAAAAACCGAGGCTGGCATTGCAACGTTAAGCAAATATAATATCACTAATGCTGTTCGACGAAGTCTACCTGTGGATGAGAGTTTTCCTACCAAATTCTTCGACCTAGACAGATGTATACAAGTGACAAGAGTAGACATAGCAGATAGTGACAAGGAACTAGTTATTATCAACGTACACCTTAGTGCATATGATGAAGGTGGTGTTATTAGAAAAAAGCAATTAGAAATGCTTAACTCAATACTTGCAGATGAATATAACAAAGGTAATTATGTTATTGCCGGAGGCGATTTCAATCACGACATAGCCAATTCTGCAAATTTATGGGAAACTAATAGAAAAAAAGCAGAATGGGTGTATGTATTAGATAATTCCAACCTAGCAGAGCATTACAGATTTGTATCTAGCAACAACGCCCCTACTTGTAGATCAACCGATGGGCCTTATGTCAAGGGCGAAAGTTATACTGTAGTAATAGATGGCTTCATATGCTCAGACAATGTATCTGATATAGATATTGTAAATATAGATACCGACTTTGCCTACTCAGACCACAACCCATCAATTATGAAATTCAGAATGAATTAACTATTCAAAGATAAAGAAATCACCTATATATAGGTGATTTTTATTTTTTGTAAGTCTCACAACAATCCACATCGTCTGTGGATATTAATTTATTTTTTATAAAATAATCCTATTAAAATCATTTGACACCTTCGATATATATATATATATAATTTTATTGTGCTAAATTGGTGTATTTTTGAACGTTTTTTGTTTTTTACTTTTCCACAAAATACACAGTACAAAAATTAAATACAAGGGAGATAAAACATGAAAACCAAACAAAAAATAATGGTTATTGCAATAGTATCTGTACTACTACTAGCAGTAATTGGTCTATCTATTGGACTGGTATTAGTAGCACAGCAAGCAACTATGAACAACAGCATGACTATATCATATACTGCAAATAATGTAGATGCTACCATCACTGCATCAGGTATCAATTATGCTAACGCCACTGGCACTAGCGACAATGATAGCACTATTAATATCAAAGATGGCGAGACTACTAAACAAAGTAAAACCGTAACATTCAATGCAGAAGACGCAACATCTACTGGTGGTGTAGAGTTCGTTAATGCAGACTTAACTGCAAGTGGCAGAGCGGTATATACATTTGAAATAAAAAATACTGCAAATGACAGCAATACTAAAATATTAAAAGCTCTGGCTACATTCAGCGGAATATCAGATAATGACAATGTATCTATATTTATAGGAAATACAGAGGCTAGTGCTACAGAGATAAAGTTTGCTACAGACAAATATTTCGTTAACATCGGTATTGGTCAAGCATCTAAGACTATAGTAGTGGTAATGAAGGTAACTGATGCAACACTGGATGTAAATGCTTTTGAACTAGATATGACAATTGAACTGGGATATGACCTAACAGATCCAAATGTATTCGATTGGAGTAGCGCTACTACTACCGATGACCTAGATATAATCTGGGGAATAAGAAACAGAAGTGGATCAGATTTTACAATAGAAATAAATAATTATTCACAAACCTTATTCTCCGAAGAAATTTCCAATAATGATGACTATGTGAACTCAATTACTGTACCAACACTGATTAATCTAATCGTAAATACAACCAATACAACCGATAGGTTCCTTTTCACTGTCAAATATCTAACAATGGAGGATAGTATTGTATATACTAATACGCGTGTATTTGATGCAAGCACAGGCAATACTGGAGGATTTGTAAATCCTGCAAGCGATATTATAAATGAATGCTCTGTTTTGAAGAACGATATTTACTGGGGAACAAACAATTGTTCACTGCAATATAATGGTGATGGTGGCTGGTACGATACTGATATCAAGATATATATAGAGATCACCCCAGCAACATAAAGCGATAAAAAAAATCACCTAAATATAGGTGATTTTTTTTACATCTCTATAAGTGTATCTATACACATCAATCTAAATAATACCGCAAGGGTCTTCTTTACACATTGTAATAATTCTATCTTCGCCATAATCTCTGAGTTCGATCCGCCAAGCACCTTAGTATTGGTATAGAATTTGTTCAATGTCTTACATATATCCATAGCACGCTTCACAATGATACTAGGCTCTCGCTTAGTATAAGCATTAACTATTGTTAATTTTAGTCCATTACAAGCCTTCAATAATTCAAACGCCTCTGTACTATTCAAAGCAGAGTAATCTACCTTAACTTCTGACAAATTCATATCCTTTGCCTTTCTTAGAATACTCTCTATACGAGTATAAGTATACTGCATATATGGGGCTGTCTCACCTTCAAAACTAAATGCCTTGTCTATATCGAATACGCAATCCTTGCCTACCTCTACCTTCAATGCACTATAATTAAGAGCACTTCTAGCTACCTTATCCGCAACCTCTTCTGGTGTAAGAATATTGAATGTTCTATCCTTAATTACCTCTTCTGCCTTAGCATGAGCATAATCCATGATATCCACAAGGGTTGCTTGTTTGCCAAGACGTGATGAGATTTTTCCAGTAGGTAGACTAAATAATCCGTAGTGTATGTGTTCCAAATTATTAGCAAATTCCTCACCTGCTAGATCTAGCACCTTGAAAAACTGCTTGAAATGCAACATCTGCTCATGACCTGTCACATAGAACATCTGATCAAAATGATATGTATTATATCTATCTATTGCTGCAGCAATATCACGAGTAGCATATAGGCTAGCACCATCACTACGCCTAATTAGACATGGTGGCATATCGTAATCTTCTAAATCTACTACTAATGCACCCTCGCTTACCTTAGTAAGACCCTTGTTCTGCAAATAGCCTACTACATCATCCAACTTCTCACTATAATAGGACTCACCACGCCAAGAATCGAACTTAATACCTAGTATTCCAAGTAGCCTTTCTGCCTCTTTTACCGCTATATCTATTACCCATTGATAGATTGCATAGTAGTGAGGATCTTTCATCTCTATCTGCTTGAATATCTCACGAGCCTTATCATCTAGTGTTGGATCATTCTGTGCCTCTTGGTTGAACTTCACATACAATTCTTGCAAAGCATCAATTCCACGCTTATCCACATCGGCCTTATTGCCCCACATCTCATATCCAGCAATAATCTTACCAAATGGTGTACCATAGTCTCCAATATAGTTGATCCTAATCACTTTGTAGCCCAATGCCTCACAAATACGTGCTATACTCTCACCAATAATTGTATTTTTTAAGTGTCCTATGTGCATATATTTTGCTAAGTTTACAGAAGAATAGTCTATACATATAGTCTTACCATCGCCATCTGTATACTGCATACTATCTGCTAGAATATCTTTTATTATCTCGGCAGAAACCACATCTCTATTTAGAAAGAAATTTACATAACCGCCTACAACTTCGCACTTTTCCACAATTCCACCCACATTTACTGTGGAAGAAATATCGTTGGCGATCTTATTAGGATTTTCTTTTAATTCCTTTGCCATAGCAAAACAAGGCAAGCAATAATCTCCCTTGTCTGCACTTACACTCTCTATTAATAAATCATTAAAATTAATATTTTCTACTTTATATTTTATTTCTCTTATAATACTATTTCTTATATCCATGTCGCAAGTATACCATAACTTATTTTTTTTCGCAATAGTTTTGTTATTTTATTTCCGACTACAAATCGTACTGCACATAATCACCAGTCACTATTATATCAGCACCGGTATTTAGCACATTTTTGATTATCTTATCTCCCGATTTAGCCTTTTTTAACCTCAATTTACCTATTTCATCGTTCACAGCAAACACCATTGACTTCGGAATTGGCTTCGTAGTCTTTACCGGAAGAACACCCATATCAGTCTTAACTAGAGCTGTCAGCATTCTCTTCGGTGCAGTCACTTCTTCCTTGCCATACACCTCTCCTCTAATGCAGGTATTGCCAGATACTTTTACATCGCCATTTTTTTCTTTTGTTACTGTCAACTCACAGCCCATAGGACACATAATACATATTAATTTCATAACCCCTCCACCGATACAGTAATATCGCTTTTAATTAATTTGCCATCTATCTCCATAGTCTGCATCTCACCAGGAAGGGATGCTAACACATATTTTTTTGCTAACAACTCACCCTTGGCATTCTTTATAACAAAATTTGTCTTTGTTACCTTCTGCTTGATCCTAAATCTAATCTGTATCTTATCTTCTACATTGTACACTTTGGATGGAATAACGTAACTTATACCAGCACCCGATACCAAGTTAAATGCTGTCGATTTAATTAACTTACCCTTCGCATACATACTAGCAAATTTCCCCGCCATCGCCGACTCTAATGACACGTTATCAACCAGATCATGCACATGCAAGAAATTGCCACAAGCAAATACGCCATCCTTCTCTGTCATAAGATAATTATCCACACTAACACTCTTTGTCACTCTTGACAACGGCATGTCCACAAGATCAGTCTCTGGAACTAAGCCTACAGATAGTATAATAGTGTCGCATTTCATAAATTTCTTAGTTTTTACCAACTTATTGTACTTCTCATCTACCTTGCCATACCACACACCTTCTACTCTGTCTTTCCCCACGACTTCGAATATGGAAGTATTAAGTAATAATGGAATACCGAAATCATCTAGACACTGCACTACATTACGCCTTAGTCCACTTGTAGTAGAATTGATCTCTAACACAGCCTTGACCTTTGCTCCTTGCATAGTTAACCTTCTAGCCATAATAAGCCCTATGTCACCACTACCTAGTATCACAACCTCTTTTCCAGGCATTTTTCCTAATATATTAACTAGCCTTTGTGCCTCGCCTGCAGTATATACGCCAGCAGGACGTGATCCAGTAAGAAGAATATTACCAGCCGTTCGTTCTCTGCACCCCATAGCAAGCACTAGTGCCTTGCAGGTTAATTTACCAGCACCATTCTCATTCATTATTTCTACATTTGTTCCATCAATACCAGTAACAAAGGTATTGGTCATAACATCTAACTTTGGCTCTTTAGCAACCATTGATATAAATTTCTTCGCATATTCTGGTCCCGTAAATTCTTCCTTGAAATAATGCAAGCCAAAGCCATTGTGAATGCACTGCTTTAATATTCCGCCTAGATATGGATTTCTCTCTATAATTAGTGTCTTGCTACCATTCCTGGCACTCTCTAATCCCGCCGACATACCAGCAGGACCACCGCCTATGACTATGACATCGTACTTCATTACCTCACTCCTTTGCTAGATACATTGCCTACAATATACCTGCCACCACTTTTTTCCTTGACAACATCTTCTAGGCGTATACCATTTTCTTTTGCTATAAGCATAGCGACCTTATCATTGCAGAACCCGCCTTGACACCTTCCCATTCCAGGTCTAATCCTACGCTTTATTCCATCCATAGTTATGGGCCTTATTGGTCTATTTATAGCATCCTTAATCTCGCCCACGGTTATGCCTTCACATTTACATACAATCTTGCCATAATCGCTATTTTCAGCGATTAATTTGTTCTTTGCAGAATTAGACATATCGCTAAGCCTAGTATAAGGTTTTATCCTTTTACAATTTGCCATTGGCTTATATTGCACACCCAGTAATTGCATAACATATCTTGATATCGCAGGAGCACTACTTAGGCCTGGTGAACAAATACCCGCAATATTAATAACTCCTGGCACTTTTTTACTACGCTCTATCACGAAATCATGCCCTATCACTGACCTTATACCAGAGAACACCCTAATTGTTTTTCCTAGATTGACATTTGTTAACATATTAGATACTTTTTGCCTAATATCATTCAATCCAAAATCAGTAGTCTTGGTATCATCTTCCGATACATAACTAGTAGGGCCAACCAATATGTTACCACTAACAGTGGGTGTAACTAAGACCCCCTTACCCATCTTGTCCGGCAATGGAAATATTGTAGATGTCACTATATCCTTCTCACTATGATCCAGAACATAATATTCGCCACGCCTATATTCAATCTTATATTGTTCTGCCTTTAACATCTTCGCAACATTATTGTATTGCGATCCAGCACTATTTATAATACACTTTGCACATACATCTTTTTTGCCATCTGATATAACGAAATATTCCGCCTTCTTAGTGATCTTCTTTGCAATATAGCCCAAGAACAAATCTCCACCATTAATAACTGCTTCTTCTGCCAGGCAAATGGTATAGAAATATGGCTCTATTATATAACTATTTTCCGCAAACAAACCATACTTTATATTTTCCGTAATACTAGGCAAAAGTGTCAATAATTCCTTCCTTCCTAGTTTTTTTACACCTGCAACGCCATTCTTTTTTGCTTTTAGAATTAATGCATCTACTGCATCCTCACTTGCACCAACAACATATGCACCGCATTTATTAAGAGGCACATGTAACCTCTTACAAATCTCTGGAAACATTGCATTACCAGCTACATTCAGCTTTGCTTTTAATGTTCCAGGCTCCGCATCAAAGCCTGCATGAATTATTCCGCTATTTGCCTTGGTTGTACCAGTAGACACATCCAATTCTTTTTCTAATAATACTACCCTTACACCACATCTAGCCAAATCATTGAATATACTCACGCCCACAACACCAGCGCCTATTATAGCTATATCATAGATATCTTTTGTCATCTCCACTCCACCAATATTTATATATTACTATGATTGTAATAATTTATATAAAATATGTCAATTTTTATTATCCTAATTTCGCTTTTTATATTTTTTGTAATATGGTATTATATTATTAGTATAGGAGTGAGAATATGGAAAAAAGATATATTATAGCCTTGGATGAAGGAACAACCAGTCTGCGTTCAATATTGTACGATACGAAAACAAATGAAATCGTTCATACCGAGCAGATGCCATTTAAGCAGTTTTATCCTAAGACTGGATGGGTAGAACAGGATGCAACTGAGATATGGAATAGCCAGAAAAAAACACTTGATGACTTGCTACAAAACGCTAAAATAAGCCAAAATGAGATACTTGGCATAGGTATCACAAACCAGCGCGAAACGGTCGTGGCATGGGACAAAACAACAGGCAATCCAATATACAGAGCAATCGTATGGCAATGCAGAAGAACCGCAAAATATATTGAGTCATTACCTAAAAATATTGTAAGGAAGATAAAAAACAAAACAGGCTTAATCGCAGATGCATATTTTAGTGCCAGCAAGATGAAATGGATAATTGATAATGTCCCAAAAGCAAAGGAATTACTCGATAAAAAGCAACTTTGCATAGGTACAATAGATAGCTATCTTGCATTCAAACTAACTGGTAAATTTGTAACCGATACAACAAACGCATCCAGAACAATGCTGTTTAATATTGATAATCTAGACTGGGATAGTGATTTGCTTAACTATTTCAATATTCCTAGGCACGCACTAGCAGATGTTGTATCGTGTAATGATGTTATAGGCAAGTGCCTAGATTACAACTTCGAGTTATGTGGAATAATTGGTGACCAACAAGCAAGTCTATTTGGTCAGGCCTGCCTTAGAAAAGGCATGACAAAGGCAACCTATGGCACAGGATGCTTTATACTTATGAATACAGGCGAAGAACGAGTAAAAAGCAAAACCACTCTATGCACCATAGGATACACTATTAACGGAAGAACAATTTATGCCCTAGAAGGCAGTGTGTTCTCAGCATGCAATGCAATTAACTGGCTAAAATACAACCTAAACTTATATGATGATGTGAGAGAGACATCTGATATATGCAATAGCATACCAGACAATGATGGTGTATACTTCGTTCCCGCTTTTACCGGCCTTGGTGCACCATATTGGGATAGTTTTGCAAAGGGATCTATTACTGGCATGACACTAGCAACTAACAAAGCTCATATTATAAGAGCATGTATTGAATCAATAGCATACAACACCTACTCCATTATCAGAACAATGGCAGACAGAACAATAAGTGTCAAAGAACTACATGTAGATGGTGGCGGTAGCAAGAACGAATTCTTACTGCAATTTCAATCAAACATGATACAGAGAAATGTAATTAAAAGTTATCAAGTAGAAAGCACTGCACTAGGAGCAATATATATGGTTGCCTTAGCTAAAAAAATAATGACAATGCAAGACATTACAAAACTATATAAAGTAAAAAATATATACAAGCCAGCAATAACTAGATACAATAGAGATAATTTATTTACAAAGTGGGAAGATGCAGTAGCAACCACCTTATACCACGCAAAGAGGAGTAAGAAATGAAAGAGATAAAAATAAGATCATTTGACAATCTAGAACTCAATACTTATGTATATGATGAAGTAAAGAAACCTATAGGTGTAATCCAAATAATACATGGCATGCAAGAACATGCAGGAAGATATGATGAGGCTTGCAAATATTTTAACAAGGAAGGATATATTGCAATTGCATCCGATCTTCGTGGTCATGGCAAAACAGCAATAGATGAAAAACACCTTGGAGTAAGTAATGGCGATATATTTTCGGAGACAGTCCAAGACCAAATAATTGTGACAAAATATATAGAAGAAAATTATCCTAATTTGCCACTATTTGTATTCGGACATTCCTACGGATCATTCATTACACAGAAGTATATCCAAGTGTGTCACGTAGCAAAAAAAGTCATCATCTGTGGCACAACAAATGGTGATAATCTAATAATGAAATTTGGTAGAATTGTTGCAAAGTTAACTAAATGGAAGAACGGCAAACACGGCAAAGCAACTATGATAGAGAATATGAGTTTTAAGAATTACGCCAAAGGTTTTGAAAACGGCAACTGGCTGTCTAGAGACGAGGCTGTGTGGAATAAATACAAGGCAGATAAATTCTGTGGTACACCCTTTCCTGTATCATTCTACTCTTCGTTATTTAGAAACATGGGTAAGTTAAATAAAGGAATAAATGATATTGAAAAAGATACAAAAATACTATTAATATATGGCACTGCAGACCCTGTGGGAGAAAAAGGAAAACAGATAGAGAAGTTATATAGAACATATATCAAAAAAGGCAAAAATGCAAAAATCAAAAGTTACGAAAATGCAAGACATGAATTGCTAAATGAGACAAATAAAGATATAGTATTGTCAGACATTATCGAGTTTTTGTCATAAACCCATATTTTATTACAAAAATGAGCAAATTTAACATTTGCCCATTTTTTATCAATTTATACCAAATATCCTTGTTCTAAACTAATATAGCACACACCCTGTTCAGCCTCGCACAAAGGACACTTTTCCCACGCTTCTTTACTCTCGCCTACATACCCACAATCAGGGCAAACCCATATGGTCTTAGTTGTCTTCTTATATAATTTCTTCTTCTTGAATTGGTCATATATTTCCATAAATATTTCTTTGTGTCTTAATTCTACAGTCTTGATTTGTTTGAATAATTTCGCAATATCATCAAAACCCTCTTCCTCTGCTACAGCAATAAATTCAGTATATGCATCAGCCTCATCAGCCTCATCTTCTGCAAGAAGTCTTAAATTCTCTTCCATATCCCATTTCTCCTTAAATGGAAAACCTGAGCATATCTCTATATCTTTTATCTCATCTGGATTTGCTTCTTGGATCTTAGTGTACAGCATTCTTGCGTGATTAAATTCTTGATAAGCAATCTTGTCTATAAGACTTGCAATAGCCTTATATCCATTATACCTGAACCCATACTCTACAAATTCATATCTTGTCCTTGCTTGACACTCTGCAGCAAATGCACGAGCCAAATTCTTAAATGTCTTACTATCTTTTAATTCCATAATTTCTCCTTAATTTTTTGTTATTTAATTATTTCTTTTTTATTATGTTTTATACTATTTTAACCATGTTTTATTAAAAATTTTTATTATTTTATTTATTTGTATAATAATATAGTATTTTGATAAAATATAAAAAAGGAGAACAAAATATGATAGAAAAAATTAAAAAAATATTAACAATTTGCACTATTTGTTTTATAGCAATACCAATACTAATACTTATATGTGCAATATTTGGTCTGGATGTATTTACAGGTACTACACTATATATCATCCTATCTCTTGCAACACTTGCTATATCAGGAGTATTCTGTATTAATGCTTTGAATATGTATAACAAAAATAAGACAATATCTATTATCAGTATTTCACTACTACTTATATCTTCACTATTAGCAATTATTATTTATTGGTCTAACTTCACCACAACGCTAGCATTTAACAATTTTACTATTATACTAGCAATGACAACTATACTTTTTTGCATTATTATATCACTACATCTAAGACTTGGAAAACAATTACTACCTCTTCAAATTACAACATATGTGATCGTAATTATTATAGATGTATTAATAACTATCAATATATGTTTTTTTGAGATTATAGCAATCAATGGCATAAACCAAATATTCTGGACTATGTGTTTGGTAGCCCTTGCCCTACTATGTACTACCGCCATACTTAGCAAAAAGAGTATTAGCACAGATTCAACAAATACAAAATACATTAAAATAACTGTAGAAGAATACAATGCATTAAAATCTAAAATAAGTGAATTGGAGAAAAAACTAAACAAAGACAAATAAAAAAAATAGGCAATATGCTTTAATTTCATATTGCCTATTTTTTTACACCCTTTTTAACGACTTCAAATACTCTTTCTCTGCACTACTTAGTCTATAACTATCTCTACACTTACTAATCGCCTTATTGATTACAAATTTATCTAAATTCGCCTCTTGCAAATATTGTATGGACTTACTTCTCACCTTTATCACACATTCGCACAGCAACCATGCCTCCATCATCATTACGTAATAATGATCGTTTCCTTTTAGAGAATTTAATATTTCAAATATCTTATCTATATATTCATCACATACAAAGGCTTTCATCAATATAATCATGCCAACTCTTTTCACAAAAGGCCTATCATTATTTATATATTCTATAGCCTTTTCCCATAATTTTTCCTTGTTACTTCTTGTCAACTTAAATCTAAGGCAATCGGTGGACGCCCAATTATCGCAAAGATTAACATATCGATCTAAATAGTCCCAATACCTATCATCTTTTTGTATTCTATTTAAGACCTTTGCAATCACTTGAGTATCAACCAAATATTCCCATGGCCATATATTCAGAAAACTAATATAGTCACTCTTAGATATATCTCTAGCAACAATATCTACAACAGTACTAGGCACTGCAAGACAAGGCATAGATGTATTCGCTATCCTCTTTTCCCACTCCGCCTTCTCAGCACCCTTGCTATTTTCTTTTAGAAATTTATAATAATCATTAATATCTCTAATCGTCCATTTTCTAGTAAAATTCATAAACCCCTCCTCATTTATTATAGCACATATAGAGAAATCCTCCATTAGAAATTTATAAAACAAAAAAGTAAGTATATTTCTACCTACCTCTTTCTTTATCGCTATTATTAATATTTTCCATTATTTGATTATAATCCATTGTAACCAATTTCATATCCATAACATCTTCTGCATCTCTAAAATCTGTGAATTTTCTAAACATCTTGAAACAATTGGGATTTTCTTTGTCTATTAACGCCCTTACAACATCAGGCCTATCTCCTACATATTTTTCCGGGTTTGCAAATAACTTTGTTAACAATTTTGATGCATATCCCATTCCTTGTCGCTCTGGATGTGTACCAATATACTGAATATATAATTCTTTCTCATTAGTTGCTAGATCCTTGGTCATTGTGCAATATGTGAATGAATATATTTTACCCAAATAATCATGCAATACATAGCCATATTCTGTACTACTAGACTGCACTTCTTGTTGCATTACTTGCACAAATTCACTCATACCATGCTCACATATAAAACGACGCAAGTTATGATAACCATACTCACTGGTATAAAAATAATCCCACGTAGACATAACAAATGCCGACAAATTATTAATCTTTGATAATTTTAACAATTCCATAATATACATTATACCACATATATACACCAATGTCTAGATGCAATTTTTTCGAAAACAATCATTCCTTCCATAACAACAAAAAAGAGGGTTCACTTCATTTAACTCCCCTCTTTCTCTTTATAATCCCAAATCCCTACCAAGATTATTTCTGTTATACTCCCAATATATTGAAGTTACCTTTGTACGAACAGGAGAAAAACCACCTAAATCAATAGGCTTATTTCCTTCCTTGTATTTATCCAAATTTATGAAATATTTGTATACGTTTTCTTTCATTTTTTTGCTCCAGCAATATGACTCTATCATATCACAACTGCAAGAAATTTTCAAGATCAAAATTTTATATCCCTATTGCAATCAAATAACTCTTATGTTATACTTAAGGCACGATATCAGAAAGGAGCATATATAGTGAACATATTTGATTATTTGAAAAGAAAAAAACAAGCAAACGAAACAAACAAAGACAACCAAACTTCAAAATCAGCATCTTCAAAACCAGTTATATATAAGATTGTATTAGATAAAGAAAAACAAGCAGAGATCTTGAACGAAAAAATAGAAGAATTCTTCCCAAATAGTGGACATTGGTACTCAAACTGTTTTAGGAAAGAGAAAAAAGTATCTTATAGTAACCTACCTTGCCACCTAAGAGACAACGAATGGTTGGGCGAACTGCTATATAAAAATTTACTAAAAGATGGAATCTTGATCCCTAGATCAATAGCTACTGAATTTTTAACCAATTCTGAAAGATTTAATGAGTTAAGACATAATCACGAACTTGAAATAGTAAAATGGCAAATCAATTACATGAAAAATGGTGGAGAGGGATGGTTACTACCAAAAGGATATGATGAATTATCTCTAATATTTAGTCCCAACACAGTAGAAGTATTTCGTAGTGGAGTAGTAAAGACGCTATCTGCTATAGGTATGGACAGAGTAGTAATCGAGGAAGGCATTGAGAAGAACGCAGACATATTCAGAGAGGTTTATTTAGAAACTGGATTTAGAAATGAATTTGATTCTACTGTAGACAGGTTTAGAGGATTAAAACCTGCAGATGAAGGACATAAAGAAAACTGGCTAAAAGCAAAGAGATATGAATACTACTGTGAACACAAGAATTCTGTAGATAAATACGGCACACCACACCCAGATATGCAAATAAGTCCTGAAGAAGCAGAAGAATTGTATGCAACATTATACAAACAAAACGAAGCCAGAAAAGAAGAAATAGAGAATTTAAGAGCAAATCCACACAACAACATTATATACAAACCAATTAATGCAGACGAAATGGATAAATAGTTAAAAAATTCTAATCATTTACGATTAGAATTTTTTTATTTTACTGCTATATTACTATTTATAATATTGAAATGCTCATCAAAATCAAACTCTGCTGTAACAAAGTGATTGTCTAATACATGTGGTAGCCAATACTTATCATCCACAAACATCTTGTCATATGGAATACT
The DNA here is from genome assembly GCA_015055515.1 of Clostridiales bacterium. Lineage (GTDB taxonomy): Bacteria > Bacillota > Clostridia > Christensenellales > UBA1242 > UBA11490. The sequence goes on along the minus strand of SVIC01000001.1, from coordinate 136,322 downwards.
ATTCAAACCATACCAATATGGCTTCATTTCATCACTTTCACTTATCACACCCTCATATTCACTTGCTACAAATACACTCATAACTACCTTCTCTTTTTCTCCAGCAAAATACTCATCAAAGGTTATGTTGGCCATTTCCTTATATTTTGTAGGCTTTATCCCAATTTCTTCTTGTGCCTCTCTAATCATGGCAGACTCTACAGTCTCTCCATTCTCAATTTTACCACCTACTCCATTAATTTTTCCAGCACCAAAACCCCTCTTCTTTTCTGCTAGTAATATTTTGCCATCTTGCACAAGAAATAACAATGTTGTATTAACTATCCTCATAATCTTCTCCTTTGTAAATATTCAATATGTCATAGATCGACATTTATATTCTGACATTGTTAATAGAGATAACTACTATTCAGATATTAAACATATGGCTTTAATTAGGCTCTTCTATCATCAAATTCTCATCAAGCAGTGACAAATATTCTCCCCACCTATATTCTCTTATTGGCATCACACCATGCTTGCAATCATTGAATACAAGCACTAGTGCTGGAGAGATATTATTGTGCTTTTCTGTGAAATAATAACCTATTAATTTCCCCTCCCCAATCATTCTCTTTGCCGTAGCATGATAATTATAATACGCCATACTCTAATACACCTCTTTAATACAATGTATTTAGTATGGTTAAAATCTATATTAAATATAATTTTTTACTATCAGATGATAGTATTCACTAATATTGAGGTTTTGTTATCATTTGAATAGTACGTAATTCTATTCTTCTATCGGCTCCATATATCGAACAACCTTATTAGTACTAATAGCATACTCAATTTCCGATCTTGTACTACTACCTATATATCCATCCTTATTAATAACAAAAATCTCATCAGCCATGTCTATCTTTCGCTTGTGCATATCAGCAAACATCGCTATTTTATCTTCCGTTAACACCTCATCATCACCACTATGACCAAACATGCCTACCGATATAACAATATTTCCCTCCAAAGATAGCCTCTTTTGCTCACGCAAAAAGTCATCTTTGAACTTTGTACTACCACACAATGTAATAACCTTGTATCTTCCCACCATAATAGATCTTACACCTCATTTAATTTTAACATATTTTAGCACACAACCTACAACAAGACAAAACATAAATAAAAAAATAGTTTGTAAAAATTTCTATTCTAAAATAACAACATTTTGTCTCCTATAGATATATATCTGCATATCCCATCCTTGAAATAAAAAATGCACAAATAATTTTGTGCTAATTTTGGCGGAGAGGACAGGATGTGGTGTGGAGCATAGCGACACATTTCTGCACGGAAAAACTGTTTTTTTCTAAGTGCAGAATACAAGTGAAAATCCTTCGCGTATACGCGTTGAGCTTTTTATAAAGCTCAGTCCTCACACCTATCAGAAAAAAAGCCACAGTACACACTGGGCTTTTGTTCTTTGGCGGAGAGGACAGGATTTGTCTATGCAACCAAGGGTTGGACACCTCGGGTGGCACGACAGTGACGGGTACCCGAGTAAAGCGGTTCAAAAGACAACGTAAGTTGGCTAGCAGATGCATATCTGCATATCCTGCCCTCTACATAAAAAATGCACAAATAATTTTGTGCTAATTTTGGCGGAGAGGACAGGATTTGAACCTGCGGTACGTTGCCGTACACAGCCGTTCCAAGACTGCACAATCGACCACTCTGACACCTCTCCAAAAATATTTAATTGCACGACCATTCTAGCACACAACTTGGATTTGTGTCAAGATATTTAATCATGTATAATACAAGAACACAAAAAAATATCTGCCCTATATCATAGAACAGATATTTATATTTTTTAATTATACAAGTGCTTTGGATATACGCCATCTGCTATCATCTGATCTATAGCCTTCTTGAAGTCTTCCAAGTCTTCCTTGTATGTAATACCATACCACTTTGCAGGAGTCTTCTCTACCTTCAATACGACCTCACCTTCTTGCACCATATTATCCACTACAAATGGTATAAGGAACTCACCTTTCTCCAAATTCTCGGTGTTAAAGAATTCCACAATATCCACACCTAGTCTATCTATAAGTTTTCTAGTAAAGCCAAACATATTCATAGATGCTAGCGTATCTTCTGGTATCTCACGCCAATTATCTTGGTCTAGCGGTGTTGCCCATAATTTACCGTCACGCCTCTCCACTTGACTCTCTACAAGACTATATACACCGTTATTTTCTACAAACATACCTCTCTTTACAGCACCCTTGTCACTAAGAGTGTTCTTCATATAATAACCTACACTAGCAAATTCATCATCGCTATTAGACCTCAAGAAATCAGCAATTATCTTGTATGACTCATAACCATAGAAATCATCTGCATTGATAACTGCAAACCTGTCGCTAACAATATCACGCACTGCATATATTGCATGCGCTGTACCCCAAGGTTTTACCCTACTAGCAGGAAACTGAACACCATCTGGCACATCATCCAACTTTTGGAACACATATTCTACCTTTATAATCTTACTTAATCTATTGCCGATAGTTGATCGGAAGATATCGTAATTTTCTTCTTTTATGATAAATATAACCCTATCAAAACCCGCCCTGATAGCATCATATACCGAATAATCTATAATAAAATTCTCATCATTATCAATTGGTTGAATTTGCTTCAAACCACCAAATCTACTGCCCATACCAGCAGCCATTACTACTAAATCCATTTGCACAACCTCCTTAGATATGCTTATATAATACAATAAAAATATATGAAAAAACAAACAAAAAATCCATCAAAATAAATTAACACTTCCCAAAAACTTAAATTTTATTAGCACAAATTAACAAAAAACAATTTACAAAAAGCAATAAAATCATTATACTAATGTCTGTAAATGTATGGAAAGTTGTCGGAGTGGTCGAACGAGGCAGATTCGAAATCTGTTGAACAAGCAATTGTTCCGGGGGTTCAAATCCCTCACTTTCCGCCATGAAATAAGGCTCGCAGTTTGCGAACTTTTTTTGATGACAGAAATGTGAGTATGGCAAAAATGCCATTGTACGCTATGCGTACGATTTGAACCTGTATTCTTTCGCCAAAGTGTGCAAGCACACCGCTCCAGAAATTTGCCTCGCCATGCTCGTCTGCACCACCTCCCTCACTTTCCGCCAAGTGATAACAATCAGAACACTTGTGTTCGGGTTGTTCTTTTTTTTTATTAAAAATTTAGTTTCCAACTCATATGCCATTATATTCCATCTTAACTTTTTCATGTTTTTAATAAATTAGAATAAAATATTAAAGATAAAATGTTTTTGGTTTATATATTTTATTAAATTTGTTATTATATAAACATGAGAAAGTTTAAGTTAATTTATATAGAAATAACTAATATATGTAATCTTAATTGTTCATTTTGTCCTAAAAATAGTCGTCCTAAAAAATACATGACCATAGAAGAATTTGATACAATCACAGATGAGATATCTCCCTTAACAAATACTATTTGTTTACATCTTATGGGAGAGCCTTTGCTACACCCAAACATAAAAGAAATATTTGAAATTTGCAACAAAAAAAATCTAAATGTATATTTGACAACCAACGGAACACTACTTAAGAAAAATTTAGATTTATTAAAATCTGGTTGCGCAAAAAAAATTTCAGTTAGTCTACATAGTTTTGAAGCTAATAATAATGCTAATTCCTTAGACGACTACTTAAAAGACGTACTATTGTCTTGTAAAGAAATTTCTGATAACAGCCCTACCTATATTGAATTTAGATTATGGAATGAAAGTAGCGATAAAAATGCTAAAAACTCATTGAACAAAAATATTGTAGAGAAAATAAACAAAACATTTGGCACAAACATAGCTAGCGAAAATCTACAACATAACACACGCATAAACGATAAAATTTATATAAGTTTTGCAGAAATTTTTGAGTGGCCGATTAACACAGAAAACAAAGAAAAAAATAATATAAAATTCTGCTACGGATTGCGTTCTCATTTTGGAGTTTTATGTGACGGAACTGTTGTGGCTTGTTGTTTAGATAATGAAGGAAAACTTGCACTTGGCAATATTTTTGAAAGTAAGATAACCGATATTTTGAATACCGCCAGAGCGCAAAATATTTATAAAGGGTTTACTGATAGGAACACTACAGAAGAATTTTGCAAAACCTGCACTTATGCAAATAAATTTCTTGGTTAAAATATATTAAATATTCTAAATAACAATTCGTTTTACATACACTCCACTAAAAAAATGCACAGCGTTTAACCCATAGGGTTAAATCAAGGAGGAACATATGGCAAAGATTATTGTAATTGGTTGTCCTGGCAGTGGCAAATCCACCATGACATTCCAAATGGAAAAAATATTAAAATATCCAGTCTTGCATTTAGACAAAATATATCATATAGACAACGATAATCATATAACTCGTGAAGAGTTGGTGCAACAATTTACACAATTTGCTAAAAAAAATGACAATTGGATAATAGATGGTAACTATATATCCACAATTGAGCAGAGAATAAATCTAGCCGACACGATAGTGCTACTAGATATAGATACTGATGTCTGCATACAAAACGCAATTAACCGATCAAAAAAAGATCGCACTGCAGACCTTGCAGAAGGATTTGATAACACAAAGTTAGAAGATGATTTTATTCAATTTATCACCAATTTCAAAGACAATACACTGCCTAAAATATTACAAATATTGGAAAAATATAAAGATAATAAAAACATAATAATCTTAAGAAATTATACAGAGGTGGACTATTTCTTAAAAAACATCAAATCAATAATTAAATAAAACATAAAAAAGTTGTATTAAAATATACAACTTTTTTATTTCTCAAAGAATGCAATACCCACAGCACCTGGTCCCACATGTGTACCTATTGTGCCACCTAAGTTAAATCCCTCTATATCATATTTCACCGCTGGATCTACCAGATTAGAATTCTCCAAATATTTATCAAGGCTAGACTTATCTATGCCCGACCAAATATATGCTATAGGCATGGTATAGTCTATACCAGATGTCTTAGATACTAAGTTATCTATTAGATTGTAGGCTTTTTTTGTTCCCATGGCCTTGCCGATTAATTTCACCTCACCATCTACTACTCCTATTATAGGTTTAATAGATAGCATACCGCCTACAAAAGCTACTGCTGAAGATACCCTGCCACCCTTCTTCAAATATTCCAGTGTAGCGACCATTGCTGTAACATTTATCTTCTTCTTTGCAATATTTAACTCTTGCTCTATCTCGTCCAGAGTCTTGCTCTCTTCTATTAATCTAATAGCATACATTCCCAATAGCCTCTCACCAGCACAAGCATTTAGACTATCTATTACTCTTATCTTGCCATTATATTTTTCCGATGCCATTACCGCCTGATTATATGTACCAGACAATTTAGAAGAAATAGTTATTACCACCGCTTCATCACCATTGCCCGTTATTTCATCCATTACCTCTTCAAATCTGTATGCTGTAATCTGACTAGTTTTAGGCAATATTTTGCTACTAGTTAACTTCTCATAGAAGTCCTCTGGCAATAAATTAACGCCATCTAAATACTCTTCTTTATCAAAATTAATAATCATAGGCATTAGCATTATTCCTAATTTCTCTGCCTCAATCTTGGATATATCCGATGCAGAATCTATAACTAATCTTATTGACATATTCTAATCCTCATATTTCTCTACTATTTTCTGCAAATTCTCTGATATTAGCTTAAGACTGCGATACATAACACCTCTATCCGCATCCAATAAACCCGAACTTGCTTCATTTAATATATTATCTATCTTACTACATACAGCCTCACCGATAGATTTTCCTTGTTCTGTTAATTTCAATGGGCTTTTGTACCTTTTCTGTGTTAAGGAGTTGCATTCAATATATCCGTTGTTTTCCAGATATTCAATAGACCTAGATACCGACGCCTTATCCTCATCACAAATATCACATAATTGTTTCGCTGTCAGACTGCCCGCCTTGTACAAATAGTATATACATGACACGTGTGGACTTTTCAGATTATATTCTGCCATCTCCACCGATTTTATCTTCTTAATACTTCTATTTATCTTAGATATTAACAACGTAAACGTCTCAAATCTTTCTTCCATCCCAAAACCTCTTGTTGATTTTACAACAAGTGTAGTCTAACATAAAATTTTTGCTTTGACAACTTAATATCGCCTATTTACAAAATATTTCATAATTGTTAATTATATGACAACATACCAAAAATTTATTTAGCCAACAAAATATAATTTGATTATAAAATAATAAATGATATAATGATAAATAATCAAAAAAGGAGAAAATTATGAATATATTACTAACTGGAGGCCTAGGATATATCGGCTCTCACACTGCAGTAGAATTATTGAATGCTGGGCACGATGTCTTAGTCATTGACAACCTATGCAATAGTTCTATTGATGTAAAAGATAGAATAGAAGAAATCACAGACAAACAGATACAATTTATAGAAACAGACATAAGAATAAAAGAAGATATAGACAATGTATTTGCTAACAACAAAATCGATGCTGTAATACACTTTGCGGGATTGAAGGCTGTGGGAGAGAGTGTTCAAAATCCCCTATATTATTACGAGAACAACATTGCAGGAACAATAAACCTATTGCAAGTGATGCAAAAATATAATGTAAAGAACTTAGTATTCAGTTCATCCGCTACTGTATATGGCACTTGCCAAGAAATGCCACTAAGCGAAGACTCCCCTACTGGTGCTGTAAACCCATACGGCAGAACAAAACTATTCATAGAAGAAATGTTAAAAGACTTATACACATCCGATCCATCATTCAACATTATTATATTAAGATACTTCAATCCCGTAGGTGCTCACGATAGCGGTATTATAGGAGAAAACCCAAGAGGTATTCCAAACAACCTAATGCCCTACATTGCAAGAGTATCTGTAGGCATTCTAGATGAGTTATCTATATATGGCGATGACTATGACACAAAGGATGGTACTGGAGTTAGAGATTATATACACGTAGTAGACCTAGCATGTGGTCATGTAGCCTCTATAGATAAATTGTCGGAGAATTGTGGACTAGCTATCTACAATCTAGGCACAGGTACAGGATATAGCGTACTAGAAGTTGTCAATGAATTTAACAAAGTATGTGGAGGCAAGGTAAAATACAAGATCGCACCAAGACGTGACGGAGATATTGCCGAATACTATGCCAGCCCTAAAAAAGCAAATGATGAACTGCATTGGCAAGCAAAAAAAGACCTTCATAGTATGTGTGAGTCCACCTACAATTACCAAATCAAAGAGTTAAATAAAAATAAATAATTATAGAAAAATTAGCGAATAGAAATTCACACTATTTGCTAATTTTTTTGTTAAATTATTCGACAAAAAATGACAAATTGTTACATTAAAGGTATTTGCTTGACTTTTGTTATTCAAAAGTTCATCATAGAAATGTACAATATATGTAGTATTATTTGACTACCTACATAACATATATTGTATTATTAACAATAATTATAAGGAGTAGAATATGAATAAGAAAATATTCGGAAGCTGTGCTTTTGCAATGTTACTATGTGGATCTATGACTATCGCTGGCTGTGATGGTATGGGCACACCAGGCAAAAGCGCTTATGATCTAGCGGTTGAGAACGGTTTTACCGGAACTGTAGAAGAATGGCTAGAATCACTAAAAGGAGAAAGCGTATCTCCTCCTACTATAGAAATCAACGAGAACGGATATTGGGTAATTAACGGAACTGCAACTACGGTTAAAGCAACAGGACCTGTAGGTGCTGATGGCGCAACCATCCACACAGGTAGTGGCGAGCCTACTGTTACGGGCAAAAATGGCGACATATACATTGATTTAACTAACTACAACTTGTATATTAAGATATCTGGTGCATGGGATCTACAAGGTTGCATCAAGGGCACCAGTACCAATGGTGAAACACCAGAAATTGGCGAGAATGGCAATTGGTGGATTGGAACCCAAGACACTGGGGTCAAAGCAGAAGGTACCGATGGTCAAACACCAGAAGTAGGACCTAATGGTAACTGGTGGATTGGAACTGAGGACAAAGGTGTTCTTGCAATAGGAAAAAATGGATCTGCTTGGATTGTAGATAGTGGTGCACCAGATGCAGACACTGTTGCAAAAGAAGGCGACCTATATCTAGATAGCAACACATACAACTTATATGTGCTAAAAGATGATACTTGGACACAACTATGTTGTATCAAGGGCACTGTAGGTGATGATGGAGATACTCCAGAAATCGGCGATAATGGCAACTGGTGGATTGGAACCCAAGACACTGGAGTAAAGGCCAAAGGCGCGGATGGAAAAAACGGTGAAACACCAGAAATTGGTGATAACGGTAACTGGTGGATTGGAAACCAAGACACTGGGGTCAAAGCAGAAGCCCAAAACGGCACTTCTTGGATTGTAGATAGTGGTGCACCAGATGCAGATACTGTTGCAAAAGAAGGCGACTTATATCTAGATAGCAACACATACAATCTATATGTGTTAAAAAATGATACTTGGACACAACTATGTTGCATAAAAGGCACCAATGGTACTGATGGTAAAGATGTAGAATTGGCAGTAAATAATGGTACTATTCAGTGGAGATACACTTCTGGCACTGATACAGAGTGGAAAGACATCATTGCTATATCTCAATTAACCGGCAAAGAAGGAACTGATGGCAAAGAAGTAGAAATACAAGCCACAAGTACCCATATCCAATGGAGATACACTACTGGTACAGATACAGAGTGGAAGGATATTGTAGATCTAAATACATTAAAAGGATCTTCTGGCTCTGCATGGATCACAAATGCAGGCAATCCTAGCAACGATCTAGGTAATAATGGTGATATGTACCTTAATACCGAGAATTATGAAATATTCAAAAAGGTAGATGGAGCGTGGGAATCAGTAGGCAATATCAAAGGTAAAGATGGTGTATCCGCCCCTACTATTGTAGATATTGAGATATCATATGAATATGATAACGATGGTACTATGTATGTAATATATACATTCATAATGAGCGAGGGAGATCCAATTATTAAGCGTGCCGAAATGCCTAATAGAGTAACTAGCATAGGATTCATTGATTCAAGGTTTGCAATTGCTAATGATGGATCAATACCTGAAATGTACATATACGTATATTACGAAAATGGCGAACCAGAAAGAGTACAAATAACAGAAGATATGATCGTAGTAGATGAAGAAAATGAATATCCAGAGATAGACTTTAGCATTCAAGGCGACTACGATATAATGATAGAGTACAAAGGTCAAACAACATATCAACACATCACCTTATATGATCCTAACAATCTTCAAACAACTGGCATACATTCTAATACAAGTAAGACTATATGGGAAGTAAACGATGGAGTTATCACCGAGAATTATATCGGTATAAACATTATCGCAAATTATAACGATGGAAGAGGATTTGAAATTACTGATGATGTAACATTTAGCCATAATTTCGATATAGATAGTTACAATTCTGGACAACATGAATTTACTATAACTGCAGAATACGAGGGATACGAAACAAACATAACTATACTTGCAGTAGATAGTATCAAAGAGACATTATCCAATGGTAATTACACCCTTGAATACGCCAATACATATTACAATTCAGATATATGTGCTCCTATACAATCCAATATAGATGAATATTTAGATGGCGATTATATAGAATATTGTGTAAGAGAAAATGAAAATCACCTATATGTATATCAACCAATCACAGCAGACATGTTAATATCAGAGGAAGATCAGACTGCCATTGATACAACGGATGAAAAGAAAGCAACATATGTTATTGATACAGCAAAAGCATATTTTGAAAATGAGAATATAAGAAACATTACTTACGATATCACGATTTATAACGAAGCAAATCTAGAATACTCTGGAGCATCTATAAGCAACAATGAATACAAAGTAACAACAGATGAATCAATACCAGAGATATATGTCAATTTTGATTATACTAGCACTAGCCTTGAGGGCGCAACTATAACAAAACAAATAAAATTGACTAAAGAGATGCTAGTAAATCAAGACCAAACATTTGACACTGCTGGACAATTTGATATAGAAGTATATTACGATCTAGACAACAAATCTGAATCAACTACAGTATCATTTACAATCAGACTATACGACCCAGCAATTAATAATATTAGATATATATCACTACCTAACCTAGACAACCTATTTATACCAAAAGATAGCGATATACTAGCATACCTAAAGGACAGACTAGTTGGTAAAAATATGGGAGTTTCATACTATGAGGAAGTGAATGGCGATACTTATGACTATATAGAAATAACAGAAGATATGGTTGAATCAATGTTTGATCTAAGCAATGCTAATAGTAATGAAGTAGGTAGCGTTACAATTAACTATGCTTATGAGACATATAGTGATACAATACACGCAGAAATATATGATAGCAGTATTACTAACATTAGATATATGAATAATACGAGTTATTATGAGATAATAGTAGACAAAGATGCCGAACATAGCACTGTATTAGAGGCTATACAATCATCTCTACATAATACTAGATGGGATATTGGTTACTATGAGCCAGTAGATGGACTGTATGATACAGAAATATATCTAGACTATGATACAATCTCATCAATGTTTGCAAGCACAACAATAGACACATCCACACCAGGCGAAAAGAATATTGAAGTTACTTACAATGGATATCCTCTAACATTCGATATTACTGTGAGTGCTGGAGAGTTGGAAGTACTTAATACTTATACAAATTCAGACAACTTAATGCTAATGGATATGATAGGTAGCGAAATTAGACTATTAAATGATGGCACTGATACATACTATGTACTAGGAAGAGATATAGATGGAACAATGTCATACACAGATCCAGTATTAATCACCGAGCAGAATTATTATAACAACATACTAGTGATAGATATGGGTGGAATGAGTACATATGTTACATTATCAGATGATAATGGTGGAACATTTGCAGCATATCAAGAAGAAGTTATAGAAACATTCAATTTTGGTAGCGATGGTGGTGCAACTGATGAATTTGTTATTGACACCAAAGCATTACTAATAGAACAATATTCTAACAATATATGTAGAGTTTTATTTGGTGAAAATATGGGTAGCGTCACCGTACATTATGAAATGATCGAAATCGGCGGAGAACCAGCAATTACTTGCATGAACATAATTTTCATAATAGATAACAACTTATTATTCATATATGAAGAATAGTAAACATAAAAAAGCAACTACTATGCCAGTAGTTGTTTTTTCTATTAATATAGCGAGTTTTTAATACTTTGCAAAGTATTAAAATATAGAAAAATCCAAGCATTATTCGCTTGGATTTTGTTATCTTCTATTCTGCATCATACGCTTGATTACAGGAGGTATATCTGCATCATCTATCTCTATTCTAGAACTTTGCATATCCTCTTCATCGATATCATCATCTTCAGAAGGCTCGTCATATTGCTCTACCGCTGGCTTGCGTTCTTCTTCCACATATGGCACAGGAGAGAAACCTGTTGCAATGACCGTAATCTCTACCTCATCATCCATATTCTCATCAATTCCGCTACCGAATATAATATTACACCTTGGATCTACAACCTCTTTTACTAACTCTGCAGCCTCATACACTTCATCTAATGTCAAATCCAAGCCACCCTTAATATTAAGGATAATACCAGTAGCACCCTCTATTGTAGTCTCAAGTAGTGGACTAGATACAGCTTGTCTTACAGCCTCTATTGTTCTATTCTCGCCCTTGCCTCTACCTAGCCCCATATGAGCCAAGCCCTTATTCTTCATAATAGTCTTCACATCAGCAAAGTCAAGGTTAATTAGACTTGGAGTAACTATAAGATCACTTATACCCTGTATACCTTGTCTTAAGACATCGTCGGCAGTCCTAAACGCTTCTACAATAGTTGTTCCCTTTGGTACTATCTTCAATAATTTTTCATTCTGAATTACAACCAACGTATCTACATTATTTTTCAGCTCTTTTAAGCCCCTTTCCGCATTTGCCAGTCTAGTTCTACCCTCGAACCCAAAAGGCTTGGTTACAACAGCAATAGTAAGAATTCCCAAGTCTTTTGCAATCTGTGCAATAACAGGAGCAGCACCAGTACCAGTACCGCCACCCATACCTGCGGTAATGAATACCAAGTCTGTACCCTGCAACACTTCGGTCAACATCTCCACATTTTCTTCTGCGGCCTTCTTACCTATTTCAGGATCGGATCCAGCACCTTTACCACCTGTTAATATCTCACCTATCTGCAATCTATGTTGCGCTTTTGACATTAATAGTGCTTGTTTATCTGTATTTACTGCTACAAATTCTGCACTCTTAATGCCCGCCTTTATCATACGGTTTACAGCATTATTACCTGCACCGCCTACACCTATTACCTTTATATTACATATTGGTGTAAAAAATTCTCCATATTGATTTTCCATATCTCATCTCCTTATATATTGCTATGTAATGCAAATTGTACCAACGCTATCATATGTGCGTATCTTGCTTTGTTATATTCTATCTGACTAGGACTTAATACAATACATCTTCTATTCAACTTATTAGACAGATAATTTCTTGCCCCTTTCATATCTATTATCCCCGAGCCCGTGATATATATTGGCTTCGACATATCGTGCCTATACTGAAAATTAATAAGAATATTATTAATTATATCCGCGATACTATCAAGCCTTGCCAACACCACTTCGCTAGCTATATTTGCGCTAATCTTTGTCACATTATTAGTTGCATCACGGATCTCATACACATCCATAGGATTGGGCTGTAATGTCAAGATTATTTCTTTTTTCAGCGCCTCTGCAATAAAATAACTAATATTCATCACTTCTACCAGATCGGACAGTACATGTCCCTCTCCGACAGGAAAAGTCTTCAGATCTACAACACCTTCTCCCATAAAAGATGTAACCGAGGTGCTAACATAATCGAAATCTATGACTATCGCTCCCGAATGCTTTACCTCTTCTGGCAATAACACTCCATTCACCGCCAGTGCTACCGGCACGAACTTACATTCCTTAATACCACACCCCTCGATAATCTCAGAGATAGTGTCTATGAAGCTATTCTTTGCCAATATACAACTAGCCTTTGCACCCAAGTTCTTGGAATACTCCTTAATTGGATCCAAAGTCTGTACACCATCGTCTAGTATATAATATATGGGAGACTTGGATATAACAGTATAGTCACAATCAATCTCATCATCTTTGACCGACTGAAATAATTCATCTATATGTCTTTGCTTTATAACAACTTTGTTGGAATAATCAGCCTTGAGGTTTCTCAACGCATAGTTACAGAACTCGGACGGCACACCCACTACAATGCTATCAATCTTCTTACCATACACCTCTATCACAGACAGCACGGCATCACTTATTGCACTGTATAGATTTTCCGGCTCTAAGAATTCGCCTGCAACATATCCAGCATAGTCTGCAGAGCCCTTTGCTAACAACCGAATATTATTGTTAACAATCTGTTCTGCCACAACCACCTGCACCTTTGTAGCAAGCAAGTCCAATACCGCAACTGCACCCTTGCCAAACAATTGCTTTTCATCCTCCCTAATTAATACAAAATGGCATATGCAAACTAGCATATACCACATATTTATCTGACATAAACTAGTTTAACTAGTTTCAGTATAACTAAATTTTGACATATAGTCAAAGAATTTTTGGCACATATCTCAAACAACAAGTATGCAAAGTGCACAATCATGCGTTATTTCTGTATATTGCAACGAGTTTTGTTTCGTTGGAATATACCATAATTTCACCAGTTGTATTATGCTTATCATGCTCTGCCTCATACGCCTTTAACCCCAAAGCAACCTTTTGAGCCAGATCGACATAAGCGTTATTGATACTTAACTTAATTCCATACTTGGTTTGCAATTCTACAGTTTTCACAAACGACAAATTGTATTCGCCGTTGTTATCGGCTACAAATGAGCCTTTTTCTCTTAATACAATATCTGTAGCAAATCCCTTTAATGATGTGATAGAGTAGCCCGACTGCAAGAATGACATAACCACGCCTTGCAATATATCAGTAACATGATCTATCTGTATGAAATCACATAACTCATATCCCATACTAGATATATCTACATCTTCATATCCAATATCTACGACAATTGGTCTCAAATACCCATCTCTATCAAGGTATGCATCATCGCAAAAACGCAATATTTTAAGGGATTTATCAGTGATTGCATAGTTATTATCAGACACTTTAATAGCATACACCTCTTCCCTTTCGCCCGCATGCACAACGATGTTATTCGGGAAGGTTGTCTCTACCGACACCACTTCTAGATAAGCATTTTCTTTCTCTAATTTTGCAGATAACTTTTCTTTATTTACCAGAAATATGCTATCTCCAAATGGCACATCTACATCCTTAAGATAATCGGACGTCTCATAGTCTTTTAAGACATTTCTTTGATTTAAGAAATTAAAACTAACTGTCTGCAAAGTAAAAATAGTGCTGGTTAATACCACAACCACTGCAATCACTAGAAGTATTGAGATTAGAATTGCTAATTTCTTAGATTTCATGCCTATATTTTTACCTATTTTTCTATTACTTTGTCATTTTCGACAAAAAATGTACCAACAAATATTGGTTTATTCTTGGTACAAGTATATCATACAATTAAATATTGTTAAAATTATTTTATGGCGTTATTTCAACTTTTATTTTTTTACTTACAAATTGTTATGTATTCGTTTAATATCAACATTTAATCTACATAAATCTTCCTCTATGGCCTTATACCCCCTATCTATATGCTCCACATCATTGATGGTAGTATAATCTTTTGCTACCAATCCTGCAATAACTAGCCCAGCCCCGCCTCTAAGATCGGACGCCGTCACCGTAGCACCATATAATTGAGGCACACCTCTTACTATAGCCGACTTGTCGTGTATCGTTACATCCGCACCCATCTTTACCAGTTCATTCACTATCTTAAACCTTGTCTCAAACAAATTCTCGGTAACTACACTTACTCCCCTAGATATAGTCTGCAATACTAATATTTGGTTCTGCAGATCGGTAGGAAAACCAGGATATGTCTGTGTCTCTATTTTGGGTATACTTTTCAATTGTTTATTACTCATTATTTCCAACCAATTAGTACCTATCCTAATCCTACAACCAGCTTGTTTTAATTTGCCTATCAGCGCAAAATTATGCTCTGGCACAACACCATTTAGTCTAATATTGCCTTTTGTCATAGCACAAGCAATCATATATGTACCAGTAATAATCCTATCTGGGTATGGTGTATATGATGTGGAGTGTAGACTAGCCACTCCCTCTATAATTATAGTACTGGTACCCGCACCTGCGACCTTTGCCCCCATAGAATTAAGAAAATCTTGCAAATCCTCTATTTCTGGCTCACACGCACAGTTGCATATCATTGTTGTACCTTTCAATAACACACTAGCCATCATTACATTCTCGGTTGCTCCAACCGATGGAAAATCTAGGTGAATAATACTACTCCGCATATTACTGCCATCGCAATAAATATAGCCATGTTTTTCTTCTATCTTTACATTTAATGCCCTTAAGCCTTTTAGGTGCAAATCAATCGGCCTACTGCCAATATTGCATCCACCTGGATACGCCACCTTCGCTCTCTTGAATTTTGTTAGAAGTGATCCTAGCATAAATATACTAGATCGTACCTTCCTTGAATACTCTTCCTTGATATAATAATTATGTATACTTGTGCAATCTATTTGCACTTCATCATCATTTGCTTCCACTTTACATCCCAGATCATCTAGTATCTGCAACATAATATTCACATCTGTATATCTTGTACATTTCTTTATTTGCACATAGCCATCACACATTATAGAAGCTGCCAGTAACGGTAGTAGTGAATTCTTTGCACTGCTAATATCTAGCACGCCCTCCATTCTCCTGCCACCTTTGATAAATATTGAATCCATTATAGCCTCCTTAAAATATAATAGGCTTCATAAAAAAGTAGAGTGCAAAGTGATATACAGTATAATACTACACTATATACACTATATCCCTCTACTATATAATATGGCAGAACTCAACTTTGTGTGAAATTATTCCCCTCATTTACTTTTCCATCTCATCATTTACCTCTATTTTTGAGGATTTACGCATCTTCTCTCTACCATCCCATACCATACCAAGACCATCCCAATAAGCAATCTCATCATCATCCAACTCGCCCTTATTCGCCCTAGTTCTTAAATGATTAATTTGCCTACCTATATTTACAGTCTTATCGTTGTATTCGTATACATCCCCCATCTTTATATCAGATATACTACCATTTTTCTTAGCATAATCTATCAAGGCACCATATACAGTTTCTGTATCTCTGGGCGACAAATCTACACCTAAATTTTTCACAAACAATTCTTCCGCAACAGACAACTCTCCCGCTCTATATAACACTCTTAATTGATTTAGGCTATTTCCTACATCAATAACTTTTTTGTCTTTTCCCCTTCCTATCTTTACAACCGAATATGAAGTAAGTCCATCCATTGTGCCATATGTATTATAGTATAGCAAAAGATTTTCTTTTATAGATTTGAAGTGGTCCTTTCCGTTCCAATTCATTCCCATTAATTCCAGATATTCTATCTCATCATCTGTCAATTTTCCAGCTTTGTACTTCCTTCTTATATTTGAAACCAAATCTCCTATATTCACATCTTCGCCATCATACTCATATACTTCATTTTTCTTGATATCTAGATTCCCAAACACCTTGTAATAATGCTCTAATGGAGCAAAACCATTAAATTCTTTCCTCTTTCTCATATTCACCCCACCAAAACCATTTAATTATTGATATTAATATACCACATTAAATACATTTTTTAAACCATTTTAAGTAAATCAATTTATACTATTAATATAATTTATTAATAAAAAAGTGAATAACTATTATAGTAACTCACTTTTTGAATAATAGAAAATATTTTATTCCCCCAATTGCCAGTCAACATTCTGAGGAATTGCAGGAATTATTGATACGTTATCGTACTTGTACAGACTTTCAGTTTCATAGTATTCGCTCACAATGCCATTATTTAAATATGTCGTAGTATTTTTTTCTGAAATTATTAAACCATTCTTGATAACAAATATATCACTATAAATTCTTTTTCCATATGAATCTTCATACATTTCCACACAAGACAAAGTAAAAGATCCATCTCCATTCTTTTGTAAAGTCTTAACACTGTCGGAATAGGACTCTAACAAAGTAGCAACATTTTGAACACCTATTTTATCATCGTTATCCAACTGATATTTTTCCTTATATGTAACAAAACCATTTTCTGTATGGTAAGAATATTCAAATTTTTGATTATCTTCTATTACATACCATGATTGCCTTACATAATCGGTCTCACTGGTTCCACCGTCTGTGTTGTCATAATAATATTCAGAATTTGTCTTATATATAGCATAATCCACGCCACTGCCATTTATTACTTGATCTACTTGAATCTCTGTCTTTGAATTAGTAGTCTCTTTTACTAGTTGAATGATCGAATCAGCATCATACACATTATATTTTATAGCTACACTCTCTCCGTTATAAACAACGTGCATAGTATACTCACCCACACAATCTGTTCCTTGCCATGTAACCATTTCTTTGGTAACAATATCAGATTGATCAGTATCTTTATCTTTGTAATATTTTAATACAGCACCAGACAAATCCAATTCCTCATTTAATACATACTCTGTATCTATCCCAAATACAGATATGTATGGATCAAAATTTTTCTCATCATCATCTTTATTACACCCAGTCAGTCCGAAAGGCATTGCCAGTGCACATAGTCCCATAGCAGTACCTGCCAAAAATTTCTTAAATCTTCCTTTTTTCATTATTTTCTCCTTTTATTTTTTATATGTTATCATTATATATCTTAGTATGCTAAGATGTCAAATAATTTTTTATACATTTTAGTATACTAAGAATATGAATTACTTTGCAGAAAACATAAAAACGTTACGAAAAGAAAAAAATTTAACACAACCCGAACTTGCCAAAGCACTACATGTAAGCAATGGCATGATATCTTTTTGGGAAAATGGAAAATACGAGCCAACTGCAACAAATATTATTATAGTTGCTAATTACTTCAATATTTCTATAGATGAGTTACTACTTACTGAGTTATAATTGAATTTGTTAAATATATTATTAACTAAAATACAAAAAATGAATTATCTGTGAAGTGAACCCCGTTGGGGTCACTTCACAGATAATTCATTTTTTATACACCATTTAGCCTAAAATCCCTAAAATTAGTATTATCACTATTCATTGCAATATTTAATAAAATTCCTATTGCAGATAGGAAAACTATTAGTCCACTACCTCCTGCAGAGATGAATGGTAGAGGGATTCCCGTTGGTGGAATACTACCTCTTAACATCAATTATTGTATTATAAAATTAATTAAAAAATTTTATACAGTCACTAAGTGATTTATTATGTAGCAGAATATCTTCGATTAACATTTCTTTCAACTTGTCAGGCTTTAGTGAAATATTCTTTATGTCTTCTATTTTAATCAATCTAGGCTCATAAAAACCAGAGTTCCTTTCTGGAGAATATTCTTCTCCTTGACCCGTTCCAAAATCGCCGTCCACATAATCACATAAAAAATAATACGCAATACTATTTTCATCTGAATACACATATGACAATTTTTTTGCTTTTGCATTTATTCCAAACTCTTCAAAAATTTCTCTTGCTACGCCATCCGTCAACAACTCATCTTCTTCTAATCCACCACCCGGCAATGTGTAATACTGTTGTCCGTTTTTCTCGCGATAAATCAATGCTATAGCATCATCAATAAATATAATTCCCCTTGTGCTAATTCTTTTCATCTACCATAAACTCCATTATTTTATATCGAAAATTATTTATTTTTCGCTATTGTGAATACAAATCAACAT
The DNA here is from genome assembly GCA_015055515.1 of Clostridiales bacterium. GTDB lineage: Bacteria > Bacillota > Clostridia > Christensenellales > UBA1242 > UBA11490. The sequence continues at coordinate 117,101 of SVIC01000001.1, read as the reverse complement.
CATTAACTTTATATTAAAATGGCATTTTAATATAATATATAATTTAAATCTCTTTTTGTATTAATTGCAATATTTTAGACAATACATCTTCTCTATTATTAAAAGTATCAAAATAATAATATCCAAATTTTTCACATTGTTTTTTTATAATTTCACTATCGTTTATTATCTCTTGACAACATCTTAACATCCATTCATCATCTCTCTTATGCGTCCAATCATTTGTAGTATCATTTTCTCTAATTTTTTTCAACAACGCATTTGCAGATGGTGCATTTATTCCTAAAAATATAATAATATATTTGTCTCGCTGTTCAAATTTGTTAATATTTTCTGGCAGAAATTGAGAGCCAACAAAAACAGTCCTATTACCACAATATTTCAAATCCTTATTTAACCCCTTAAGAAATTCAAACAAAAAAGGCTCGTAATTTTTTCTAGCCTTATTCAAATCTTTGTGTTGTATCCCCAAGTTAGGAAAAACCTTGTCAAAAGCACTAACAATGCTATCACTCTCCACCTTAGAGCAAGACAATTTTCTTGCAATTATATTCCCTAACGTTGTCTTGCCCGACCTAACAGAGCCACCAATTATTATATTTTGCATAACAATATCCTACAACTTCATTATATTTACAGTATAATATATCAAATTGAAATAAACAAATCAAATAATATTTGAAATAAACGCAATCCTGTCTTATTCTCCCACATACAAAAACATAAAAAAGAAAATGTACGTAATAAATACGTACATTTTCAAAATTTACTATACAACACCCTTCAATCTAAAATCCTTAAACTCTCCGCTTTTACTATTCTTTGCAATATTTAATAAAATTCCTATTGCACACATGAATACAATTAGTCCACTACCCCCTGCTGAGATGAATGGTAGAGGTATTCCAGTTGGCGGTATTGAGCCTGTAACCACCGCTACATTAATTAGTGTCTGAAATGCTAGAAGTGTGGTAATGCCAAATGCTAGAAGAGTTCCTAATCTATCCTTTGCATTAAGTGCAATCTTGTAGCCAATGGATATAACAATTAGGTATATCGCAAATAGTAATATTACGCCTACAAGACCGGTTTCTTCGCCTATTATAGCCAGAATAAAATCACTCTCTGCAAAAGGTAAGAATAGATATTTTTGCATAGAGTTAAACAGCCCTACACCAAACAACCCACCAGCACCCAATGAATACAGCGATTGTATTAATTGAAACCCCTCGCCTTGTGGATTTGCCCACGGATTGATAAAGGCAAACAATCTAAAAAGTCTATATGGCTCAATTATTATTAGTACTGGGACTAGCAGTAACGCAAGGCAAAGCAATATAACAAAATATTTCTTCCTCACCCCACCTATATACAGCATGGATAGCATTACTAGGCCAAGACATATAGTAACACTTAGATTAGGCTCCATTAGTACAAGCAAACACATCATCCCACCAATTAACAGTACGGGCAACATCCCATTGAATGTGTACATCTTCTGATAATTCTTCGCCATATACACACTGGCAAATATTACAAAGCCGAACTTTGCCACCTCGCTAGACTGAATAGATATAGGACCAAATCCTATCCACCTATTTGCACCATTAGCACTCATGCCAATAAACGGCACAAATACTAATACTAGCATTACCACCGATACAACAACTATAATTATATGCATTCTAGCAAAATTATGGTAATTAAACCTAGAAACTAACATCATGAGTGCCAAACCTATAACAAAACCAACAATCTGCTTTGTTACAAAATACATACTGTCGCCATAAAGTACATTTGCAGAATAATTACTAGCAGAGTATATAAATATAATACCAATTACACACAACACAATGACTAAAGATATTAATATAAATCTATAATCCAATATGTTTGGTCTTATAGTACTTTCTTTAACCTTTGACTTGTTTCTCATTAACCAATTTTCCTATCTCTGACCTAAAATATTCTCCCCTTGCAATATAGGAAGTAAATTCATCAAAACTAGCACATGCAGGAGATAGCACAACACAATCTGTGTCAGTATTCCATTTGCTAATATTTACCATCGCATCACTAAGTGTTCTATATCTAAAGAACTCAACATCTGGCCTCAATTTCTTACTAGAATAAATTTGCCTTGAACATTCACCAAATGCTATTATCCTATGAACTTTTTTGTCCATATTCAAGATCATTTCTTTAAGATCAAGTGACTTATTTTTGCCACCAATAAGTATCGTAATTCGCTCATAATTTAGGCACTTTATGCACTTCTGCGTAGCATGAATATTTGTCGCCTTGCTATCGTTATAGTAATCTACATCATTAAGTGTTGTTACATACTCACACCTATGTGGCAAAAATGTGTATGACTGCACACCCTCTATTATCTTAGACAAATCCACTTTTATAATATCTGCTACTATAACAGCACACATCACATCTTGGTAAAAGACTGGTGCAATACTCATCTTCTTTAGATCGACATACTCCTCTTTTCCTTTCATGATTATACCATTATTTATAGTATACCTTGCCTTTGACTGAGAAAAAGAGTATGTAACAGTTCTTGCACAAGCATCAATGTCATTAAATATTTCATCATCTACATTAGACAACATGTAATCTTTCTTTGTTTGATTACAGAATATATTCAACTTCGCATTTAGATAATTTTCAAAAGTCTTGTGTCTATCTATATGGTCGGGTGCCACATTAAGAAGTATAGCAATATTAGCGTGAAAATCTTCTACATATTGCAACTGAAAGGAACTAAGTTCCACCACAACATAGTCATAATTCTCGCCATATACTTCTGTCATAGGTTTACCAATATTACCTAGCTCCGCAACGCTATAACCAGCACTATGCAAAATATGGTATATAAGATTGACGGTAGTTGTCTTACCATTGGTACCTGTTACCGCTATTACTTTTGTCTTTGAACTAAGGAACATATACCCAAACTCCACTTCGGTAACAACTCTAATACCAATAGACCTGGCATATTCTAGTTCCTTTCTATCACCACTCACTCCTGGAGAAATCACAATGAGGTCATAATCAGCAATATTCTTCTTAGTTACTTTGCTAATAAAACCACCTCCATCTACTCTTATCCCCTCATCCATTATGGTATAATCTACATCTAGATCAATAAGCACCTTCTCTACCGCTCTACCACTAATACCATATCCCCAAATAAGTACATTCTTATATCCAAACTCCATAAAAAATGCCTCCTCTTAATACAAGTCTTTATTAACTAATATATTAAGACAAGGCAATATATATGATTAAATTTACAGCAAACATATGTGCATTATTACAATCTTTGTAAGTATATTAATATTGTAATTATACATAAAAACAATGTAATAAAAATATACAGACCTACCACTCTGTTCTCATGCATACCCTTCCTCTCTAGATGATGATGAAAAGGTGCCATTAAGAAAACTCTTCTCTTCGTCATCTTGTAATACCCTACTTGGATAATATCACTTACCGCAGAGAGAACAAACACTATGCCTATAACCAAAATCAATAAGTATTCTTGCAAAAAAGCAGATACACTAGCAATAAAGCCACCTAACGCTAAAGATCCCGTATCTCCCATAAAAATTTTCGCTGGAAATCTATTAAATAGCAAAAACACAGATATCGCACCCGCCATACACATACACAAGATAGCAATATTGAGGTACTCTTCATTAAGACCCGTGACACCTGATGCTTGTCCAAACGTAATATACTTCACATACGCAACAACAGCCAGAGTAATAACAACGATTAATGATACACTACCAGCAAGTCCATCTAATCCATCTGTAAGATTAACACTATTGGTCACAGCAATGAAGAATATTATCACAAACGGGATAATCCAAAATGCAATGTTAATACTTATATCAAAATATGGGATATTAACACCGCCTCCAAGCATACCAAAATTATAAATAAATACACCCACAATGCTAGCGATACCCACCTGCCCTATTATCTTCTGATAAGGCTTCAATCCTTCGTTGTGCTTTCCCTTTACCTTAAGATAATCATCTAGAAAACCAAGCAGACCGTAACTAGCTGTAATTATAATAACCAGACTTGCAAGCATACTACTATTTACAAAGAAAGCAAATGAAATAAATACTGCAACAATGAATATAAGACCACCCATGGATAGCGTTCCTTGCTTTTGCATATGATTATCCACATACTCTAGAATGTTCTGACCCGTCTTCATTCTTCTCAGTATCTTGAATATAATAGGAGATATAATTAGTGCCACCACAGTGCCACAAATATAACTAAGTAATATTTGCATTATTACCTCCAAGCAACCCCTCTACGACTAGCACATCACTATACGGAACACACTCATTTTTTATAACTTGCTTATCTTCTGTACCCTTACCCAGCAAAACCAAAGTCTCATTATTAGTCATTGCTTTATATGCATCGGCGATAGCTTTTGCCCTATCGTATTCTTTTATAACTTCTACACCACCATCAACACCTAGCACGATATCGGAATATACTTGATCAAAATCTGCATTGCCTATGTTATCAGTTGTAACAACTAATTTATCTGCATATTCACTAGCAATTTTTCCCATTAATGTTCGCTTAACTGCATCACTATATCCTACACAGCCAAATAGAACAGTCAACTTGCCTTTTCGCAATTTTTTAACCAATCCTAACACCTTTTCAAAGCCATCAGGAGTATGCGCAAAGTCTATTATAATTCTCTTATTTTGACTAGTCTTATACACCATAAATCTACCATCAATTTGTGGTAAATTCTTTAACCCTTTTTCAATGACTGCATTAGATACTCCTAGCAACTTTGCAACCGATATTGAGGCAAGAATATTGTATACATTATATTCGCCCAAAAGATGTGTTTTTATATGAATAATATCATCATTCACATTGACATAAAAATCACTACCATTAATAGACATTTTGATATTTACAGCAAAGACATTACAAGGATTATTTATACCATAACTAACCGCAGGAATAGTGGACGACTTTGCCAATTTTATTCCATACTCATCATCAGTATTTACCACAAATTCTTTCATATATTTTTTGTTAAATATAGACATCTTTACTCGCGAATAATTATCCATATCATGAAAGAAATCTAGATGCTCATTAGATATATTAGTAAACACTCCCACATCGAAGAAAATGCCATAAATTTTATCATAATAAATAGCATGAGCAGATACTTCCATTACAACAATTTCCACACCAAAAGAAACCATTTGAGAAAACGTATAATGCAACTCTATTGGATCGGGCGTAGTGAAACTGGATGGCAACCTTTCATTACCTATATATATACCATTTGTGCCAATTACTCCAACCTTTTTGTCATTTTCTTTTAATATGCTGGCAATTATATGTGATGTGGTGGTTTTTCCATTAGTTCCAACAACTGCAATTTTTTGCAATTTTTCATCACATTTACCATAAAAATTTTTCGCAATTATACTCATTGCAACCCTTACATTATCTACACATATAACACATATATTTTCTATTGAAACATTGTCTTCTACAACCAACACAACTGCGCCATTTTTTATTGCTTCTTCTATATATTTTGCACCATTTTCATTACCACCATTTATGCAAAAAAATACAGATCCGGCTACCACATCTTTGGAATAATGCGACAAGCATTCAATATTATAATCTTGAAAATTTTGTATTGATTTACACTTCAATCCTTGTATGATTTTTGATAACTTCATTACACTCACCTCTACCTATTTTGTAGGAAAAATTCTTGCAACTATTACTGTCATATCATCAGCACATACTCCGTGTGATAGACTAACTGCTTTTGCCAAAATGTGATCAGCAATTTCCTGTGGATTAATCATATTAATACCGTTAATAAATCTCTTTAATTCATCGTTCTTAAATACATCATTTATCCCATCCGACACTAGTATAACTATATCAAAATTATTAATATATTTCTTTGTTACATGAGGGCGAATTTCTTCTAGTATTCCCATAGGCAAACCAGAAGATTTTACCTCCTCCACACCAGCCTTAGACTTAATATAACTATACGGGGTTCCTAACTTTACAAAGTCCATAGTATTTTGAAAAAAATCTAATATGCATATATCAATTGCAGAAAAATTATCCTCGTTATTCAGTGACAATAATTTGTTAACGGAAGACAGTATCAGATCATTATCAAAGCCGGCCTTGTAATAATTCTCTATCAGTCCAATTGCAAGATCACTAGTCTCTCTTGCCGTTGCTCCACTACCCATACCATCACTTAACGCCAGCATGTATTTACCATTGTCTACCTTTATAAAACTATGTGTATCACCACCAACAATAACCCCTGCCTTATTCCTTGTCGCACTGCCAAATACTACATCATAATTCGGTGTAGCCCCCATCATCACAACACTCAGATCAGGTAATTCACTCGGCTCAATACTGATAATTTTCATCGGCATCTTGCACACCTTTGACACAATCTTCTCTACTGCCAATTTATCAATCTTTCCATTCTTAATAAGCAGTATTACACTTCGCTCTTTTATACTCTTCTCATACACAACAGCTTCTTCACAGAAGATGTTCTTATATAGCAAATCTTCAATTATTCTATTTTCTAATTCTACATCGAACGATATATTCTCACTAATCTCTGTTATCAAGCCATGCATTACTGCACTAACTCCTGCAAACTGTTCTGCTACTAATATTTTGCTACAATCCATATTATTCGATAACATCGATGCCTCTCTATAACTATGCACTATATCATTAGCAGTGGTTACCAATATTGGCAGTTTCGAGCATCTTGTTAACAAATATTTGTTTACATCTATATCATTTACCCTTCCCTTGCTCACTCCCGCATCAATTAGACTATCAAATACTTGTGTAGTATTCTCGCCATTAATTCTAAGGCATTTGTTTTTGTTTGCACAATCTCTGCACACCATAGATGCCAAATCTTGCTTCATCATCTCTTTTTTCTCTGACACTGGAAGACTTTTCTGTAACGTACGCTTAAAAGAATACTCCATCTCTTTGAACACATTTGCCATATCCAATAACTTGTTGCAAATCTTATCCTTATTAGACTTTACCATATTCCTTACCGCAATCTTATTCTTGCTACCAGCAAATACATCTTTGCAATAATTAATTAATCTGTTAGGAACAAAACAGTATATTATCGCAACCCCCGTTATAACTATTAATGTTATTAAATCAAATATAAAGTATTCTGTGAAATACAATGTAAAACATAAATACAATGCAATTAAAGAAAGACCGCTAAATATCTTCGTTTTTGACCTAAACGCATAGCAAAAAAATGCAAGGCACAAATATAGTGATATATACATTGGATTGAAGTGGAATATTGCCACGCCTAAGCCATACACAAATGCAATAACCACAGTCTCAACCAACTGAAATGTATATGAAGTCAACAATACCAGTATTACACAACCAATAGTTGCAAAATCCAGATTAAATAAATTCACCCCTGCCAAACCATATGCTATCATAGCAAGTACTAACGACCCGCAAATCTTCTCATCTATATTCAGCCTTAGACTAAATCCACGCTTAATTGTACCTTTGAGAAAGAATTGTGCAATATACAGGAACATAAAACAAAATATCACAGATATTACTAATGTTACATTCTCCTTAATAGTGCCGTTATTCTCTATTATATAAGGGACAAGGGCAAGTGCTGTAAGTAAATATGGCATAATTCCATGATTTCTTATCCTTTTTACCCTACTTAATAACAACATCATTGCACATATTATAAAGACACAAATCCCCAGTTTTAATGACATATAAGCTAGATCCACAAGATAATAGGTCGTGGCAAATATTGCACCTAGCCATATAGGATTATACCCACACCAAATAAATGCAAATAGTAGCGGTATACCAAAAATATTATGCGATTGGAATACAAAAACATTATTAGTTGCAAAAAATATGATAAAAAAACCAAATGTCTGCAATATTTTGTATAACACACTTAATTTATTCTGTCTTAAATAGTTAATCTTCTTCTTTATTTCCATTTCTCTTACCTTTTAGTATATACTAGCACTTTGTATTGCATTTGATATAAAAAAAGGAAATTCACATTTGTAAATTTCCCACTTATATTGTCGAACACTATTTTATCTCAATAATATCAATTTTTCCTTCTATCCAACTAGAGAAGAACTGTGACAAATCTGTTCCGGTTACCCCTTCGAACACACCCATCATGCCTTCTGGCGTAGCCACTAAATACTTATACTCATTATAATACTCTTTTAAGCCTTGCATGAATTTATCCTTACCAATCATCTCCCTTAGGCTATTGAAAAATAAGTTACCTTTGACATATGTCACGTATACATACTCAGGCTCTGTATCATACTCATCTAATGCCCTATTCATACTAGTATCCACCTCACCCAGTATAGTAGAGTACACATCCACAAATGTCGCATAATTCTTGGTTAAATTCTTAACCACATCATCTGCATTCACTCCATAACTAGGATTGTTCTCATAGAATAGATTAGTCGAGAATTCTGTCAATCCCTCATCCAGCCACGAATTAACATACTCATCATTTCCCACAACGCCATACCACCATTGATGAGCAATCTCATGCACTATAACATTAATATAATCTGCATCCGCCATATCATCATCACTTATATACACTAGATTAGGATATTCCATACCACCATGCACAAAGTTAGTCTTTGCTACACTAAGTGTAGAATATGGATATCTTCCAAACAATTCATTGAATGTAACTAGTGCATCCACCGATGCTTGCAAATGCTTCTCGTAATTATCATCTTCGTAATAATAGTACATCACTTCCACGCCCTCTATGGTCGTGCTAGCCACACTATATTTCTCACTCATCACAAAAGCATAGTCTCTACAAACTTTTGCTTCATAAGACACAGTCTGTACGCCATCTACAACACTACTATCTGTCATTGATCCAGTAGATGCAATAATATATTTCTCTGGTGCTGTGATAGTCACATTATAATTAGCCACCTCACTATAAAAAGGATCTCCGTTGCTATGATATGGATTTAGCGAATACTGTCCATCCTCAAACACAGCAAGCACTGGATAGAAATTACCTAAGTTAATAGTGTTCTCGCCGTACCCAAATCTATGATTGCAATTAGGAATAACTACCTCATAGTCAAACTCTACTTGTAGCCTTTCTCCAGGTGCCACAGCAGATGTTAGTTCTATCTTTAGAAAATCTTCATCATCACCAGTATAAGTTATAGCCTCTACCTCTGCATCGCATTTGACATCAGCTATTAATATATCTCCTTCGCTATCTCCATTGTAATAAGCCTTTTCCTTAGTTAGTACCCCTACAGGCTTATTTACCGCATCTAAATTAAATGATTTTGGATATAAATGCAAGTATATCTCATCTAGACTTGTGTCGTATGTATTAATATAATCTAGTACTTGATTAACCTCTAGCTTTTTCTCCTCATCATTATATACTATATCCATATTATACGTAGGTATAGTTTTTGAAATTTTACTTAAATCATCTCCACCTACGCCACATCCACTAATAAATATTAATGTAAATAGCGCAAAGACTAGTGCAACCAACTTCTTCATACTCAATCCTCTTTTACTATGATTTAATAGAATATATTATCTTACTTTTGCAATTATGCCTATTTTACACAACTACTGTGATGTAATACAGCACAAACATTACAAGTAACAATACTCCCGTTGTCTTGTATCTGTTTTTTTTCACACCATACATAAGTAATAATGATGATACTATAATCAATGGTATCGCAATTAATAAGATGTTATTATTAATCACCAACCTATCAGGCTCTAATATAGCACTTATTCCTACAAGCAAGGTACTACTAAGTATATTCGCACCCACTATATTGCCAATAGCAATACTTGTGCTACGCTGTCTTATACTGGATATAGCAGTCACAACCTCTGGCAAACTAGTGCCAATAGCAATAATTGTAACACCTATAATATGCTCGCTAATGGATAGTAGTCTAGCAATCCTCTCACCATTTTGCACCAGTATCTTCGCACCCATAGATACAAAAAAGGAACTCAAGCAAAATAATATTATTACTAGCCACAACTTTCCCGATTTATCCTTATTCTTTTTTATAGCAAATAAATCAATGTTCTCCTCCTTCCTATTAGCCTCTATGATATTGTGAATAAAGAATAGAAGAAATATAGTAAGAAGCAACATTCCCGACCACTTATTCATGATGTTAAGTATTCCCGTTATGAATATAACAACAAGGACAAATATCATAATATAGAAATTTATACCAAATGCAGAGTATTTTATCTTATTAGTAGTAAATAACATAATTATACCTATAACAAAAGTCATATTGAATATTATACTACCAATGGCATTTCCTATAGCCAAATCGGTCAACCCGTCCATTGCAGAGAATACTGTCACGTTCAACTCTGGCAATGTAGTAGCAAGCGACACTATTGTTGCACCAATTAGCGCCTGTGGAATACCCGTGATAGAACTTATCTTGACAGCATTGCTTACCATACAATTCCCACTAATAATAATTATTAATAACGCCAGAACAAATAATACACAACTAACCGCTAACTCCATCATTCCCCTATCTAGAAAAAATTATTAATATTCAATTCTATTCTTAAAACGATCACATTTATGAACAAATCCATATAATAATACATATTATTTAGGATACAATCTTATGTTAATTAGTTATTAGATACAAATCATTTTGGAAAGCGATTATCTATGTGTTATACTACCTTTGTATTAAAATGGAGGTTATGGAATTGAAAAATTTTCAATCAAAATCAATCGATGAAGTAATTAGTTATTACAAAACATCAGAATCGGGATTGAGTAGCAAAAGAGCCGAACAATTATTAGAGAAAAACGGCAAGAACAAACTAGTAGAGACCAAGCGAAAGAACTGGTTCATGAGATTCTTGGACCAAATGAAAGATGTAATGATAATAGTATTATTAATCGCCTCACTAGTATCTGGAATATTGGCTGTAATAGAGAAAAAGTACATCGATCTAGTAGATAGTGGCATCATTCTACTAATAGTAATAATCAATGCCATCATTGGTCTTATACAAGAGAACAAAGCAAATAACGCAATGGAAGCGTTGAAGAACATGAATAAGCCTTATGCAAAAGTTCTTCGTGATGGAGAGATTATTAAGATCAAGAGCGAAGACATTGTTGTGGGCGATATTGTAGTACTTGAGGCTGGCGACATTGTTCCAGCAGACATAAGACTAATAGATTCTGCATCGCTTAAGATAGAGGAGTCGGCACTGACAGGAGAGAGTGTACCTTCAGAAAAAAATCACAATGTTATACTCTCCGACACTACCCCACTAGGCGACAGAAAGAATATGGTATATTCTTCTGGCGTAGTTGCCTATGGTAGAGGCAAAGGTGTAGTTGTAGCAGTAGGTATGGATACCGAAGTGGGCAAAATTGCCACTATGTTAAATGAAAGTAAAGAAAATCAAACTCCTCTACAAGGACAATTAGCAAAGACTGCAAAATTATTATCCATCCTTGTACTAGGAATTGCTTTAGTGATATTTGTAGCATCTATAGTGAAAAATGGATTAACAACTGAGAGTATATCTAATAGCTTTATGACTGCAGTTGCAATAGCAGTAGCAGCCATTCCAGAGGGATTACCAGCAGTAGTCACTATAGTACTAGCAATAGGCGTAAAGCGTATGAGCGAGAAGAAAGCAATTGTAAAAAATCTACCTGCAGTAGAAACTCTTGGTTGTTGCCAAGTAATTTGCTCAGATAAGACTGGAACACTAACAATCAATAAAATGACAGTAAAACAGTTATTTACAATCTCTCAAGGTCTATTCTATAAGTCAGAGAGTTCACACAACAGCGATTGTGAGAGAACATTGATAGAAGGTCTAGTTCTATGTAACGACACAGTAGAGAATAGTGATGATACACTAGTGGGCGACCCTACAGAGACTGCACTTGTGGCTTACGCAAAGTTAATTGGAACAAATATAAAGATATTAAATAAAGAAGCCCCAAGACTGTACGAGATACCTTTTGATAGCAAAAGAAAATTAATGACCACACTAAATAGCACTAGAGGAAAAAACATATCTTATACAAAAGGTGCTGTAGATGTAATACTTAATAGATGTACTCATATAATGCATGAGAATGAGATTAGACCAATTACCGAAGATGATATTTTGGTAATAAAGCAAGCAAATAAACAGATGGCAGACAGTGCATTAAGAGTACTAGGCCTAGCCATTAAGACAAGCAATCTAACTAACAAAGCAAACCTAGAAGAAGGACTAACATTCGTAGGTATTGTGGGTATGATAGACCCTCCTAGAAAGGAAGTAAAAGCAGCAGTTGCGACTTGTAACAAAGCGGGAATGAGAGCAATAATGATCACTGGAGACCACTTAGATACAGCAGTTGCAATAGCCAAAGAGATAGGCATATACAAAAAAGATAGCCTGGCCATCACTGGTGCAGAACTAGATAAGCTAAGCGACAAAGAATTCCATAAGAATTTGCATAGATACAGTGTTTTTGCTAGAGTAAGTCCAGAAAACAAAGTACGAATAGTACAGGCATTTAAGTCATTTAACATGATAGTCGCAATGACTGGCGACGGCGTTAATGATGCACCTAGTATTAAGATTGCCGATGTTGGCGTAGGTATGGGAATAACTGGTACAGATGTCAGCAAAGGTGCTGCAGATATGGTACTAGCCGACGACAACTTCGCTACTATCGTAGCAGCAGTAGAAGAAGGTAGAAAGGTTTACTCAAATATCCAAAAAGCAGTAAAATACTTACTATCTGCCAATATTGCAGAGGTCTTATGCTTATTTATCTCTACTATATTCTTACTAGCACCTGGCCAAGAATTCTTATCCGCAGTTATGATACTATGGATCAACCTAGTAACAGACTCCTTCCCTGCCCTAGCCCTTGGCTGTGAAAAAGCAGATAAAGACATCATGGATTATCCTCCTAGAAAGTCTGGCTCTTCGCTATTTGCGGGCAACACAGGTAAAGACATTATTATCCAAGGATTAATGCAAACAATTCTAACAATGTTATCTTATTGCATAGGACATTACGTAATGGGTAATCATGAGATTGGTGTAACTATGGCGTTCATCACTCTTGCATTAATACAACTGTTCCATTCATACAACACCAAATCAAACCATTCACTATTTAGCAGAAATCCATTAGATAACAAATTGCTAAATATTGCATTTCTAGTAGGCATAATATTCATACTAATTCCTACTCTAATACCATTCATCGCAGGATTCTTCGGTGCAGTACCACTAACCTTAACACAATGGATCATTGCAGTAGGATGCAGTATCGCAATCATACCAATGGTAGAAATTCAGAAGATAATAGAGAATAAGAAAGTTAAGAGAAAATAAAAAAATGTTAAGCCCTTTTGCTTAACATTTTTTTATTCACAACTACTAATTATTTCTTTCCAATACGCATTATCGGCTACACATACTTTCTTATTTTCTACAAAGTACTTTGTAACACTTATACCCGATACCAGACTCGCCAAATACGTATTTACACCCTTTACAATATATATCTTACCATCCAGCATCTGTACAAGCACAGGCTTTACCTTCTTATTCTGTTTTAACTTTGTGGCAATCTTGTCTACTTTTGACCTATGAATATGACTAATATCCTCTCCACACAATATATCTTCTTCTCTTTTTGATACAGCCAGTACCCCTTCCATTTTCTCAAGCGTCTTATCCAAATCTTTGTTGACAATACAGTAGTCATATAGAGAAATACTCTTTTGCTCGAAATCATAGTGCTTCATTCTATTTCGTATATCTTTTGTTCCTCTTAGAACTAGACGCCTTTTTAACTCTGACTTCGGCATTGTCAAGAATACTGATACAATATTCGCATTCTTACCTAGCAAATGCTTGCAACTAGCAACTCCTTTTACTGTAATATCCTTAATAACAGTTTTTTCCGCATTCATTGCTTCCTGAATAGCGTCCTTGGATATACCATAATAATTACCGCTAAATATATCATATTCTAGCATTTCATTACGCTCTATCTTGCCCTCAAATTCCTCTTTTGTCATAAAATAATATGCGTAATTACCGTCTTCTTGGACCTTATCATCCACCCTTATTGCTCTACTGGTACAAGATCGCAAATTGCCTATATAATCGTTATTTTCAATCAATTTATCTATCACTGTATTTTTGCCCACACCACTACTGCCAGACATTAATACAAGTAAACCTTTTTTCATATATACACCTCACTGATTTTGTATATGATATCATAAATTATTCTTTTTAGGTAACAATTTTCAATCTTATATTTATATTGAACATAACATTCATATTTTCATCTAATATACCTATACTCACATCTTCAGTTATATACAGTCTTAGTAGTCTAGTAAATGATACTTCAATGGTGTTACCTCTATATGTATATGTCGCAATCAGTGGCACATTCTCATCTATCACCACCTCATTTCCTTTGTACATAAAGACAATATCCAGTACATACCAATCGGCAACACTTACAATAATATCTGTACCCACAGATACCATATTAATATTTACTATAATATCATCTATCCTATACCTAGAAAATACAATGTTAAATTCTTTTATAATGTCACCTATTACTACCCTGCCAGATACACTTCTTATCGCAAGACTTTCTACAATAATATTCATACCATCTACACGCACACCAGTGTCATCATGTGGCACAATAATAGGTGTATCTGGAAAGATATTATACTCCCTATCTTTTATTATCCCTATTTCAATTATATTACTATCACTTAAGTTGTGTATCTTAGGATATTGTATCTCCACATCTTTGACAACACATATTTCAGCCCACAAATTCACCTTGGTAATATAATCACCAATCTTAATAGATATCTCCGCATCGCCTTCAGACACGACATTAACAATATCTCCATCCATTCTGAACGCATTACCTGAGATTTCGATATTCGCACAATTAACCTTCTCGCCATTATACCTTATGTCCAGACTTGCAGTCTTGGCATATGGACTATCTACGCCATCTGCGGTTATATAAAATATATACTTATCAGCCTCTGTAACAATATCACCATCTGCATCTACTAGACCTATTTTATATTTCGATGGATCTCTATATTCTGCACCGCATAGTACATTAGCCTCGCCTACAACATAATCATCTTCATAAGCAATTCTAATATTATTCAAATCATTGAATTTCACTAATAAAACTTTGTCATTTGCTTTATCATACTCTGATACCAATTCAACATTATCAGAGATTGTAAAACTACCTATACTATATCCAGCAAAGCCCTCCACGATTATACAATATTCATATCCTGCATGAATATACATAGGCTCAATTCCGCCCAAATCAACCACTCTTGCATTTATCTCTATGCCACGCTTTGCCACATCTACTTGTATTGTTTTGCTAATCTTTGTTGTCATACTATTAGCAATTTCTATCGTGACAAATCCCCTGCCAGACATCACAGCCACAATCTCCGAAGTGGCATTATCAACAACCAAATTAGATGAAATTATAATACTCTCACTTACATCTAATTTGTCTGGCTTTGTATAATACAATGTGTCCAACTTGACCCTTTCACCAACAACCATTTCTAGACCATCTATCGCCACTATTTGCTTTGCATATATTGCGCTACTATTCACAACTATGCTCATTGTTACTTCCACATTTTCATACCTAGCCTTGACCATTGCCTCTCCAGCACTTATTGCCACAATAGAATTGCTATTAATATCCACTACACCACTATTAGTTGTATGAAACACAATCTTATCTAGACTAACATCACTAGTTATTAGATCCGATAAGGCAATAGACTTACCCTCTGTCAATGTATAAACACTATAATTCCAAGATATATTAGGCACAAAATCATCCGCGGAATGATTACAGCCAATCACCATCCCACTATATAACACTATTAATATTATTACTAATCGCCTTATTATATCCTTATAATTTATCATGTAATAAATTATATCAGATAATATTTACATTTTCAATAGCAAAATTTTTTTTAAGTAACGCTATAAAAAAAGAGCAAGAATTAATCTTTGCCCTCACATATATACTTATTTCTCTTCAACATTAATGACTCTTTCTACATCTACATTTTTGCATATATCTTTATACGACATCTTAAACACCAATGCCATAGATTGCTCTACTACTGCCATACCAATAAATATCAGCCACAAAGGGTGCCACAAACCCGTAAAAGATGCAGATATTATATATCCTGCAATACTTAACATGAATAACCAACCCGATACTTTTACACATTTAGCGTAGATATGTGTACTTTCGAATTGCTTATCAAATGCCATCAAATACTCTCTCTTATTCTTTGCAAATCGTACCTTATTTATCACAAAGCAAATTATTGCCAACACTATTGCTACAACAAATATTATCCAAGTAGGATGCCACATATCTGCCACGAAACCTATAAATAAATAGGAAAACACTGCCATAGTAATAAATAGTGACCATATATCTTTTGCAATAGAATATTCTTTTGAATTCTTAAAACTTTCTTTCATTACTTTTCCTCATACATATTATATCCAAATAACATATAGTAGATACAACTAGTATTATTTAATAAAATATCTCAAGTATGTTAACACATTTTTATAATAAACGCTAACAATTAGCAATAAATAACAAAAAAACAAAGGGAAGAATAGGCGATCTGTCCCTTTGTTTACCTAAATATATAGGTAGAATGAAAAATGGAAAAACATTTTAAATCAATTAAAATGCACCCTTATTATAACTTCAAAGATAATTTTTGTCAATACCCTTTTTTCAAAAAAACTCTAAAAATTTAATCAGAAATAAAAAAATGGCTTTGTTAAGCCACTTTTATATTACATTTTTATATATTTTATAACTTTCTACCATTTCTGTCTTCTTAGGCGCATATACACTAGTAGAATCCACATAGAATCTAAGTCCAGTAGAAGAATAGAAGCTAACCATATTAAATGTAGCAATGAATAGAAATGCTGCAGGCGCAGTAATTATAAGCGATACGCCGAATGTAAATAGCCCCAGTACACTAATTATAAATATAGTCAATACTACACCAATGCTTGCAGAGAATATTCTAACAAATCTCTTTCTTATACACTTAAATCCATTTACTAGTCCCGACAGAACACCTGCATTTTTTACCACCATATATGGTACCCAACCGCTAAATAATGTCACCCTAAGAGATGTAAGCAATACATATATGCTAGCAATTATAAATGGTGATAATATCTTAACAATCAATTCTGGACTACCCAATAGTGCGAAAGATTTTATTACAACCATATAAGTAAATATCTTCAAAGGCAAGATAGTTATTAGACACATTAATTGATATCTAACATTCTTCCAGAAATTCACAAATAGACTGGCTGTAAATCCGAACTTACAGTTACTACCCATATAATGATGCAACACATTACAAGTAGATAGTAAATAGAAGTTGTTAACCATAGCAGGAATTATAACTATTACTAATGCAAGTAGTAGTAGATAATACCAAATGCTTGCAATATTATTTACCACAAGATCCATCGTTGCTGTCGCAATATTCTCGACCGTAACTAAGAATGTGGATGCATCAAAGGACTGCACAAAAGAATTAAAACTATCATACAACTCTCTTAACATATCACTAATACCAATAGTCTCGAATATTGATCCACAAGCAATATATCCTATATAACCCATTACACCCATTATTATTAAGAAAAATAATAACAACTTCCATACCAAATTAAAATTAGAAAATATTAACTTAAAGGAATTCTTGTACATCATAACAAATACGCTCCTTACTAATATTCATTAGTAGTTTAGATAGATATATAGAAAATGTCAAACAAAAAACAGCGAAATTGCATAACAATTTCGCCATCTTTTATCACTCACCTTCATCTTCTATGTTATTATCATCGGTATCATTAGTCTTAGAGACAGAGTCTACTTTCTTATCTTTCACAACTATTCCCAGAACAATTAATATTCCGCAGAACGATAATATTAGACTCTCTATTAGTTTTGTATTGATATCTATTCCTAGCAATGCCTCTATATCTTCTAGAAATATAACTATAGCACTTGCTAGTCCTACCCAAAAGGCATAACTACTGTACTTTTTCATCGCTACCCTCCTGAACACTTTTTTTCTTATCTGTTTTTTTGTGCTGGGTATATATAATACCTTTTATTTCCTGTACATCTTCTTTTATTTCTTCCACAGTTGCAATAGATGTACCCAATTTGTCTATAGTTTCCTGATACTTTTTCTCTCTTGCCCTACTATCCTTTAACACATAACACAGTAGTACTAAGAATAGCACCGCCCACAAGCCATTATTCACTGCCAAATTAAATATCTCTTGCCACATAATTATGAATATTTCTTTAATAATTTATCAATATTCGAATTACCCAAAAGTTCTCTTAATTCAGCATTATTTTTTAATAGATGTACTGCATCTGCACTACTTATATTATCTAGATACTTCTCGGCAATATTGTATTTTTGCGTCGCCTTATAATTAGACAACATATTTACACCGTATTTTCCTGCATACTCCATCAATTCTTTCTCTTTGTCCCAATTGGATTGTTGCAAATCCTCCAACAATTGTGCATATTTTGTATTATACTCATTTTCTTTTTCAGCAATTTCGTTGTTGTATTTTATAACCTCTTCTTGCTTCTTTTCCAATTCTTCTATTTTGCTATTTATCTTGTCCTGCAATTTAACAGCATATTCAATATCAAAATTACGCAAAGCATCTGTTTGCTGAGATTTCAAAGAAGAAATGCTATTATCTATCTCATTTATACTTGCATTCAACTCATCATTTAGTGCATTGTATCTGTCTAGCTCTGCCTTATCAAAAGCATCTAACTTATTTATAATTATACTACTTCTACTAAGACCCCTCCTTAATGCATCTTGGCTAGCATCTTCTCTTACCTTTTCATAATACTCCTTAGCATTAGCCTTAGACATATTATATGTATCCTCAGCCTTTTGCTTCTTGCTTTCCTGGTCTAGTATTTTTGCCTCAATATCGCTATTGATCTTCGCAATAGTATTGTCCTTATAATCTTTAAGCTCAAGCTTTGCATCTTCTGCTATCGCATCTTGGTCTATTACAACATTTTCCATTCTGTCATACTCTACCCTATCCATTGGAATAGTAGAATTATAATCATACAGTTTATCATAACTAGCCAGATCTTTTATTAAGTCTTCTACCTTAGATGTAGATCCACCACTTGCTACTGCAAGTGCTTTTTTCGTGGTCTCATCATCAACTCTGTATTTGTACATGTCGCACACCTCCTTTCTTTGGAAAAATATTTTGTGAGAAAATATTTACGAACTATGCCATATATATCGTCTTTTGATAACATAAATCTACCCTGTAAAACATCCATTATTTTCCAATAATTGCCCGTGGCTTAGGATTACTGCCCCACTACATGGAGAATAAACATGCATATCAGTTAGCACTATAGACGAAGATGTAACATTCATAGATTTCTTAGTAGTTGCACTTTCGTTCGAGACACAACAATAACATTGGTTATCAACTATATATAATTGTATATTATCAACCTTACCTAACAATAGAGAATACATCCTAGTATTTGTGTGTACTACATCCATCATCAATATATATCTTTGTCCGCTATTGCCCGACACTGCAATTATCTCATCATAGACCATATCACCGCACTTCTGACAGGATCTAAGAATAGGATTTTTTCCCACAGCCCAAGTTATGTGCATTGTCGACCACACACCACTGGACAAGCGATAATATATTAGTGAATTATTGCTATTAATATAGAATACACCTAACACATTTCTATTATTAGATAGCACCGCACACTTGACATTGTTAGATGTCACAATTGTACTACTCTGATAATTATCTGAACTATTAACATACACTACATCACCACTAGCATTTAATCCTAATACTACATGAGTTTTGCCAACAAACAAATTAGTATCTATGATAGATTTAGCATCAAGTAACAACATAGGAATGTTGTAATAATTGCTATAATTTTTTGATAAAAAATCAGAATACGAATTGTACACAAATACTAAAGTATCACCTATACCTCTATATACGCAATATACTTTTTCATCAATTTCGGAGACAATAACATCCTCTGAATTATTATTAGAAAAACCAACGAAGTCAACCATCAAGTCATATAAGATTTCGCTATCTGAATTCAACTCAATTTTTATAACTACTTCTCCAATTACATGTATAGGTACAATCAAGCTATTAACATACACACCATTGTATATCATTATATCATTACACAACACCTTGATATTGCAATAGTTGTATTTATTGTCAGAAACATTATATATTTTGACATAATTTCTACTATTAATACCATTAACAGTAGTCAACCTACTTACACTTCTGGAATTTTCAAATATTCTACATCTTGTTATATTATCATCATTTTCAACATTTTTATTGATATTATCATATTGCAACTTCTTAAAATCTTGCAATTCTAAATAAGCTTTCTTTGCATGATTATCCCCTACAATGTACTTCATAATATAGCCACCTCGACTTGCGGATTGGAGATATTTACATCTATATCATTGGACACAAAATCAATTGCAAATTCTTTAGCCTTCAAGTTCGGAATAATGGTATGAACTGCCCCCGCTGGTATAGAATATTTTCTAACCACATCTTCAGTTCTTACACAAATTTCTACATTGTTTATCGATGACAGAGTGATGCTTTTTAACAACTTGTATCTCATTGAATAACCAAATGATGACATAGGAGATTTCCATACTTTTGTTGTAGCAACACCGAACACATTTCCACATTTGGATACCTGACCTAATCGATAATGACCATCATGTCTTACACATACAACAAGCTTACTCTCTATCTTGGTATTAACCGTCTGCACATTGACTATATCATAGCCCCTAAGTATATTTAGATAACCGGACTTTATGTCTAACTCTAGCAAAATATTATTAGTATATTCACCCAGTTCACAACCAACTAGATCATCATCCATATCCAACCTACAAGCCAAATAATATTTACCATTGTAATAACTCGCCTTTGCATTATCATTATACTTTTTCTCAAAAAGCGAATTGATATTAAGATTATATTTCTGTGTACTCAATCCAGAGAAATAATATATACCATCACTCGCAAGGAACATAATTCTATCACCACACACCTTAATGGTATCGGTATAAATTCTATTAGAGGATGTAAATAGTGGTATTATCTGAAAATCATTTTGATCTGCATATGCAACTAATCTGTCTATGCCATACTCTCTGAAGATATACAGCGAATCATTGAAACTAACAATTTTTTCCGACATACCTCTTTCATCCATAAGATTGATAAAGCCACCCTCTGTCAAACTATATGACCAATTAGTTGGATCCAAATCATCACTAAAGTATATTGTTCTACAATCCCCTCCAGACGTTGCAAACATTCGCTCATAATGTATACACATACTTGTTATATTAGGAGCATCATCCACCTTCTTTGCGCTAGACAATCCATCCCATATATACATACCATCCTCTTCTGTCGCCATAATCAAACAATCCTTACCATCCAGATGATAGTTTGCCACCATTGGAATAGAACTAAATGAAACTTCCAACTTAACAACATTTGCCACACTTGTATATATGGTATATGCATACATTCCCTTGTCCGATCCATACACCATCAACATATCAAACGGAACACCATATGTACTGTCATAACAAGTAAAAGTGTATGTAGCCAAAGCCTCTACACCAGCAGGCAATTCAATTTTCTTTGTCAAAGCCCTATCATCAAAGCTATAAGACAATCTCAAATCTTCTATACCAAGCCCTGTCTTAAGGGCTCCATTCTGATAGCAGTAATTATATGTAGATGTAGCATATTTTACAGGCAACAATTTCTCATCATAGTCGGTATTAATACCGTTAGCAAATGAAGCATAATTATACATTCTGTAACTAACGCTTTTCTTTTTCGTTTTATCATCATAATACATTGCTACCACCACCTTCGCTTATGTAGCACAACCTCTTTTCTTGGTCTTACTATATTTCTCATTGCAGTCTTGAACCTTGACTCCCATATACTAGCATCATCGCTATTGCCACGTATGTATAGGTATTCACTAACAACGCCCATAGCAACAACCCTCTCTGTCAAATCCGCATAGAAATCATCTATTACATCATTATAAGAGTAGTCTTTTGGAAAACAAGAGAATATTATCTCTACATTTCCCTTACCACACTCAATGCCTTCACTTGTTATTTTGAATGGCATCTTTTGTCCATAATTATCCAGAACCTTTAATACTTTGTATATCTGCCTATCGGTTATTTCTGCAAAAGACACAACGCCCTTGTTGTTATCTACAACCTTAGTTCTCGTTAGCGGAATATAATCGGTAGCAATAGCACTACAAACCAAATTAACACAACTAACCAACAATTCCAAGTCATCATTCTGAAATTCCTCTATTGTTTCATTATATCTAAAAACTTCTTCTACATCTTTCATTTGCAACATTGTTGCACTTAATTTCAATATCTTATTTACTTCCATCTCTCTCCTCTACAACCACTTTGTCTTCATCATTTCCTTCCAATTATACGACTTCGAACTACCACTTAATACTTGATACACATCACTCAAGTTCGATGTTATATAATCAGACCTCTTATTATTTACATCTATATCAATCTTCTCATTATACTCTTCAATATCTTTTAACAAATGAGGATTATGCACAAGACTAGTTCTATACACATAATCTAATAGTCTTGTATCCAAAGATTTATATGGAGATACCAAGCAAAACCTGTCGACTTGACTAGTAGAATGAACTTCCCATCTATTTAACTTGTTGTTAAATACGATGTAATAACTCTTATCTATATGTTTAATTCTTCTTGATATATTGAACATATCTTTTTTTACAATCTTGTACATGCACCCTCCTAATATAGAGATAGGCTACGAAGTCTTCGTAGCCTATTCATTAATTTTATTAATTTATAGAAATACCAGATAATTTTGCTTGACCATTTGGTTTGTCGCAGATAAGATCAGCATACTTAACTAATGTTGCAGTATACACAGGGTATCCTTGCTTTTGCTTGATAATTCTGCCATCTTCACCTTCTAACCATTGCCAATCACATAGTTGATGCAATGTAAACTCTTTTGTATTAAGTAGATACATCTCATCATCTGCAATAAATCTATCAGACACAACCGGAATACCAGCATAAGAAATAGCCTTGTATCCGCCTGCAAGATCCATTACATCTATATTTCTTCTATAAGTATCTAGATATGCCTGATATGCTCTCTTTACCGCACTAGAACAAGTAATGAAATCTACAGTGCTTCCAGCATACTCCTCCATATCATCAATAGCCTTTTGAATAACTGTGTCAGAAATACTTCCCACACTATTCTTTGTTGTAGCATTTAACCAAGGGTAATTTGCCTTAGTCAAACCATACAATGTAGTAGCATTAGTATCGAAAATTCTACCCAAACCTGTAATCTCATTATTATAAGAACCTTGAACAACTAATACATGAGATGTAGTTAATGCAGTGGCAATTGCGCTATCGAATGTAACTGTCTTGCCAACTCTATTTACATATACTATACGTCTTGCACCATTAGCGCTCTTCTCGCCTGTTGTACTATTGATGAAATCTACATACATTCCCTCGATTAGATTTTTTACATTATCTACTGTAACAACTTCTGACTTTGCTGTATGAGATGCAACAGTAGCAAGTATACCACTACCATCCCCATATAGCATTCTGCCCATGTTGAAAGTACTAGCCTTAACTAGTCCCTCCATCTCAGCATTTAACAGATTAACAAATGCTCCCGCATTGTTCTGGCTAGCTCTCATAGCCTTATCAGAAATCTCAATTGTACCAAACAGATTCTTTAGACCTGTTGTGAATTTAACATATTTATTTTCTTGTGCCACAGGTAGCATATCAGTCTCGCCACCAGCACCAATTCCACCATTAATACCATATGGTGCAAGCTTAATTATTTCTTTGCCCCATACATCTGCGGTAGACTGCTTAATCTTATTAAGCAAAGGATTTGCATTGATATTCAATTGATCAGATACCACACCTAGATATACCGACTTCAATGCATCTTCTGCTGTCTGTAATGTAACCATTATTTATCACTCCTTTAATTATCTATTGAACAATCGCTCCACTATCTCTTTTGCTTCACTCATGTTCCTTGGTTTTGTCGGAGAAATTAATCCAACACTATCACCTTTAGATTTTATCATTATCGGTGGAGTAGTGTTGGATTTGAGTTCTTTAATATAATCTGATATAATTTTAGACTTGATTTTGTCATTATCGTATATATATTTTGACAAAAAGTCATCATCTTGTACCAAATCACTTTCTTTTTTGTATCTATTTGCAACAACTTTATTGTACGCCAAGTCTAGACAATTGGGCATACACGCTAGCTTCTCATCTTCCATAATAGTTCTTGCAATATCTACAGCGAAATCATCAGCATACTTCTTATCTTTTAGATATGTATCTATTTCGCTTTGCCAATTTTCTGATTGATAGATCGGTACTCTAGGAGTATTATCGACCACATCTTTCTGCAGTTCGCTCAACTGTTGACTCTTCTTCGTGAACTCTTTCTCCAACGCAAGATAACCATTGAACAAACTATCGGCATCTTTGAATTTACCATACAAGGAGCCAGATTGTCCTTCGTCATTACTACCATCTACACTCGCCTCCGCGACATTAACCGGACAAGACATATCTAGTTGTTCCTTGGCTGTTATTACTTCTTCCATATTTACTCCTTAATTATTCTATAGTATTAATTTCTTCCACCATTGCAGTGACATTAATATATTTCTTATGTTGTCTTATGTGCTCCAACATCTTAGATTGCAAGTCTGGATTTTCTCTTAATTGTATCTTAAAATCATTAGATAATATAAAGCACCTATGCTCCTTAATATGCGTATCATGATCATCTATCTCACTAGGCTCTGGCAACTCGCCATCTATTATCAATCCCACATTTTCCTTCTCAGCTTGGTAACTCTGCAGTGTTGCCTCATCCATAGTATTCTCCCATATATCAAAACCAAGCTCAGATAGTATCTTGTGCCTCATGCTATTACTTAACTTGCCATCCTCATCATGCAACAATCCTGCACCCAAGGCCTCCATCAACGAACTACGCTTCTGCGCTAATGATTGATTTAACTCATAATCGGTCTCGAACACAACATCTTCTGTCGCCAGATTAGATCCCTTCCAATATAGCAGTTCCACAGCTCCGTTATTGCCAACCAATCTTGTAGTGTGAGGGAATACAGCAAATTGTTTGTATAGCCTTAATACCATCTTCGCAATATCTAGCACACATAACTTCAAGTTCTCAGCACTGGTCAACATTCTTACTTCATCCTGCTCAATTAATAGTTGCAATGCAGTACCACTAAGGTTACCAGATATACTCTTGGTTGTTATAAGATCACTCACTCCTGATATTTCTATGAACTCATTTAACAGTTGTTTCTCTTCATACTGGAAGTCAATAGGAACATTACCTGTATTCAGTAGTCTAGGAGGTGTGGAACCATTCCTATATACCACAACCTTTCCTGGCATCATACCTTCTTCTTCCAGATTTTCAATATCACAAGATCCATCCTCTACCGCAAATACACCCATTGATAATCTATTCAGAAACTCATGCTTTCTATTTTTTATCGCATTATAAGATTTCTGAATTGGTATCAGTCTCTCTATTATACTAGTGCCCCAGAATGAATTAGGAACGGTGTTAGAGACTTGCTTCACGAATGGATAACCACGCCTACCTTCTGCATGATTAATATATGGTAACTCTCCCATATACAACAACTTATCTCCAGCAATTATACTCACTCTACCATCTGGCAACTCCACAGATGGTTGTTCATATTTTTCTAATACTAATACATGGTTCTTTTTTATCTTTTTTGCCATATTAGAAGAATATACATTTGCAATACTATTTGCAGGAGTGGTCTCTAGCGTATAACAATCTATGTCTTTGCCTTCTACCTCCACTCCCCATATATTCCTAACGGTATCCACATGTAGTGCTCTTGCGTGGATAATTGATGCACAATCTTCTATGTTGGAGTAGGTATTGCTATCAGGATATATTTCAAATGGACTAACCACACTAATCTCGATATCGCCTTCGTGTATTTCGTTTCCAATATCATCCTTACCTACCAATCTACCCTTTGCCTCATTCCATCCTATTTTATAGAAGCTAGTACCACAAATCTCACTCCATGTCGTACCTTCAGATAGTAATTTAGATATATTACTCTCGTACGAGATCGCATTCAATATTTTCTTACTCACTTTTGCAGATGATACATCCTCTACATTGTCACTAAATGGTATAACATTAAGCGTAGGTCTAACTCTACTTAATTTACTTAATCTTAGATCCAATATAGGTGCAATATGATTATACACCTGCCTTTCTTCCCAGAAATATTGCTTCTGATTATCTACAACATCGCCCTTACCATCCACTGCACAATGTTGATTACCTGTGTAGAAATTTACATTAAGTTGCCACTTTGTATCATATGGCTTTCTAGCAATCTGCCTTTGCCTAAAATCCTCTAATACTTGTGCTACATATTCTTTTTCAAAATCTTCATGATCATTCTTTACTATTTTTTTTCTTCCCATTCTATTCCTCTCTTATATTTTTCTTCGGCGCAAACATCTTCGCCATAGCCTTTATGCAATTATTGCATATTGCTATTCCTTTAGCCCCATTTTCCACCCCTGCAGAGTACAGACTTGTGGCTACACTACTACAACCTGGGACTTCACATTTCACTAAATAACTTGACTTGGTACAATTCATATACTACTCCTTTTTCATTTTCTTAAATAGTGCCATTAATCTATCATGCTCATCTATCAATGCCTCATCGGTCATATCGCAATACTTGCCATTATCTCTACCCTCCTGCAACGCCATCTCTATCGCATCAAGGTCGGGTGGATAAGACTTTGTATTTACCTTTTTTTTAACCAGAATTAGTTCGTTGTCTACCATTGCGTATTCTTCTATAACTTCACTTACCTCATACCCTAATGCTTTTTTCAATATCGCATCTTGAATATTTATAGATAACGGCCTTGAGGTAACTCGCTCTTTTACAATCTTCTTTGCCACAATCGCCCTCAATTAATTTTTTTTACAGCTATAGTAAACACCCGAATTTACATATATTCAAATTTTGCTGACAAAAAATTTATAAAAAATATTGCAACAACCTACCTTGTTACAATATTCCTTCTTAATCTTCGTATTAACTTCTCTTTATTGATCTGTACCGCCGTCTTCTTCTCTTCTACCTTAGGTATATCTGGTCGTGACATAATATAGTATCTTAATTCATCCAAGCAGTGATCATCGGTTTTTATTGGGACATCATTGTCCGACCAGTAATAAGACTTTAACTCTCTGATCATATTTGTGCAATTTCTAAAAATATATAATTTAGTCTTACCATCACCACTTTTAAGATATTGCTTTACCTTGCTTATCCCCGAAAATAAATCTTTATTCACCTTAGGATTAACTAAAATATCCTGCTCGTAGAATAGCTCGGTCACACTCTTTATCGATGCCAAAGTCTTCTGATTAGCAGCACTATCTATGAGTGCCTCTATCTTGCCACTATAACCAACCTTCCAACCCAACTTGCTACTTATTTCTTTTATCTTGTTCGCATGATACACAATATCTTTCTCCGCCTCATAATGCTCTGCAATAACATACACATTACCATCATAATCCACTGCATACCAGTGACAACTAAGTGGGTTATTAAGACCTGGATCTATACTTATATTATCATACCACTCTTTTGGCACATCAAATGGATCAATAACATGAATATTTTCATCGAATTCGCCATACACTCTTCCACCAAAACCGCTGAAATTACCATATCTTCGGCTCTCCAATTCATCATAAGCCAATGTTTTGGTTAATTTCTCAATCTCCTCCTTGTTAAGATATGGATTATCCGCCCACTCCATCTTCTCATACCATACATCAGGATCGTTACTATTATTAAGGTATATTTGATCATATACCCATGTCAGCCCCTTAAGTGGTGTCATAGTACCATACAATATTCCCTGCTTATCAATAACTCTCATCTTGCACTCGGTATATATATCTAAAGGTGGCTCTTCATCAAACCATACAAAGTCTAGGCTAGTTCCTTGGAATTTTTCCCTACCCTGATCACAGCTCTTAAATCCTATCCTAGACAGCCCACCATGAATACTCTTTACTATTATTGTATCTATAACACCGTATTCACAAGCCGATTTCTTGCCACTTGCCATAATTATATCTTCTATCCAATCACGATTAAGATAGTGTAATATCTTCTTCTGCGCCACATCCCTTTGCACCTGCGTACTAAGCGATACCACCCAACCATCCATACTTGATCTAATATCTTTATATGGATGATTACCTCTAGCTAGCCACACCGTCTCTACGGCACCGCATTCTGTCTTACCACTTCGGTTGCCTCCAAATACCCACCTATTCTTGTGCTGATCTTTGTGAAAAATCACTTGCTTCTCATGCACCACATCTCCAGTGTTATATGACACCAAGTTCTTGTTCCCAAGTCTAGAATATATCTCACGCTCAATCCCAATAAGACTAGCCTCAACCTCTTTCTTAGTCATCTTTTCTATCTCCTACAATTATTCAATTTTCGCTATTTTTAGTACTTTTTGTATATATTTGAATAGTATCACTTATTATACAATCTACATGTATATAGTTTTGCTATTATAACCCAGCCCTTATATCTATATATCTTAACCTCTATGAATATCTAAGGAATTGGAATATGAAAAGAAAATTAATAAAAATAATACTTGCTATATGTATGATGCTACTTAGCCTATACCCTCTTCAGATCATAATGGCAGATAGCGGATATGCACGCATAATAAGACCACTATCATACTTATACAAGAGCGCAAATAGCGAAATAAAAGATAATGTCATCTGCTATCTGGAAGAAACATATTTCGTCCAAATCACACTAGACTATAGCCCAGAATTCTACAAAGTAATATATAACGATGTTAGCGGTTATGTATCAAAAAATAGCGTATCCAATATCATAGGTACACCATCCAAGCCTTATCCCACGGCAAACATCACAACAATAGACTCTAAGTGCTATCTTAGATCCACTCCTACCACAGCAGATGACAATATAGTTACAGTAGTACCAGAGAATTGTTCTGATCTGAAATATATTGGTAAAATATATGGTGAAGAAGCCATAGATTACCAAGGCAATCTGTGGTATTATGTGTCATATTTTGGCGTAAATGGCTATGTGTACAGCCACTATATTTATAATATAAGTAATATCGCAATAAATTCCGAAACATTCGATACCATTTCATCTGGCATAAAAAATCCCACACCACTTAGTATTCCTGAGTGTGGAATAATTATAGCGGTACTTACACTACCCGCCCTTATTATAATCATATTAATGTTCAAGCCACTAAGACCAGCAAAGAACAAATCAAAATCATCTAGAAAGATAGTAAAGCAAACTAAAATAGATTATGATGAACTGCTCTAGACAGTCGCCTTTAGTTCTTTTAATGCACGAAATATAATATTTACTGCTTCTTTGCGTTCAACATCTATCTTGTCATTATCTCTTGATCTCTGACTCTCATATATATCCATTAACCATACTTCATCACTATAATTATCCATAAGATAATCATAGCTACATATTCTAGACAGAGCCTTTGCAAAACTCTCTATGGCTCTCTTTTTTCTTCTAAATACAGTTCTCACACTTATCTCTAGTGTGTCAGCCACATCATCTACATTTAATCCATCTAGATATATTAGGCTAACCACCTCTAACTCCTTCTGAGGCAGATTACTCATACATTGCTCAATAATTACTTTTAAGTTCGTAAGATTTGCTTTCTTGTCATTGTACTCTATTAATTTCTCTATCTGAGACATAGTATTACAACCCGCCTTTCTATTGTAATACATAGAGTTGAGACTGACTTGTCTAACCATACTATCTAGCCTATCCACCACCAACCCTAATAGCCTATAACTGATTAATAATGTCTTGCTCCAATTTTCCAATATCATCATCTCCTTAACTTTTTGTAAAATTTGTTGTGCACATCCAAAGTATAATGTGTAATTTAATGTTTGTCAAAAATTTATGACACATTTGTACAATTTTATATTTTTTTGTACAAATATGTAAAATTTTGTCATTTTTTGTCAATGGATGTGTTTAGAGGCGAAGCGTGTTCGAATATTTATCGAACATTTGTTCTATAATACATCATAAATTTTATTTTGACAAGTATTTGATGACAAATTTTCTAGAAAAAATTTTTTTATTTTTTTGTCGTTAAAGTTTTGCTTTTGAAATTTTTTATTTTGTTTATATATATATTATTTGATATAATGTAGAAATAAGGAAGAAATATAAGAATGAAAAAGATTTTTGGAAGATTATTATTACTAATATGTATTGTGTCATTTTGTTTTGTACGCCCTACTAGCGTACAGGCAGATTATTTCACAGATGACACGCTAGTGTATACCCACTATAATGACAAGGCCGACTATTACGGCGACCTTAGCGATATCAAAGAGATAGCATTGAATGAGAAATATATATGCTATACACTATCGGACAATATTTATTTGCTGAACAAGACAACAAAGGCAGTGGACAAAATACTAGGAAATATTACTACGATAGATAATGTTGTACTTACATCACAATATCTATTCATTCAAAGTGGTACCGATATCTACACATACAATTTGCAAAGCAGGCTTTCTGGCAGATTATATACCGATTTAATAAATAGCACAGTACTTAGCGGATATAATGACTATGCCATATCAGAAGCTAATGATAAGATAGTAGTAGCATGCATATCAGATAGCACATTTGTTGCGCATTTCTACTCTTCAGATACACTGAAATATATCAATAGTTACACTAATCCTGCACTGCAATCAGAAATAACCAGCACAGGCTATAATCTACTAAATATAGCCACAAATAATAGTTATGCATATATTATCAATAACTCTACCAATAGCGATGAGAATACTTTGTGGAAAGTAAGATACGATATGCCAAACAATTTCGATAAAGCACTATTTACTAAGCCAGATATCCAATCATTAGCAGTATATACATATACAAATAACAATTCAACCCATGATTATCTAATTGCGGTAGACATCAACAATAGCATATACGTACATCGCACAGATTTCACAGAATATAATAGCGACAAAGAATATGCAGATGATATTATTACCAAGAGTCTTGCCGATTCCAGATTCGTTGCCAACGACATATCCACTGCAGAAGATATAACTATATACAATGGTAATGTCTATATATCCGATAGCGGTACAAAATGTATTCAAGAATTTACTTTTAATAAGTTATCTGACAAGGCCAGCATATCTGGCACAAAAGTCGTTGTTGCTAGTGAATGTGGAGAGATTGGCAGATTTGGAAAAGACTCCAACCTGCAATACACTAATAACAATCTAATTATATCCGATACAAATAACAAACGGGTACAAGTTATAACCAATGGCGTAATAACTAGTTATAACAAAGACACATTAGGTATAAATGCTGACCAATTAGAGAATTTGACACAATCTTATATCTGTGGTGAAACACTATATATAATGTCAAATAACAAGATAGGAAATCAAAATATATATGTATATAATTTAACTACACATACAGCGTACTTGAAAGAAAACAACATAGAGAAAGCTCTAGATAGCACAATCTCGGATAATAATATATACATAGTATCCACGAACGGAATATTCATGATAAACACTATATCTGGAGAAGAAACTCAACTACTAGATATAACATTAACAGAAGATTGCAGAATTGCATATCTATTAGACAACCAATTAGTAGTGACCAGCGACAGACAACTGTCTATCTACGAAATATCTAATGACCAAGCAATAAAGAAAAATAGTACAACCCTTGCTACTAGCGTAATAGATATAACTTCTATCGATAATTCAATTTATCTACTGGATGCAACTAATAGAATAATTAGATATGACATAGAATCTAACGACAATGTTCCAACATTACGAAATGAAGATATACTAACCTTTACCAATTCTCAATATGTGTCAATCAGCATTGATCAATCTAGCGGAATATTGTATGCATTTGATAACACAGCTTGCAAGATAGACAAGATCATAAATCCTACATTCAATTTCTTAGAAAACTCTGGACTATACCAGGTAAATAACAAGAATGTAAGCATATATTATAGACCATATTTCCTAAATGGAATAGATAGTCCAAGTATTGTAAAGACATTGGATGTAAATACTAGAATAAATGTATTCTCTAAAACAAGTATTAATTATGGCAACATAGACTACTATATTGTAGAACTAGAAAATGGAGAATATGGATATATCAATATAGATGACCTTACATACCTATCCGATGTTATCAATTATGAGATAATACATCCAAATGCTAGTATTCGTGCATTTGATGACACTAAGACAGTCAATATTTATAGTGCTCCTTCTTTTGATAGCGATATCATTGCAACCCCACCCGTTGGAACTAGAATATATATTGCAGAATATAACTCTGCAGATGAGTTCTCTCTTGTAAGATATTATGACAACGATCAGAAATTGGTGGAAGGATATATTGCAAATAACCTTGTAGATAGTGATTCAATGTCACAATCTCAGTTAATTGCCCTAATCCTAATAGGATGCTGTATAATACTTCTTATCGCAATACTTATTACTATACATATAGTAAAGAAGCGACGCATTACAAAACACAAGAACGAACAATAAAAAAAATGCTGAATAATCAGCATTTTTTTGTTGTCCACTTTAGTTAATACAATTACATAGAATGATATAGATCTCTTACATTGTTTCTTTCTCTGGATTGCATCATTTTTGCCATTTGTAGATGTGTAGGAAGATAGAAATTCTTTACCTTATGGAATTCTAGCAAGTTCTCTATAGTCTCTTCTTGGGCTGCTTTTACATTCCTATAATTATACATATTATTAGGAATCGCTAGACTCACATCGCCATCAGAGTTAATTACCATTTTTACGAATCCTAGATCATGCACCGGCAAATCTTCTATATTTAAGTCCTTTCTCTTCATATCAATGCTGAATTGATCCACCTCATTAGGTATTCCCGCATTCTCTAGTAATATTGCCTTTACATCCTCTACGTCTACCTTTTGATCCTTATCCATATATTCTATAATACAAGACTTGAATGCTCTACTATCAGACTCCCTTTCATTCAACTTCCATATATTATCATATATCATAGCACCAACCTTGGCATGACCAAGGTATTCTGGAAATCTACAATCTATTAATTTACCACTTGGAGTAATATATAGAGACTCGTGCGTACCCATCCTAGATAGTCTAGTCATCTCCCTTCTCGCATAGTCATCAAACTCTATTAATTCTAAATTTTTTGCAATATCCGACATACCCCACTCCTTAATTCATTACACTTATATTGTATCATAACAAAACCTCCAATTCAAGATTAATTAGTGATATTCCTAGCATTTTTATTTTATTAGGAGTAGCCATGATCAAAACATTTATGTTAAAACCCATCTTACGACACTAGGTAATACAGTCATTAGTTATACCATTTGTCTAGATATAATCTCTGTCTATGAAATAATTCCAACCTATATAGATACAATCAAAAAACTAAAAAATAAGCATATCAAATGCTTATTTTTTATATCTCTCTTGAATTCTCATTTAATATTTCTGGGCTTAGTTTTGTTCTATCCCCCAATACACCGCTATCCATTACATCTTTTTGCAAACTTTGAATTTCTTTACCTATAACCCCTAGCATTTCTTTTTGCTTTTCTTGCGACGCTAAGATAGCACCTCTACTACCAACATGCGCCACTTTTCCGTTAGAAATATAATTCTCTAATAATATTAATTGATCCATTGACATTTGCTCAACCACCTCTGTTGTTAAAAAACAAGGATCTAAGAAATTAAGATTTCTTGGGTTATCTAAGAAATTAGTTGATATATTCTCTATAACCTTTTTCATAACTGGTGCATATTCCACCGCAGGCTTACTCATATGCACATTGGTTGGATCATACAGATCATGCATCAATTCAAATTGATCAGCAATTGACAACTTGGACAAATTTTCACCTAACTGATTATCTAGTTCTTCTCCCTTAGTCAACAAAGATTGTTGTTCTGCCTCGCTAGCAATATTGTATTGTTCTCTTGTCTTTACCAATTCATTAGCAATTTTTGTAA
Organism: Clostridiales bacterium; assembly: GCA_015055515.1. GTDB lineage: Bacteria > Bacillota > Clostridia > Christensenellales > UBA1242 > UBA11490. Next base: position 82,263 of record SVIC01000001.1, on the reverse strand, counting down.
CATCTTCTCTTCCCATATATGCTCTCCTTATACATTTATTATATACCATTTAAGAAAGTCATGCAAGTATTCCAATTAATTATACACTTGTCATATCCCAAATATTTTTTTGAAAAAGTATTATTGTCTTACCCTAAACAATATACTATATTATATTTTTATGGAGAGTATATGATAAAAGTAATAAAAGCAAAAACTATTATAACCATATTTTGTATTATTGTAATCAGCCTAATTCTTAGCCTAGGTATAGTCGCTGTCAGTGAAATAGGACAGTCGCCCTATCTACCATACACAATAGTACTTGATGCTGGACATGGCGGTAGAGACAATGGTTGTAGTGGAGTAAATACTAATATAACCGAAGCAGAGATTAACCTAAGTATAGTACTACTATTGCAAGATCTTCTAGAAGATTTTGGCTTCAAGGTCGTGCTCACTAGAAGCGATGCTAATGGCTTGTACGAAGACAATGCAGATAATTACAAGGTTAGCGACATGGAGAAGCGTATAGAGATAATAGATAGTGCAAATGCCGATTTTGTGGTCAGCATTCATCAAAATTCTTATCCAAATAGCCACGCTATCGGAGCCCAAGCATTCTGGCAAGAAGGAGATATTAATAGCGAAAACCTAGCCAAATCCATACAATCTATGCTAGTATCACAGATTCCTAACGCCAGATCTGAGGCCAATTATGGCGACTATTATATCCTAAAAGAATCCAAAACCCACGCAGTGCTTATTGAGTGCGGATACCTCACTAATCCAGAGGAAGAACAACTACTTACATCGGAAGGTTATCAGAACAAACTTGCCTATGCCATCACTTGTGGAATACTAAAATATTTTGATATGAGGGACCACATCTCTAATAATTAGAGTATATTGCAAACATACAAAAAAGTGCGAAATTTCGCACTTTTTTACTTATTAAGTCTATTAATGTTCCAATCCGCTACTAGTTAGCATATCCCAACTCTTTTGTACTTCCTGTATCATATTTTTCTCTTCACTTGTCATTTCTTCATACATGAATGATACATCTTCTAGGTACTTAGCATTATCAAACATTTGCACCTTATTAGACTTTACTATTGCACCCCTCATCTTGTCTGCTAGATCTTTGTTGTCTTGCAAATACAAGCAAGTCAACATGTCACCGAATATATTTCCATTATTTTTTTTGAACTCTACATAATCTTCTATTTCCATCGTAGATACTTTGTCCATAATATTGTCACCCATCTCATCCTCTGCTGTCATGAATTGAACAACCCTATCTACTATATCTTCTATCATACCGCCATATTCATACATTATACCATTTGCATTGTCTTTTAATTTTGGATTATTATATGGATTATTTTTGATAAACTCCTCTATCTGTTTCGCATTCTTCCTAGCCCTTCTATTTAGAGATTTTGCATTCTTAGCACATTCCACCATTTGATTAAGTACACTATTAGAGAACTCTCTTGCATCTACTTCTTGCTTACACATCACATATTCACTGGATGTATATCCTTGTATGATATCTTGTATATCTGCTACACACTCAGCCTCACCACCTACAATTAGCCCGTTATATATCCCCTCACCAGTGATAACTTTTGCAAAAAATTTATGAAAATCACTTAATACCAACCTAGAACACCTTGCACCGTTCCTTACATTTGCAATATCGTCATACATATCATATATATGATAGCACTCGTGCATTATAGTCTCAATATTGATCGCATATTTCTTCTTATTAGTTAACATAGATTGCTTTATACATAGCTCATTCTTGTGCGGTCTTGCATTTGCCTCTTCTGGCGCGCTTTCAGGAATATAGGCTATATTAAGTTCGGATGTATGTGCATATCCTAACAAATCAAATGCCAAAGACATAGCCATGGCTGTAGCGTACTTGCTCTCATCACCACGCCTACATGGCTTGTATTTTAACAATGATATCATCATCGCTTCTTGCTCTGTTGTCATATATCCTCCTTATTTTAGCATCCAATCTCTTGCTCCATTATCTCTCTTTTCCACTCTTCCATAGATCTAATGAATTGCTTCTCGCTAGGCGTCCAACCCATTATATAATTTGTTAACTTTAATGCATAGTCGGCATCTTTCCACTGCTTATGCTTAGAATCTTCTACTGCCAAGACTAGCCTATTTGCCACTTTTTCACTATTGTCTAATATAAGCGTGGATGCCACATCCTCATACACATTGCCATTCTCGTTAGCAAATACTACATACTCCGCCTCATCCATTTGTGATACCTTATCTAGTATGCACTTGCCATCTGGATCATTAGATGTCAAGAAATGTGTCGCCCTAGTCATAATATCTTTTATTGCACTATCGTATATATAGTTAATCTTCTCTGTTGCCTCTTCTCGCCTTTTATCAACATCCCTTTCTTTAGCAAGGCATTTTCTCATCGCATCTATATTTGACTTTGCTTGCTTATTATGCCATTTCTTACTATCGGCGTAATCAAGAACTTTTTGCATTGTTTGCATAGCGTACGATCTTGCCTTTTTCTCTGCTGGCACTAAGTAATATTTGCTATAAGCATATGCTCCAGCCTTTGACTTTACATCTTCCACATCATCATACTCGCCTACACTTACTACACCTTTATACAATCCCTTTCCACAGACAACTCTACTAATAAAATCATCGAATGTAGACCCGCAAAGCCTAGAATATTTTCCATTCTCAATACCATAATTATCTCCTATATTATGACTATTGCAGTCCACTATATGATACCCTTCGTGCCATAGTGTCATTAGGTTAATAGCATAATTGGCATCTGGGGTGAACAACGTATCCTTGATTGCTATTCTATTCGTTTCTGGATACGCGCATGCCTCATCTCCGCCATCTATTTCGTGTTCACATATTAGTACCTTACTAGCATCAGAGTATTGCAAGTCATTGAACACCATAGACAACACCATTTTTCTATGCGCTTCATTCTTCCTCTCATTTCTAGTTGGTTTATAACTAATTATTGCATCTAGTATTTTATCCCTCATCTATCGTCACCCCATCACGATCCCTACTACGATCAATATTGTCTGAAACAAGATTAATTAGATCATCATCCTTGTCTAATCCAACACAACACATTACATCTCTTAACATAATTAAATGTTCTTCTCTTTGCACCGTTTTTGCTTGAGATATTTCCATTGCCACTGTATATGCAATTTCTTTTCTAGGTAAGAATTTAATTGTAGAAAATATATCATCTAATGGATTACAATCTGTCTTTACCAATTCAAGAAATCCATCTTCATTCATCTGACATATTTTATTTAATAATGATGGCTCGCCATTCTTAGATGTCGTATAGTAGTCTTGTATCGCCTTAGCATATTTCATATATGTATTATCAGATTCTGCAAAACGCTCTATCTCAATATCTTTTCTTCTTTCTTCCAGTTTCGATATGTATAATTCTCTTCGCATAGCCTCTGCATTTCTGCTCATTACCTTGTATTCTATGCTGTCCTCTGGAATACTTGTGCATTCACTATCCCAATAATCTACAATTTTGCCTACAAAATCCATCGCAAAAGTCCTTGCCGTACGTTCTTGATTAGTATCCCAATATTTTGTTAAAAAATAATCTTTCACTTTGTTTTCATGAAATCTTGCTTTTTTAGTATCTATATCTTTATATATTCCTTTTTTTCTCAATACTCTGCCCACTAGATTAACCATTTTCTTTTGGTTATTTGCATTGAACATAGCACCCTCTACAATATATTTCCAGTCTTTCACCGTTTTAAGATCGGCACTATGACACACCTCATGTGCCAGAGAAATCATATCTGCTGCATAACGTTTTTCGTCCGCGAATATCCCATCTCTTACATATATTGTATCCCTTAATGTATCATAGTAGAAATGATCTTTTTCCGACTTGTCAATATTATTATTCATATCATTTTTGCCTAAATAATACTCTGCTAGAGCAATCACTTTTGCTACTTGCATTTCTTGTAATGGCACAACATTCTCCGGGCATCTGTATCTTAAGATGTCCTCTATTAACACATATTCATTTGCTGTTAATCTATTTATATTATTTTCCATTTATAGATTCTCCTACACATTATCCTTAGTATATTATATCATATACACTTATGTATTTCAATAGGCAAATGTAATCACGATAACACACCATTCATATATCCTCTTTTTCTCAATTTTTTTAACTTACATATACTCATCTATTTCATATACAGCAACATTTAATACAATAATAAGTGCAATTACACTTATTATTGTATTAAAAAAGGTACTTTGCAAAATTGCAAAATACCTTTATTTTTTAGTAAATATTAAAATTAAAACAACTTCAATACTACCATCTAAAATATGGATCTTTACTTTGATATGTAGAGGAATTAGACCAAGATCCACATTCACATCTAATTGAGTAACTAGGCATGCTAGAATAATGCCCTGAAGATTTATTTTCTCCAGTGGTTGTATAGTCAAAATAACTACAATAGCAACTGCTTGAATGATGCGCACTAGTACAATTTAATACACGTTTATTACAACTTTCGCCATGCTCATGCCCTTCTTCTGTATTACTACAATCCAACACATATTTATAACAATTTGTTCCATGACTATGCTGAGTCGTGCCACAGACCAAATTTGTTGAGTGTTTTGTAGCACCACTATCGCCATCTCTAGTTCTCTCATAATAGTAATAAGAAGCCAACAATGTGATTGTATAATTATGTGAATTCCCATCTAGTTTCAAGCTTATTTCACTTGTTCCAGCTATAGCATCTATAGCACTAGCCGTCCCGTAATGCCCTTTCACCCTTACTTTGTTAGAATAAGTTGAAGAATTAGAATTGGATATAGTGAATGTAATTGTACCATTTGCTCTGAGTTTTGTAGTACCATTATTGCTTAATGTTACATTACTTCCTGTCGTAGACATATCATTCACATTGCTAAATGTAATCTTAAATGCACTTGTCGCACCAGATGTATCTGTATTGTTCTCAACAACAAATGTTACCCTTATTCTAGGATTGTAGATCCAGTCTTCTTTATCGCCTGTCACATTAGCCTCAGTCTTGCCATTTATTGTTCCACTATTAGTACCATTAATAGTTGTTCCTGCCAAAGCACCGCTAGAAATATATCCTACAATTCCTGCGGCATAACCACTAGTAGAAGATACTGCACCAGAGTTGTTGGCAGTGATATCCGATGTTGCACTAACCAGACCTATTATACCACCAGCATTATTACCGCCTACAATCTTTGCATAATTAATAGTTGTAGCAGATATTATAACAGTAGAAGCAGATCCGAATATACCACCAACGTTACCAGCTGTGGATGTAATAGTTATACCATTAACACTACCGCTTCTTCCATTTGTATTACCAGAGAATGGAATGATTGCTCCATTCCCGTTAACTTTAGCCCAAGAATACGTTACTGGGGCACTCAAGGTACCATCACCTACTGGTTGAATAGCACCACCTGCTATTCCACCGACATCGTTTGGTCCTGTAATACTAGCCAAGTTAGTACAATCTGTAATATATCCAACGGTTATTCTACCAGTTATACCACCTACAGACAATGCAGAATAAGGATGTTCCTTATCCGTACCATCATCATTTTTGTCATAAATACAGCTTCCCGAGCCTTTCAACTCTCCAGTATTCGTACAATCATCAATATATCTACCATTCATTTCGCCTACTATTCCACCAATTGCACCGAACACATCGGTATAAGCAGTACTACCGGATTCTTTGATTTTATAATCTCCTGCCGTAATATTACTAGAATTGTTGCTACAATTCTCTACCACACTACATCTTAATGATCCTGCAATACCACCAGATGATGCCTTTCCTAATGATTTAACATTGTTGTAACTAGTTGTTCCAAATTCAAATGGTCCCACTCTACCAACTATTGTTGCTTCATTAACAAACTTGCTAATATGTGCAAATATAGCGTTTTCTTTGATATTACTATATGTACTATCATTGGCCTTTCTAGAACCCACATCTACCATACCTACAACACCACCTATTGCCCTACCTATTACCTTTACAGTACTAGGTATAGTATAAGTTGTATCATTAGTAATATGAGAAAGAGTTCCATTTAGTCCTCCAATTTCATCTGTACCAGATTCATAAGAAGACTCTCCACTGAACTTTATATCTGCTCCTACTAATATTGTTCCAACAATACCACCAGAAGCACCAGCATAGTTCTTAGAATCAATAGTTATATTGTCATACAATTTATTATTTTTTAATTGTACTCCGCCTATTACAACCCAACCATTCATTGCAATATCACCTACAATACCGCCTGCATAACTATACGCAGATATGGTTATTGTGGTAGTAGCAGAAGACTCATCACCAACTATGCAATTATTGAATATTCCACCATTAGAAGATCCCACAATACCACCTGCAGAATTTCCATATGTCTTCGTATTGATTACATTTGCATAGTTCTTACAATTAATTATACCAACATTATCCCATGCGTAAATCAGCTCATATTCTGTCGAATTTGCCTTTAATCTAGACTGATTGGAGTTTGCACCACCTGCTATTCCACCTACTGCACTAGCACTGGACTCAATCTTTCCTTTGTTAGTACAATCAGATATTCCGCCTATGGAGTTTGCACCAACAATACCACCTACATTATTCACATTTGTGCTATTCTTGATATCACTATAATTAGTACAGTTTGTAACAAGTCTACCATTCATTTGACCAACGATACCACCTATACTAGATGTACCTGTAATACTACTACCATGATTATCACAATTCTCTACATAAGATACTCTTAATAGTCCTGCAATACCTCCAGCAGTGGTTGTACCCTCTACCTTATATTCATTTTTGTCTTCTGTATCTGGGTCATCTTGTGTTATATTTACGAACCCTACCTTATAATAGTTATCGAAGTTAGTAATATATGCCAGCACATAATATTGTTTTACATCAGCATTGTCTGAACTTTCTGGTGTCTTCAAGTCTACTTTACCAACGACACCACCAGCGTTATCCGCCTTGATAGTCAATCCATTACCAATGACCTGCTTATCAGCAGTAGTAGTTCCTTTAATCTTAATAATACCATTCTTGTTATCAATAGAGTTTCCTTTAATGGAATTATTCTCATACTTATCTGCAATTATTCCATTACCTAGTATACCACCAGCATTTTCTTTTGCTGTGATATCACCATTGTTGACATTGCCTACAAATTCTGCAGTAGCACCATTATTCATTGTCATGCCACCAACTATACCACCAGCATTCGCTACGCTAGTAGCGTGACCTAATGCAATATTGTTAGTTGCATTTGTAATCTTAATAGTAACATCATCTGATGTATCAATATATCCTACAATACCACCTAAGTTAGCTACTATGTTAGCAATTTCTGGAATACTTGTAGCAATATTGCTATTTGTAACATTCGTTATAGTCGCACAATTTGCTTTACCTACAAATCCACCTAGGTTTACACTCTGGATATTTGCGTTGCTACCATCTTTATCATTTACTTTTATTGTTGTAGTAGATGTAAATTTATTAGTATTATTAGTATCATTAATAATTATAATATTGACAGCACTACCTATCATACCACCAATACTAGCACTGCTAGCATTTGCAATAATAGTCGTACCACCTACCATCACATTACTAAATGTTACAGCATTGTCACCTGTAATACTACCTACTACACCACCTGCATTGCTACTTGTAACAGTACCACCAGTTATAGTGACATTCTGTATAGTTCCAGCAGTATTAGAATTAACCATAGCAGTATCTGTTATCACACCAAATGCAATACCTGCATTACTTGTACTTGTAATTGCAATATTTGTAGCAGTGATCTGAATATCGGTAGATCCAAATGTCATCTTACCACTTACACTACCAGCGACACCACCAGCAGTATTTGCACCGGTGATATTTATCGTATCCGATATTGTACCACTTGACATAGCGATTGTTGATCCTTCCGTTGCATTACCAACTATACCACCAGCATTACTTCCACCAGTGATAGTTGTGTTAATAGCAATATCGGAGATATTTACAGTCTGATCAGATCCAACTATTCCTATCACACCACCAATATTTCCACTAGTGGCAATATTGCCTCCGCCATCTTTGTTATATAACTTGGTGCTATTTACACTTATATTAGTTAATTGTATAGTATTTGTACCTTCAACACTTCCACATAGTCCACCTGCATTGGCTGTACTACTACTTATAACAGCACCATTAGTTATGCTAATATTTTCAACCGTTCTATCAGTATTAGAATTAACTTTTGCAGTATCCGATATCACACCAAATGCCATACTTGCATTAGCACTACCTGTAATTTCCATATCATCAGCAGATATTTTTAATGGATTAGTTGCAGTAGCATTAAATGATATACTACCACTTACACTACCAGCAATAGCACCAGCGTTTGCACCAGATATTGTCATAGTGTTAGCAATTGTACTAATTTCACTAGCACTCACCGTACCAGACACATTACCAAATAATCCACCTGCATTATCAGCATTAGATATTTTTATTGCATTTAATGTTGGATCACTAGATATAGTTAGCATTCCCGCTACATTACCAACTATACCACCAGCGTTGCCTCCACCAGTGATAGTAGTCGATACGCCCATAGTATTGATAGTCAATGTCTGACCATTATTTATAGCACCAATGATACCACCAGCGTTAGTTGTTATACCACTTGCTGTTATACCTGTACTATTAGCAGATACATTGCTAAATGTTACAGCGGTTGTACCGGATATTCTACCAACAACACCACCGACATTGCTATTACCTATTACAGAGCCACCAGATATAGCAATATTTGCTATACCATTAGATTGACCATTGATACTAGCAGTATATTCTATCACACCAAATGCCATACCTGCATTGGTGCTACCAGTGATTGTTATAGTATTATCTGTATTATCAATTATGTCTACTTGATTGCTTGCAAATGTTATATTTCCATTACCACTTACACTACCAGCAATAGCACCAGCGTTTGCACCAGATATGGTCATAGTGTTAGCAATTGTACTAATTGCACTAGCACTCACCGTACCAGACACATTACCGAATAATCCACCTGCATTATCAGCATTAGATATTGTTATTGTTCCTAGCGTAGGAGCATTTGTTATATTCAATGTACCCGCTACATTACCAAATAATCCACCAGATGACATTCCACCAGTAATATTTAACTTATTTCCACCTATATTAACAACACCGCTAATGGTAGAATCTCCAACGATATTACCAGCAACACCGCCGATATATGCCGTTTTGGCAAAATTTGCACCATCGATATTATTTATTGATACATTATCAATTTTTACACCCGCACCATAAGTAGCGTTGTTCATTTCTCCAAATAACCCACCTATATATGCACTATCACTTTTCACATCTATTGATATATCGTTTACTCCAGTAGCCGATCCTACAACGCTACTCAATTGAGATACTGAAGGATTGTCACTACCTTTTGGTTGCAATGATCCAGCAATACCGCCTACATATGATGTATTAGCACCTACATTTAGACTAAGTTGTGTTGCAGATAATTTATTAATAGTATTTGTTACACCAAGCAATTCCTCATTTCCACTATCTATTACACTAACGACACCACCTAAATACACCTCATTACCTTCAACCTCTATCTTGTCTACAGAGATTTTGTTGCCAGATACTGTATTACTACCCATTGTTACTACGCCGAATAATCCTCCAGCATTTACATTAGCAGTACCAGTTATGGCATAACCATTGGATGTGCCACCAGCATTGCCAGTTGTTAATGACACCACATTGTCCTTAACATTTGCAGAACTAGCCACAACACCAGCAATACCACCTACGCTTAGTGTAGTACTACTTGCCCCTGTAACAATAAGATTAGATGTTGTATTTTGTTGTGTCTTTATATTACTTATACTACCTGCTACATATCCCGCTAATAATCCATAATTAGCACTAGCAGATAGAGAATCTGTATTATTGTTATCACAAGACACAGTCACATTATCAAGTATTGTACCATCGGCAGAAGAATTATGATTTGTCATATTACCAATGACACTACCTACATATTGACCACCATCTAATGTGACATTCTTCAATGTACCACCAGATATTGTCAATACTCCGCCATCTGCACCAATTATTCCGCCATTAGTTCCAGCATTTTTATTAATGAATGTAATATTAGATACATTACAATTAGTGATTGTTACATCTCCATCTGCCTTTGCTACTATTCCGCCTAAGTTGGACGATGTAGCCACAAGAGTCACAGGCACAACATTTCCAGCGTTGTCAATTTTTTCACTAATCACCTTAATATCTGTTATAGTTACAACATTTGTATTCGAAGATACCTTTGCAACCAACGAAGATACATTTGCTTTCTCTATACTACTAGTAGTATCAGACAAATCTTCTGTATATTTAATTATAAAGTTATGCAAATTTGCATTTTCTCCAAGCACACCAAATATACCAGTATTTGCACCATCAATTGATGTTAATTTCGTATCACTAGATATAGTAATTGTTTTACCATTACCGTTCACTTTACCTACATACTCAAAGTTCTCTGATCCCATTGGATTTAGACTAGGAACTGTCAATTTAAAATCCTCTGCGAAATACAAATTGAATTTGTCAGAGTTAATATAGTTACCAGATACACCTCTTACCAACTGATATCCACTTTCGGTTATTGGATTGTCATCAGCATCTAAGTAAGTAAATGACAATCCACCCACTCTCATGCTATGAAGTTTCTGTGCAGTTAGATAATCCAGTTCATTATTTATAGTGTAATATTTAACACCATTTAACTCTGTATACCCTAACTTATCCTCTGGGATAGCATACAAGATTATGTTATCTCCATCCCATACTGATGAGTCAGATACATTGCCTACACATGTTGTGTTAAGTTTTGTATTTCTTGCAATAACATCGGATGTGGCAGGATATACTGCATTGCCATTACTACTCTCTGCCTCTAGGATATAGCTACCATCTGCAATATTTCCTGCGATACCGTTGCCATTAGTTATGGTACCAGTATTTATTACACCTTGGATTAATATTATGTCGCTAGCATTACCAACAATGCCACCTACATACATTCCAGACGTACCACTAATTGCAGAAATATTCCTTATTAGTTTGACATAATTAGTAGTGTAATAGTCACTACTACCAGTGCTATCATCACCATCGGTATAATTACCAACTATACCACCTACATTACCACCCGAAGTAGTTACCGACACAGATTTATCACTCTGCAACCAGATATTGTATGTAGTATAATAATCCTTATTGCCATTGTTTGCATTAGCCTCTATAGTAGCATCTACTAGACCATATACCCTTACATTGTTAGCGTTACCTACCATACCACCTACATTAGTTCCATTAGATAACTCAATAGATCCATTTGTAAGCGTAATTATATAATCATATACACGCACACTTGCATTGTCATTATATCTTGCAAGTACATATTCAGTAGTTGCTGGCTGTATGCCATCGATAACATTAACCATATGAATAATATCAGCAGTCTTGCCTGTTAAGAATATTGCAGCCAATACTTTGTCATACTGTGATGTAATAATGACATTATTTGCATTACCAACCAGTCCTGCTACGTTAGACACATTATTAGATGTACTGCTGATAGTAGTATTCTCTGATACTTTTGCTAGATATATATTACTATTTGTTGTTGCGACAGCACTACCTACTAATCCACCTATATTAGATATATCTTTTGTTGAATTAATAGATAATGATACCACCTTTGAATTGGTTGGTTGTGTATCCACCACTCCTACTGTCATATCATATAGTAATAGATCGGAGGTAGATCCAACACTTCCAATAAGACCACCCATATCACTAGCCGAATAATTAATATTAATATCTGTTAGAGTATAACCATAGTCTATCTTAACCATGCTAGACATCTTTTGTATAATTGGCTTGTTAGTGCTACTAACATATAATCTGCCAAAGACACCACCAATGTTTGATCCAGCATCAGCATCTATTGAGCCATATGCAGATAGATTATATAGGTTATTTGCAGTTGGATTATTTGTTCCAGGATCTATACTAGTCAGATCCACTCCACTATACTCTGCATAACCTGCAATCTGGCCTATATATCCGCCTAATACATATTTGTTTTCATCAGCAGATACTACTGGATAACTAATATTAGTGCTACTAGATATATTAGTAAGTGCAGTATTGTATGCATAGCCTACCACACCTGCGACATACTGACTACCATCTACCGTATCCATGACAGTTCCTTCTCCAACACTAATGTTAGATATATTAGCATTGTCTGTCAATCCAAATAGTCCCGAGTATTTATTTAACTCATTCTTTCTGTTTACTTCATTCTTGTATACAAAGTCTTCTCTCTCTGCATTAACTGACAGATAGTATGACATAAATGATACTGTACGAATAGATGTCATATTCATTATATATGGTATATTTGTTTGCGGATTTGTAGCAGTAACGACACTACCCTTGAATGGTCTATATGTACTGCCCTTAACCATACCAGTATCATAGTCTGTTGTAGTTAGACTACTATTGTGCTTACCACCGCTCATCACATCGAAGTCTGCATGACCTATTGCTACCCATATCTTTCCTGCAAAACTTAAATTGCTCCTTATCACAATCGTCTTGCCACTAAAGTCAAAGCCCGCATTAGTCATTCTAGCAATCCATGCTAGTTGTGATGTTCTATCAATATAGAATGTAGTATTATTATTACTATTATACCAATTTTTCTCAGTCTGAGTAATTGTACCATCGAATATCTGAGTAGAAATATTCGCAGTTGCATTATCTGTAGATGGCAATGTAGCAAAGTCTATCCAGTATCCTGCAGCAAACATCAGCACTGGATACTTCGTATTACTACCATCTCTGTGCCAGATACTACCCCAAGCAAAGTTCTTGAAATCTTTGATAGTAAAGAATGTATCATTTGCTAGATAGTTGTATTTTGCCTCATTGACATCTGTTGTATCAGGATCATCTTCTGGATAAGTTGCAGTATATCCCGATGTCTCATCTCCTGTAATCTCAATCTTACCAAATACAGATTTCTCATTAGCGTTCAAATCTATTGTATTAGGATCGTTATCATTTTCTATATTATCACTATGCACATATACATACTTGAATACCTTAGAGTAATCTATATCGGCAATGTCTATAGTGCCATCAGCGTTTTTATCATACATGACATCTTTATCATCTATTACGCCATCGTTATTAGTATCAAAGCCAAGAGTACTATCAACAACATACTCACCTACTAGATTTGTATTACCAGTAGAGGAATAACTCTCTTCTATAATTGCATCTCTGCTATTTGCAATTAGTGCTCCTGCGGATACATTGTAGTTCATATATCCTACGAATGCACCTACACCTCCATTAATTGCATCATATGTTGTTATGTTAATATCTTTAATAGCAGTTGCATCAGACACATCGCCATTAGAGTTATATGCATTCTCTATCAGCACTGCCTCTTTAGCATAACCAATCAATCCTCCAGCATATAGTCCGTACACATCACCTTGGTTAGCAATGGTAGACATATTAACTAACTTTCCTTCTGCTCTACCTACAATACCGCCAGCGTAGTTCATAGCACCAGTATTCTTTACACCAGTATAACTATATACATATGTGTTGTTTTCTGCCCTTATGATATCCACATCGGCACCACTAGATACATAGCCCACCATACCACCAGCATTTGCACCGACTACTTGTAATGTATGCTCCTTGCTATCGACAGGGTCACATACCTTCATGATGTCACATTCTACACCAATCTGCTCTATTCGATATTTATCTGTCGTCTCAGTACCATTAAGTTTTATTGTTCTGCCACCATCATCCTTAATCGCTACATAATTAGTAGTTGTAGAATATTTGGTCACAACAGGATTACCACCATCATTAACAAAATATGCCTTATTATCGGATAAATCATTAATATTCGCCATATTGAATATTACACCATCAGAGTCAGATATTACATATTTGGCTAAGTTGTTATTAATAGTCTCTCTAATAGACACATCGGTATTATATCCTAGTACCATCTCATAGTCATTAGTTCTTGTTACTACAAAGTCGACACTATATTTCAGATCGTTAGCATCACCTTTTACCACTGCACCAATCAATGATCCTGCCGATCCACCTACTTGATTACCAGTAGTTATAGTATCAGTCGCAATAACCAATCCTTTGTTAACCGATATGTTGAACATATTGATCTCTGCAGGATTTTCAACTGGCGCAACATAACCGAACAATCCCGCCACATCAGCGTTAATTATATTAAGGTTAGATATAGTATGTATTATCTTCATACTACCACTTTCTTGGTTATAACCACCACCATTGAATGAGCCCTTGAATGGATGTACTTTTGTTCCTATTGGTGTCCACATTTTGCCCGATAGGTCAATATTAGCACCAACTATAATAGTCACACCCTCGAAATCGAATTGGCCAGTATTCACCATATATGCTATCCATGCTAGTTCACTAGGCTTCTTAATAGTAATAGTTATTATCTTATCACCATCTATTGTTATCTGAGATCCTGGTATAATATTATTATTGATACTCTTTAACCCATGTATCTCCTCTTCTCCAGTATTACCATTAATTACCTTGTAGTACTCGTAGCCACTAATGGTACCCATACTATACGCCCATACATAGTTGCCATACATAGTCTTATTCTGCTCATATACAGCAGTAGATACATATGGAATATCTCTGTTATACAACTTAGATGTATCTACATAGTCGTTATCGTCAATGACATTATCTGCATTTCTGTCTATATCGCTATAATTATATTTGTAGTCATATAGATCAATATCTCTATAGTACCACTTGCCAGTGCCAGACCTTACCTTGACCTCTAGCCTTAGCATAGGTGCGCCATTGTTACGCAAGTTACTATCAGCAGGACTTAACCCATCCACAACAAACATTGTCCATACATTGTCAAAGTCTAATGTGAAATCATTATTTTTACTGATAATAAAGTTGGATATATCTGTAGCGTATATTTTATTTGGATCATAAGCAATTTTTTCAAATTGTTTTGGTGTACCATTGCTATCAATATAAGTTACCTTTTCCATACCTTTCTGTCTAATGTATGTATCGTATACACCACTAAAACTTAGTGTACCAGATGCAGATGTATATACAATCTTAGACAATGATACATTAGATATAGAACTTGGCAGTACACTTGTGCTAACAATACTGCTAGAAATCAAGCCATTATTTTCACCTACTACATATGCACTGTTCGCACCACTCTCACTAGCAATGTATGCATGAATTACACCATTATTAGTATTTGCTACCTTGATTTTATTATTGTTATCATAAGTAGATACTATTATACCGTTATTCTCATTTGCAATAGTTATTCCATTAGAATTAGACTTTACGCCAACAATAATAGACTTACTATCAATTGTACCAAATAATTGAGTAGCACTAATACTATGACCATTGAAATAGAATATGTTACTAGCAGTATTAGTGGAAGCAGATAATATACCCTCATTATCTATAATATACGACATTTCCTCCTCTAGTACTGTAGTAGCGGTTGTCTTAATAGGATTTTGCCTACTACCATCTACTTGTACAGGGTTGTCCCAGTTTAATAATGGATAAGAATTATTTATTTCTTGTTTCCACTTACCTGCACCATCACCGATACTCAGATATGTATCAGCAAAGTTACCAAATAACATCTCATCACTACCCATAGCCATACCATAATAGTTGCTGTATGGGATTAGTTCTGCATTGTAATAAGTAGATCCAAATGCACTGGTTATATAAGCAGGACAATCATTTTCTGTACCAGAAGCATCTGTATATTTACCAGCAGTGCTCTGTCCTAATATTCCACCAATAGTATTATACTCATCATATATCTTGATGTAATCATAATTAGTGATTGCTGGAATATTGCTAATGCTATACACTCTATCTATATCAAATAGTATTAAATTATTTGCGTAATTATCCAATTGTCCGATAATACCACCGATAAATGATGCATCATTATTCGTTTCATCTTCACTTGTTATTGTGCTCGCATTAGTAGGATTATTATTAGCCAAGTCATAGTCAATGAATACAGCACTGTATGAGTCTGTGATAACAGTCTCAGGAGTTGCGCCAGTTCCCTCTAACTTGATGTATCCTACTAATCCTCCTACGTGGTTGCCCACTGTATTTAATTTACTCTCATCTATATCAATTGTAGTTGCATCGTCTGACCTTGTATATATAGCAATAGTCATATTGCTGAATGACTGATCTAGACTAAAGTCCTCTCCATAGCCCACTATTCCAGCAAGATATGATTTTGTGATATTTAGTGTATTATCTTCCGCCAATATCTTGCCTGTTGTCGCAATTTGACTTAAGTTCACATTAGTAGCGTGTCCAGCGAATCCAGAGATATAACTATTCTCTAGGGTGCTATCTGTTCCACCAGTTAAGTTGACTGTACCGCCTGCAACAAGATTTGATATCTGCAATCTCTCGCTATCCATACCATTTACTTTACCAGCAAAGTTTCCGACATAGATTTCTCTTGTAGTAGCATTTTCTGCCACATCCACATTGATAGTAGCATTAATATCATTCGCTCCACCGATAGTAGTATCCGACAAATTATCTTCTACCTTGTCTTCCATATGACCTACGAATCCACCTAAGAATACGCCTTCGCTACCATTATTCAATTTTGTAGATATATTAACATTAGATTTAGATTCAGTCACATTACCAGCATTGGTTAAGTATCCGAATATACCACCAGTATAGATGTTCTTAGACACTCCACTAACAGAGACATCAATATTACCCTCTACACCTATTGCATTAATATTCTTCACACCAACTTCGTTACCAAAGAATCCTGCGCCTATCGCTCCTACAGCACCACCTACATATGTCTTAGTGCCTTCTATTGCATCACCGACTTGGCTGAACTTAATATTAGCATGAGCCTTGACACCATTGATGATAACAACGTCATCACCGAAGTAATCTACACTACCTACAACTCCACCTACAGCAATGTCGCTCTTAGATGAAACATATGAGTTATCTGGTGAGTTCCAATTATACTCGCTATTATTAAACACCTTAAATCTATATGTACCATTATTCACATTGATATTGGTTGTAACTAACGCATCTGCATTATTCTCATTGTCCATTATTATCTCGGACTTACCAACAAGGCCACCAACCAATACCTTGTGATTACCTTCTGGCTGATAACCTTCTCTACCCGCCAGATACATATTGATGCCTGGATTCTTCACTACCGTATAATCTTCATTATCTACTTTTACAGTCTGCTTAATAGTATTGTTTTGTACATTAGCATCTACATCTACACCACAGCCAGACATTGTTATGTTATCTTTTGCTATAGCATGACCAAATATGCCACCTACATTTACCTTCTTGATACGACCCTCTAACACCAACGATACATTTATCTCTGTATCAAGTGTCTTGACACTATTAATTAATAGACCATCATATCTATTATTAATATAACCACTGATACCACCAATATTAATATCATCGGTAGACACTGAGGCAACATTTATTGATAATCTATTTACAGCATAATCCAATCCGCCATTGGCATTTCCTGTGTATATCAGGCTCACATTATTCGCCTTACCAAATAATCCACCTACATAGTTAGCACCTGATACTTGGAATATGCCTCTATGATTGCTATTGTATTCGCCCAAAATCTCTACATCTTGTATTCTTATTCTCTTATCAGTATCCTGATTACCAAATAGTATACCTGCTGTAGTGATATCATCGCCATTGCTGTCAGTTAATGCAATATTTACATAGTCTACAGCAATCTTAAATCCTATGAAAGTAGCACCTTTGACTGTTGCAAATAATCCAAATGTATCATTTGCACTGCCTTCTACTCTCATTCCGTATATTACATAATTCTGATACTGTCCACCTAATTTATTACTCTTCAATACACCAGAGAATGGAACATTTCTATTCAATGGAATATTGCCATTATAGTCAGACATATCTATATTATTCATCAATATATACGTTGCATCTGGATATTGCTCGGTATTATCTAGCAAGTCTTGGAATTCGTATACATATATTACATTCTTATATGTTAGGTATCTACGGCTAGGGAACACATATTTGCTTGCATCCACACGCACGCCATTTACCACCTCTACACCATTCCATACATCCTTACGCCATGTAGTATATACACTAGGCACTACAGGATTCAATGTAGGTACTGCCATGTCGCCACCCTGAGCCACATTAGATCCAACTACATATGCGTACTTCATATTAGAAGTCTCACTATGTAGATATGTACCAGTAACAAATTCTTTTAGAGTTCTTAGACTACCATATTGCTGTACACGGCTGAATCTGTAACTTCTCTGATCGGTAGGACTTATAATGATATCGCCAGAGTATCCTTGATATACATCATTGTATTTGTAGTTCACAGTATTGCTTATAGAATGTGAGAATGTTGCTATAGTATATACTTGATTGCTAGTTCTTAGTATTAGTGCATTGTTAGTCACATCATAATGTATGACATTAACTTCAGTTGGATTTGTGCCAGCATTCTTTACCTTATCTACTCCATATAACAATTCCAACTCATGAACAATCTTACTTACAGAATATATTCCGCCATCTTCTAGTACTTTTTTGCCATCAGGCGTTGTTATAGTATAGATATTTTGACCCAATATCGACCTATTACTCTCGGTCATAGTCATTACAAAATATTGACCTTGTGCAATATATTTATCATCTTTCATTGCAGACAAATAGTTGTTCTTCGCATTGCCCACCTCTGCCAGCAATTCATACTCACTATCTTGTGTGCCATTATACTTGAACGCCTGCATGAAATAAGCATTTTCTTTTATTACACGCTCACTTATCTCAGGATATGTTATCCAGCCAGATTCACTTACCACGAATCCAACGAATGAGCCTATATACGCTCTAGGAGCAACAGCTCCGCCGTATTGTGCCCTATCTATATTCTTGTGATCTCTCTTCCACAAGTTTATTGAGTTCAGACTATCTATCTCTAACACATCTTTTAATTCGCTTGCAACCTTGTTTTCCGCTTTGGCAATAATTACTGCCGGATCGTTTGGATCTTTCTTGTCATAGAATGTGTCTAGATATGTAATCTGATTGTATATATGGTATACCTGATTAGAGTTGTTGCCATTAGTATTATAAGCATTCTCTAACATATATGTAGCATCAGCACCTGGCGCAGTGATTGTAGCGACCTTAGTCTGAATACCTATCGTTCCACCATACGCTCTATAACTATACACACTAGCAGTAGTATATACATCATCCATGTACGAGCCAATAGCCATACCGATAATTCCACCAGCATACTTCGAGTTAATATTAGTTACATCTACTCTATTGTATGAGTGGGTAATAACTGCTCCATGTGCCATACCTATCAATCCACCTATATAGTGAGCATTGCCACCATAGAAATTGGTCACTTCACCACTGTTATTTCCGTAATAATTATAATAGTTATGCGTGGTTGTACTAGCACTATTAACATTCTTATACAATGTGGCATCCATAGTAGATTGCGTGGTGTTAACAACAAATGATTTGTCAAGGCTTCCTAGCATATGACCCACCATTCCACCAGCAATTCCTGCCGAATCCAATTGCATGCCAGTCTCTACATCGACCTCACTACCAATTATATTTACTTGATATCCAGCAAATCCAAATAATCCACCGACAACCTCACCTGTTATAACAGATTTACCCGTTAGTTTTGATCCTGTCACAGCATATACTGTATCCTCTAGATCATCGACACCAGTCTCAATATCTTTTACATCTATTATACCTGCGATACCGCCTGCATAAGCAATCTGACTAAATTTAGTAGAGAACGGAATGTATATATTGAATTGATGTGCGGTAGATGGCTCTAAGCCAGAGTCGGAATCAATATTTGCCTTAGTTACCAGTTGCAACTTACCACCTACTACCTGATACACTTCTGTACCAATTGTAGTATTCCTTCTAGCAATATTCTCATTAGTAGCATCAAATAGATTGACACCGATACCACTGACAGAATGAAGATATTTAGCAGTCACATCTATATTACTAATAATATTAGATATGATTGTATCTCCACCAATAAATCCTGCTAATCCACCTACTACATTAGCGCCTGATATAGTAGAATTATCACTCGCTCCATTAATTGTTACATTATATATTCTACCATAGTTAATACTACCAGCCAATGCTCCCACTTTCTCAATAGCATTAGCATTGATATACTCTACATTTAAGGTCATATTCCTAATAGTAGCATAGTACTTGGTGTCATCATCTGCATCCAGTTTTCCTAATGATCTAAATAATCCGAAATCTTTTCTAACATTGCTATTATCAGACTCTGTAGGAGCAGATAATTTAATATTAGACATAGACATATTGTTACCCTCTAAATCACCATAGAAGTCTACATCATATGTCTGAGCAGATTTATTCAACTCACCGAAGGCAATGTCTTTCACAAGCCTCATGGACTTATCTAACTGGTTAGTTGTAATAACCCCCTCTTCGTTAATCTGCAATCCATATATATTGAAATCATCTGCACTATCTATTAAGTATGGATTAAGCACGCTATCGCCATATACTAATTCTACATCATAAGCATTCTTAAGAATGTTAGAATAACTATATGCAGACTCGGCCCCTTCATCCACCTGATTAACTGTATTGATCTGAGCGATCAATATCTCGCGCATTTTCTCTACATCTTTGTTTAGGTTACTTAAATCAGCATCTAACTTTGCCTCTACTTTTCCTTTTAAGAATGTAAATATTCCATCATAGTCATGAGTGACATTATTAATATCACCCTCCGATATATTAAGATCTATCTCATAACCAAAGTCCGCATTGGCATCTCTTAGATCTCTTAACTCATCGTAGAACACCCTCTGATAATCTTGAGCCCAATTATTGTTCTTAGCAAAGTTATCATATGCGTTAGTAAGATATGCGTATAGATATATTGTCTTTGTATTCGTTAGAGAGATATCGTTATTAACGCCTTTTACCTTATTGTTGTAGTAATCATTAGCATAAGATATGATGTTACCAACCATAGATATAGCCATATCATCTACCAATGTGTTCTCTATATCCTCTATGCTAGCATTCTTTGCTAATGGATCTATGAAGTTACCATACTTAATGCTAGTAGTCCTAAGGTTAGCCGATACTAATTGCGGTATGTTAATGTTGTATGTAGACTTCTTGAAATATTTATCAAAAGTATTTCCCTCATCATACATACTCTCGGTAGGAATGTACCATACCGATTTTGCTACACTGTCACCATTATTTGACTTATCTTCATTGAATGTAAATGTATTAAATGTCTCATAATCACTGAAATCATATATGCCCTTAGATAATCCATCTACTACAGTAGATTTGTACCTATCTTCATATACTGTCTTTACATACTGCTTTACATCATTTCCTTCACTATCTTTACTTATAATATATTCTGTATATTGTGCTTTTTCATCATCTGTTTTAATATCATCATAAGCAGACTTATCTACAATAATATCACCAACATTAGCACTAGGATCTTGCTCTTGCAATGTAATGTAATCCTCTATAGATACTTTTAGGAAGAATGCGTTAGTAATGGAACCTTTGTTCAAAGTCGCACCAGTAACAGAATCTCTAGCACCGAATGGTGAATACTTAATGTTATCTCTAATAATAGAAGATAGCGAATAAGCAGAATCAATAGTAGCCTTGTCTTTGTTATAGTACACAAATCCTGCAGTAGAGTTACCTGCAACTACTATATTAGAATAGCTGTTATTTACATCACCAGTGTTGTTATACACAAATCCTGCAGAATCCTTAGTAGAATATACTGCATTGCCGAAATGACGTATATCAAACAATTCATCTACGTATCCATATTCATAACCAATATATTCTCGTAAAGACTCATTCCCTAAGCCATTCTTTTGCTCTGTCAGAGTGTTGTATTCTACTAGTACATCTTCACCATTCAATACCACTCCCGATATCACATTGATATTAGCCTGAGTATTAATACCTTCTACATATGAGTATGCAATATCACCGCTATTATTTACTACAAAGCCTGCAGTACCGCTATATTGAATTGCATTACCACGGTTATTAATGACATTACCATTCTTATAATAGGATGAAGATATCTTAGATGTATTATCACTAGCAAAGCCACCTACATAGAATGGTCCGCTAATACTTACACCCTCTACCGCACTATTAGTGATAAATCCGTTATTAACACCTACGAATCCGCCTATCTTAATGCTAGTAGAACTAGTCTCCTCTAATGTTGATTTTACTCTCACTTGTGTTAGCGATCTAGCACCATAATAACTATATTCAGATATCAATTCTTGTACTCTTGCATAGTAATACTTAGTCAATCTTTCATTGAACTCTGCATCACTTAGTTTATTCTCTTTTAGCAATAATTGATCTCTTTCTAATCTGTAATTATCTGCATTATTAATGACTATAGTATTAGTAATTACACCATTGTTAACACCCGCCACAACACCGAAATTAAATTGTGTGGTTGTGCCAATGTCTATTAATATATCAGAAGCACTAGGATCTAATGTCTGATACATTTGCAATGGATTTGGTGGTAATTCTATTATCAAGTTCTTAATAATTGTATCACTACTAATTGTACCAAATAATCCAGCGGTTGTACTACCAGCCTCTAAATTAGCAAAACTATTTATTCTGATTACATGACCATTACCATCTAGGCTAGAAATAGCAGTATTTAATGGCTTCCAATCTTCTACCTCTATATCTTCCATAAGGATATATGGTAGCCCCTCCACCATCTCTAATAAATCCTCTTCGGTATATACAGGTGTTGGATTCTCTTCGTTGGATAGTCTCTGCATGTTGAATGTGAATTCTACACTAAATGAATATTTGTAGTCACTCTCATCTGGTATATAAGTTCCATTGGCACCCATATCACCCTTGTCACTAGCAGAATATACGTATACTCCACTAAACGAAGCACCATCATTATATACATCTCTTGGAGAGTACATGATAAGTGTCTGAGCCATTATTGTGTCATTAGTATTAAGTATGTTATTTCTGAACTTCAATGTAGAGAAATTCCTATTCTCATACACTCCACTATTACTCATGTACGAGATGTTATAATATGAATTCTCTACCACATATCCATAACGAGGCTTGAATATACTTAAATTCGTATACTGACCATTGTTCTCTTGGGCAAACCAAGTCTTCGTAGCTCTAATGTCGTTCTCGCCCACATCATCCAATCCATTAGATGTTATACGAGACTCTAATAACTTAATCTGAGACTTGATATAATTAGTCTTGTTCTCATCTTGGTCCTTGCTATAAGTAGCATTTACATTTACACGCAACTCATATGCTTGATTGAATATTCCTGTAAATTTGCCATTCTCTACGCCATCTACTTGCATACTATTTACTACAAATAGAGCTAATTGTATTCTTATATTCGTTTTAGCAAAATATACTTTGTTATTAATCAGCTTCTTCACTGTCATAGTAATAGTCAATTCTTTACCTATTAGGCTCTCATCATACTTAACTGGCAAAGTTAATTGATATCCACCATTTACACTTATCAGCCAACCCTTATCGGTCATTTGCTTTATAACATCTTCATTCGCATTGAAGTGATTGTTCTGTGTATCAAGAGCGTTATTCAATGATGCAACAGTGCTACCATTTGTACCACTAAGCTCAACCTTGAATTCTTCCCACATATTCTCAGTCTTGATATCAATAACCGCATCTGTACCTATTGCTATAGGAGCATTCTTAGACTGATTAATGGTTGCACTAATTGTAGGAGGTATAACTGGATATAGTACAAAAGATTTTGTCTTCTCTTCTATAACATTACCATCACTATAATACTTGATTGTAAGAACAAAGTTCGAACTCTCATCCACAATGTTGCCTATATATGTTTTCACATAATAAGTACCATCGAATCCGTATCTCCTCTCACCATTAACCTCATACACATTGGTTATATTCTCTAATGTGATTTTGCCACGTTCTTTTTCTGCCTTAGAGTATGTAGTATAGAACATTCTAGATACATATTTATCAGATGTATCATTGGCAATATTAATAGTTGTCTCTTCTACTAGTTGCTCGAAATCTACATATACGCCACCAATAGATGTACTTGTTATCTCTACCTTGTCTACATTAGCATACCCTGGATATATATCTATCTGCAATAGTCCATTATAACCAATAACAATAGTATTGCTAGCCAAGTCTAGATTAACATCATAACCATCAGTTGGCACACCTTCTTCTACATTATAGGTCTTTAACTCTACATCATTGAAGTGATTTATATCACTAGACTCTAACTCTTGTGGCATTAGTGTATAGCCTAGTCTTAGCGAGCCAATCTTCTCCACAGCAGATTCTTCTTCTATAATGTAGTTAGTCAAGAATGTAATTACATATTGTTCCGATGATTTACAATCGTATTTGAACTGGTCTAATACTTCTATCTGGAAGTTATATGTAACTTTATTTTCTTCTACTTTACGAGCTAATAGTTTTATCTGATATTTATCAAATATTGCTATAGACTCATTAAGGTCTATACCCACTTCATATAGATAGATATCATTGAAATATATTGTTTTGCCATCACGCACATAAGAATAGAAATCCGCCCCACCTATCTGACTTGGAATAGAAGTTATTCTATCTCTTCCGGCAATGTTGTATTCATTCTTGTTATCAGATATGTAGAAATATAACTTGCTATTGTCGCTATTATCAGTAGTCATTGTCACACTGAATTTTGTAGCTTCCTTTGGAGTACCTACATTAGATATATCTAGCGAAGATAATCCTGTTGTACCCTTTACAACATTTAACGTTATTTTGTCACCTAGACCATCTTCATAGCTTGCATTCTCTATTATGTTATATGTACCATCTGCATTCCATTTATAGAAATATTGCAAGACAGCCTTATCCTTGCCAGTAGAGGTATATATGTAAGGTATAGCGTATATTCCAATACCACTCACCTCTTCCATTCCATAGATGTAGCACGCATCCGCACTATCAATATCTACATATATTAAATATTGATTAGAGCCATCCACATTCTGCATATACTTGAAGTCAAGGTCATTAATACTGAAATATTCGGTATAATTATCATTAATATAAGAGTTAATATCATCTGTTGTATGATATATATTGCTACCATCTAGCATGAACAATCTCATACCCACTCTAGCAGATATATTACCCATCATATCAATAGCATTATATAACTGACATACTAGTTCATTAGCATAATAATACTGAGACAGTAGGTTGTAAGACAACTTCGTACTAGCACCTTTTACAATAGTTATATCCTCATTAGCACCCTCTGCAAGCGAACTAATATCGAAATCCGAGACTTTTCTATTTACTTGAATGTAGATATTAGCGACTAATTCCTTGTTATATATGTTAGTCAATATGATTTGTGCTAGTCCATCACCTATCGCTTCTATCTCTAAGCCACTCTCACCTTGCACCACAGATATAATTGCCTCACTACCTTTTGCTAGAGTATATACCATACTAGAGTCGGTTACAAAAGATGGTAAATTATTTATCTTAACAAGATCTTGCAATGAATATCTATTCTCAGACTTAAATACTTCTTTGATATAGTCTATGAATACCTGTTCTATATCGGTCTTGCCCGATACACCATCTAGGTCATCTTTCAACAACTCGTACATAGAAATAGCTATATAGTAGTCACTAGACTCTACATCATATATATCCCCACTAATATTTGGTTTTTCTAATTCTATGTCTGTAGGAGGCACATCTATAGTAAGTTCTATAGGATTTACACCATTTACATCTGCCTCTCTTATAACATAGATATCACTATCATTTCCATCATTTTTCTTGTACTTGTAGTATTTCTCATTAGCATATGCTGTAGAGCCGTATCCTTTGTCATTCATGCTTTCAACAGAATATATACCACTAGTTGGCACGTTTGTTATATCAGAGCCATTACCATTTACATATATAACCGATGTAGAACCACTATCCACATTGCCTATCGCTATAACTTCTGCACCGCTTCTATAATTAAATTTGGCAAAGTTGTATTTTTCCGTTGCACCAGAAACACTTGAGCCTATCAATACACCAATATTTGCATTGCCTGTATAATTATTATCGCTCTTATAATACAGTATATCGCCATAGTATGCGCCCGCTGTATTAATTAATAACGACACACCATCATACCCACTGATATTATCTGAGATGTATGAATATGCAGAGTTATAAGACACTGTACCATTATTGGCACCCACAATCGAGCCCATATCATGTTGACCGATTAATCCACTGTTCATGAACGACAATTCATCGTCTTGGTCTATGAATTGCACTTTGTTATATTGTAGCGTTCCATTATTCTGACCAGCAACACCACCGATACTATTTATTCCCATTAGCATTGGCAATATTTTACAATCTTTTACTTCACCATAGTTCTGTCCAACAACACCACCAATATTACTCTTACCGAATATTATTGGTCTAATAGTAACATTCGACACTGTTATACCAGCGCCTAATTCACCAACAGCACCACCTATGCATGAGCCTACCAGTATATTATTATAGGATGCTGGATTAATAACTACTATTACATCTGCATTGGCATACTTAGTTACTATGCTGTCATTGCCACTGCTATATGTAATAGATGCTTTTACGCCACTATCTGTCCCAACAGCACCATACAGTCCTCCTACTCTTGCATTCAATATATCACTACTAAGCACACCATACGCTTTTACATCAGTTGATTGCATATCACTAGTCATATAATATTTTCCTGCAATGTGACCTACATATGCATTCACATCAGTATTCTGACCTTCTGCACTGTCTACTTTTATACCATTAGTATTGCCCTTAATTACAGTTTCTTTGTACCTTCCAGACAACTTCTGCAATGCCGATCCATCAATACTTGCAATATCATTTCCATCATCTACTGCTATGTTTTGTATTATACACTTGTCTGCATATCCAACTAGGGCACCAACATACACATTATCATCACTTGCACCACCAGAGACATCTATGTCAATATTCGCATTATATATCTTTATATCAGTGAATTTCGCACCCATTGCGTAACCAAAGATACCAACGTATACATTGTCATCACCACTGGCTGTTGTCAGAGATTTTGTCTTTCTGTATGTAAAGTTATTGATACTATATATTATCTTTGTACCATCAGCCAATATTTTCGCACCACTAATTGTTCCAGAGAATGGCACACCCTTAGTTCCCACTGGTTCATAAGAACTATCTAGATATATGTTTGATGCCAATACATAATTGGAGGTTGGACTATTGGCTATCTTCTGCAAATCCGCCTGATTTCTTATACTATAAGGATTAGCTATACCATCCTCTACCACAACTCTAAAAGTTGTACTTACACTATACGACCCCTCATTAATCTGACTACCCTTTGCACTCAATCTAGTCATATAATTAGGACTAACATATCCACTAGTTCCCGGGATTGGCATACTTAACAATTGAACGGTTACTACTTGATTAACTTCATCTACCACTACCGAATAATTGCTAACATCCTTCGTTATTACTATCGATCTATTGATACTATCCGCAAGATAATGCTGAGGCAATCCTAGTTTGTATAAGAATGTCTTCTTAGTATTTGCGGTATCACGCATCACATATCTTATATTATCGACAATATCATAATCTACACCATTCTGCAGATTTCTTAGATCAAATACAACTGTAGAATTTTCCAATACTGGAGTAATGCTACTTATTCTCATATTCCTCTGAGCACTAAGTATCACACCCTTTGACAATACAGCAGTGTATTTACTATTATCCAAATGTTTGTACGTAGGAGTAACTATAGCACCTACTTCGATATTGATTTCCGCATTAGTATTATCTATGCCTGATACACTGGCAGAGTATTCCACAAATATTGCTATATTCTGGATATCTTTTATACATACATATATCTTAAAATCTACATTTTGATCATTATCAATATCATAATTTAGAATATATCTAGTAGCATAGCCATTAAGTATCTTAGCATTTATATTGCCTTTGTATTCGCTACTTTCACCAACGAACTCATAGACATCGTTGCCATTATTATCCTTCTTCATTGATAATGACCAGCTGGCACTGTAGCCATTATCATTACCCACACTACTGCTTATTACATCAAATGTCCACTTTACAAATGCACCATTTATATCCTCACCATTTGTCAAATCAGTTAATGAGTATATACTAACACCCTTATCCTCAAACTCAGTACTTCCAGTATTCGAATAGTTATTTAACGTATCTTTTGTAAATATAGAACTTTTAGAATTTGATAACCCAATTTCACGTACAGGCGACTCAACATTTACTTTTATAGTAAATGTCATTTTATTTTTCTCTACATCATTCCAATCGGTTATTTTTCCAGTTATCACTCCACCTTCTCTTTTTGCAGAGAAACCGTTTAGAGTGATAGTTACTTCGAAATCATACACCCCAAGAATTGTCAATATGCCATTATCATCAAACTTACCTGCCTTACTATTCGATGTCTCAAATGTAGCATTCATATCAGTTGGCAATTCTATCAGCGAATATTTCTTATTACCACTAGGCAGATTGAAATTAACATCGAATGTTTGCTTGTCTCCCACCAATGCATCCAACTGCACTGATGCAACTCCCTCTTCATCTTTCTTTATTACTACTTCATCATCCGCCTGATCAACACCCATTGTCAACCATGTATCACCTGGTAATTCATAATATACAACCAACTTAAATGTTGTTTTTCTTCCATTCGGCAACATCAATTCAACTTGACATTCACCCAAGTTTTCACCCGCATCGAATAATATATTCAATTTTGGCTCGCAAATATTTTCTGCACTTAATACATTGTCTGATACAAATATATTATTAGGATGATTGTTATCGTTTAATTTTATAACATTCCTATTATTTAGATTTGTAACACTAGTATATATATTTAACTTATATAAATTTCCATCTACACCTTCTACAACTCTATCTGTATCATTGATATCTGCCACAAAGTTTTTATATAAATTTGTTGCACTACCAGCCCAACTAGCCATATTTGATATAGGTATACTCAAATATTTCTGTTTTGCATTATCCGAATTGTATATATTTTCACTAGTAAATGGCACATATATAGTATTAGATACAGAATCATTCCATTTCAACTCTTGAGCAATATAATTTAGTTTTATGTATTTAGCAACCACATATCCACCACTACCAACTTCTGCTTCGTAGCATAGATATAGATCATCGAAATCCAATGTCTTATCTTTAACAGATATCGTTACAACTTCTCCCGAATTAACCTTAGTTACACCAGGCACTAATATTGATGCCATATGCTTGAATTCAATTCCGCTATTCACATCTTCATAACTATTTTCACCAGTCTTCTTTACTGCTTTTACAGTGTATGTATTTGATAATAATTCTCCATCAAACTCATTCGATACAACATTTGCTATAACTTGAGTTCCACTAATATAATCGGCATAAGATGAATACACATTAACCTCATCAACCGCTCTTACACCAGCAGAATTCTTCTCATATAACTTTATATCATCAGGATACTCACACACCTCTAACACAACTCTAACAGTAACGCCATCGAAGAACTTCGAATACTTACTATAATACACTCTAAAATCAAGATTATAACTGTTACTAATAGCTACCGTATGAGATATTTTATAACAACTATTATCACCAACATTATCATCTACCCTTATACATCTAATTGCAGACTCTGTTAGATTTTCCGCCTCTACATCTAAGTTTCCACTATTCATAATGAGAGCCATATTCTTTCCTTCGTCAGTCTGATATCCATTACTTGTCTGATCAACCAACATGCCGAATTGGATATTTGCACTCTTATGCTTCACATACTCAGGAACACTAAACGCATTATTTGCAAGCAACAATCTAAATGTAGGTACGCCATCAATAACACCAAGACTATCTAATAACCTTCTCACATCCTGATTACTATCATTTGTGAACTTATTGGCAACCAGTATATCCTCTGGCATTATAGGATCTAATACCACAACACTACATTTTTCTACAACCTCGCTACCATTTAACAATCTTGCCCTAGCCGATAAAGTAAAACCATTTGGTACATAATCATTGTTATACACCTCAAGCAATCCGCCATTTATCGATAAAACATTATGTACCACTTCGCCCATCTTATAATCAAGTTTTATCAGTCCATTACCACTAGATATAACAAAATTATCCTTGTTAAGACCACCCAATTCTACACCTTGCAAATAATCGGCCTCATCTAGATATAACTCTACTTCTCTTTGAGTACTATCCGCAGGTATAAAATCAATATATTTAGAGGATTTATACTTCTCATATATCGTATTGGCCTCACCCTTTATAACAGGTACAACTGATTGAACGAAATCAAAATCATCCAATGGTTTTATTATCTCAATATTGAATACTTTGCTAACCATACCCTCTACCGTAAGAATATCGAAGCTTAAATTCTCTACGCCATATATGGCCTCGAATACACCCCTAACTACCCTACTTGACCCACTGGTACTATACTCGTAAGAATGGAACTTAACATATCCATCATATCCAGCAGATGTGGCTATAGTAGCCAACGCCTCTTCCGATCCGTTATAACCATCTATTACCACCTCGATATAGAAATAATTGGCAGATACACCAGCATTGGCATCATTATTCATGATAACCTTAGGCTTATCCCCGCTACCATCTATATTGTTGTGCCCA
Organism: Clostridiales bacterium; assembly: GCA_015055515.1. GTDB lineage: Bacteria > Bacillota > Clostridia > Christensenellales > UBA1242 > UBA11490. The sequence continues at coordinate 50,884 of SVIC01000001.1, read as the reverse complement.
GACGTGTATTGAACCAACCTCACATCCGTAATCTTCAGATTATCATACGGCCCTCCACCACAGGAGCAAGCACTAAGCGTACAAGCAAAAGCCACCATCACTGCACATATTAATCTTCTTACAATTCTGAAAAATTTTCCCATTTTTATTCGCTTCCTTAGTTGTATTTTTTCACAAATTAAAAAAAATATTATTATTGTATAATCTATTATATAAAATGAATCCTATGTAGGTCAAATTATTACACATATGTTGTAAAAAATAAAAAATTCAATTATGCTAGAAATTTTTTTCTAGCATAATTGAAAATCTAAAAAAATATAAAAAATTTTATTCCAAGAGATCCCCGTTATCAGTCTCTATAACCCTCATAATATTCAGTTCTTTACCTATGGTCGAATCAAGATAAACATAATAGGTATATCCTGACCATGTACACACATACTCGTACGCACAACTCTCTCCCACATATTCATTCGGCACTACACAATAACTTCTCTCAACAACCTCCAGACTATCACTAAGCAAATCTTCTGCATCCAGAATAGATATCACACCCACATACTCATCACGATCATAATGACTGTAAATATAATTAGTCGCTTCCCAGCCAACTAATTCACCACCACGCAGATCAATTTTTACCTTAATCAAATCACTGTAATACACCACTCCATCTTCCGCATATGCCAGATTGATATACGCAATAGACCCCACAACTTGATGCCACACTTCTATCATACCATCGAAACCAAAATTATAAGCAATCTCCTTAGCTTTAGTTATCGCATCTTCTATTGTTGAAGCCTCTCCTTCATAATTTCCATATGATGTAACAGATAATAGCAATCCACCATTTTGTAACACTTGTACATACATACTTCTATCGCCAGCAAGCTGGTAGTTGTAAGTATCTAATTTTCCATTTGTCTCGCCCAAATATTCTACATCATAACCAGACCAATTTTGAGACAATTGCGACACTTTTTCATATGCTTCATTTTGTGATATTTTTTCTTGCAACGACTTTGGCTCCTTATTCATCACACTCTCTGAGAAAGGACCATCATATATCAAAGTTGGCACATCCGAATAAGAATCCGATCCAGTCACAAAACCCGCCGTAAAACTAGAGCCATCTTCAGTATTAGTCACATCTGACAGAATTGTGGATTGAGCAATATTGTCTTCATAACCTTTGTTAATGTCATACTTTATAACTGCCACACTTTTATGCAAATTCTCAATAGAGGTTAATACCTCACCTTGCACCACTGTCTCATTCTGAATTAGAGAATAAATATATCCAGCCACTTTATTAACCAACTTATTTACATTACTTAGAGAATCAGAATTCACTGGAATGTTTGAAATATTTTCACTAGCAAGAACGCAACTAGTGTATACAGTTTGCATTATGTTTTTTTGCGACTCATAAGTGGTAGTAGCAACCAATTTACTAAGCCCAACCTCTATATCATCCACATTGTCAATCAGGCTCATATAACTATGCTGATATCTATTCTCTAACGCATTTCTATACACCGTTTTATCTTGCCACACAACGCCCAGCATAACTAGCGACACCACCGCAATTATTGCAGATATTACCAATGATATTATATATTTATTTTTCGATGTTTTTTCCATACACCACCTATTTATTGTCATAAACTAATTATTTAATGCCAAAACTATAATATTATTAGACTAAATCGCAAAAACATGATTACCAATTGTTACCACAGTTGTCCTATCAAAAATCCAACTACTAGTAGCCACTGCTGGATTATAATAATACAGACATCCATATGTCGGATCCCAACCATTTATCGCATCTTGTGCAGCCTGATACGCACTACCGTTAGGCTCCAAATTCATCTGACCATCACTAACTGATGTGAACGCCCATGGTTGATATACAACACCATATATTGTATTAGGAAAATCAGGACTTGCTACCCTATTTAATACCACTGCTCCTACCGCAACCTGACCCTCATATACTTCTCCTCTAGCCTCTGCATATATACATTTTGCTAGTATATATAAGTCATTACTTTGCTGACTACCCAGATGTATACCAAGTGCCGAAGCAGTAGCACCATCTACTTCTCCAGTAACACTTAATCCATAATCGTATTGGAAGTCTTTCACTGCCTGCCTAGTTATATTTCCATAATACCCTGTCACCTCTTCATCAAAATAACCCAACTCTTTTAAGCTCTGTTGTATCTGTATTGTCTCCGATTCCGTGTATGCAAACACTTTTGAAAGCGACCTAACATCTTTAACAAAGGTACTAGACATTACAACCAAAAATAATGTAATAAGAATTAATGCAATTGCAACAAAAATATTATCTAGCCTACATATATTTTTTAACATCTTTTAAGCCTCCACATCCACTAAAAATATTTTCCAATTATCTCCATTAATTTTGATTTGTATACCACATTTCTCGTATCCTTAAAACACAACGGTGGATACACTACACACCACCAGTTATCACCTTCTCCACTACCAAGAGATATTATAAGGGCATCATAGAAATCAGCATCCAATGTACACTCTTCATAGACTCTGGTTGGAAAATACTCTTCTCTTATATCCACCGTACAACCATAATCAAAACCATTCTCTATTAAGACATTGTTAACAACTTTAACTATATTACACTTATCAGTATTTAATACATCTATCACCATCTCTACACTTTCACAACCAGCAACCTTTGGCGTTAGATAATTCACAACACTTTCCTTCACCTTGTATTTCACATCTTGATCTTGCACCTCATTGGAATTCGCTCTAATATGTATTCTCAATATATCCTCATTATCTTTCATCCCAAAACACCCGACTAGTCCTATAGACACCAGTATCAACAACACGCCAACAACTATATTTCTCATAACCCTCTCCTTTTTTAAGAGTAGTTGACCGCATATTGCCTACTTATACCCCCTATCCACAAACAATACTTTCTGTCAGTACAAAATTCGACAAAAAAGGGTTTTGTTTTTTCACAAAACCCTCATCATCTCATCTTCTTCAACATTTTCTTAATAGCAACATCCAATTCGCTCCCTTCCGAATAATCTGCCTCTACAGTCACATCCACTCTTTTTTCTTTAGTTAATTGATCAGCCATAACCAACCCATGCTTAGAAGATTTATCATACACACATATTCCATATCCACCCTGAGACCTAACCATCTTCATTGACGGCACATCGGTACAGCCATCACCAATGTATATCATCCTACTATACGGAATATATTTTTCGGACTTCTTTATTAGCGTATTTATAGGACCACTTTCATATAGTTTGTCTGTTAAATTTTTCTCTATACGTGCCAAGTACTGCATTTTCTGTGTATAATTGACCACATATGCAGGCCACACAGCCTCCCCTTTGTCATTATACATATATCTACTAGCAAAGACCTTCTTGATATATTTTGCAATACACGAAGCCTCTACCATCTCTTGATATCCACAACTTATTACATAATGCTCTATCTCCACACCAATAGCCTTGCCGTATTCATTTATCCTAGCAAACCAATCAACTACTCCCGGATAGAATGAGACTATCTTCTTTCCACATTCCTCCAGCAATGCCTTAGTCATTTTCTTCTTTTTCAATTTCGCAATATCTAAGAAATAATACATATATGCAAGGACTTCATCCATATCCTTTTCTTTCATTAACTTATTAGAGCCTTCCCAAAACTCACTACTTGATATACCAAAATACGGAATTAAATCCGCATTCTGCATATTTCCACTAATTAGAGTACTATCAAAATCATATACTATTGCTATTTTTCTCAAATCTTTCATCCCTATAACCTCTTCTATATTGTAACACATTACAACCACTATCCAAAAGCAATATATAGTTGAAATTAAATATTGAATTTTACTTTTCTGAAAATAAATTCATTTTATTGAACAATATTTAATAATTAGTTGCTATCACAGTTGTCATATGATAGAATATAGGCATCTAATATATACACATAGGAGAAAATTATGGCAGAATTCAACAACTTAGACATATTTCACAATAACCTAAGACACTTACTATCCACTCATGGCTATACTCAAAAGCAACTAAGTACTCTAACCAATACAAGTTGTGCAAGCATCAATAACTACATCAACAAAAACGCCGAACCAAGTCTATCATTTGCATTGAAATTAAAAGACATTTTTGGAGTATCGGTAGATGATCTACTTGAGATAGATTTATCAAAAAAGACCCAAGAAAAACCAAAAAAAGAAACAAACTTAACCAGATTTATAGGTAGCTACCTTATGTATTTCTACAACTCTGGAGAATACAAAGGCAAAGTAAGCAACTTCTCAAAAAACACGCTAAAATACGCCGTTATTTCAGTAGTCCAAGAAGATAATGGTAGCATATCAACCCTTGCTAGTTTTATCAAAAATAGAGATGATGCTGAAGAGATCAAAACACGACTAGATAACGCAACCAACACAAAACAAAAACGTTCTATACATAATGAAATAGAAGGTGCATACAAAGGCACTATTGATGTAAGCGATAAGCAGATATTTATATATCTAAAAAGCGAATCTCTTAACGACCAAAGCCTAATCATACTCAACAACCCACCTAGCAACAAAGAATACTTGGGCGGATTAGGTACAGCAAACTCTGTCAGCAGAGGAAGAGAACATATGCCATGCATACAATTCGCACTATTATCGAAGAAGATATTAAAGGTATCTGATGGAGAAATATATAACCTGCTTTCATTAGGAGTAAGCGATGTAAATGTAGAAACAGAGGCCGAGCAATTAATCAATTTATTCAAAAATTTATATATCAATAACGAAACACTAAAAGATGACCTTACATCTATACAAAAGAAAAAGATTGTAGAGAATAGCCTTAACTCAATTCTTTCCGACCTTATAGATGCAAATATGTTCAGATTTGCCAAAGTATCCAACATGGAAGATGATGACTATTATAGAATATTAAAAGATGAGTAAAGATTATGGAAAAATACGAAGTAATATATGAAAATATCTTGTCCGACCTAAAAAGAAAGCAAGTTGTAGACATCGGCCTATTCATTAAGGCATACAAGACTGCAAAGAATCTGCACCAAAATCAATTTAGAAAAAGCGGAGAACCATATATAATACACCCCATTCAAGTAACTGAAATACTGAACAAACTTGATTTCGACATTAATGTGCTTTGTGCAGCACTGCTTCATGACACAGCAGAAGACTGCAACTATTCAATACAACAAATGCAAGAAGATTTCAACCCAACCATCGCTAAGATTGTAGATGCAGTTACAGCAATTGAATTAGATTTGGACAAATACAGCGAAGATGATTTTCCTAAATACCTTGCCGAATCACAGACCTATCATAAATTAATAAGCATTGGCAAAGAAAACTTATATGCATTCTATATCAAATTCGCAGATAGATTAAACAACCTTAGAACACTAGATTCATTTCCTAGATACAAGCAGTTAGAGAAAATTACAGAGACTGAAAAATGGATTTTGCCAATGATCCACATTCTAAAATCATGGTGGTTCGAAAGACAAATATCAAATCAATGTTTCCTCACTAGAAACAAACCAGAACTAGATAACTTCAATAAGATATATAATAAATTCTTCTTATACAACACAAAAAACTTTGAAGAATTGCAATCCAATTTTACAAACTCACTTACAAGATATCTTAAAAAGACTAAACAATCCAACGACCTTCACAAGATATCTATTAAGCCATGTACAGAACTAGAGACATACAACATAATATCTCAGACAATGCATACAAAATCTTTAGGCGAAGTAAAACAAAGCTATCTTAACAAATTTGCAATTACAAAACTATACATAACCATCAATAGCAATATTTCTCAAAAAGAATTAAATGATTTTATTTTCAAATTCCTCACAGCAGAAAAAAATGATCTGGGCGTAACTATTACAGGATATGACATAGAACCATTTACTAATAAGAATTATATAATCATCACCGATGCATATCGTAACAAATATCAATTATTTGTATTCAACTTAAAAGATTATTTGCGATACAGAAACGGAACTGTAGAAGGCATTGACCTTAATTTCATAGATGAGAATTCGGAAAATATTTCTACCAACTACATCACTGTAAAAACAAGATCTGATGAAAATATAATAATGCCTGAAGGCTCAACAGTTCTTGATTTTGCATTCAAGATACATAAAGATTTTGGCTTCAGTGTTAAGCATGCTTTTATTAACGACAGCCCAACAAAATGTCCTATTTACACACGACTTGCAAACGGCGATAAAATAAACCTAATATTAGAAAAAGATAAAGATGGACACTGCAAAAATATATCACAAATCCGATGGATAATGTATGCAAAAACAGAAAGCGCACAAAGAAAACTTGTCAGATATTTTGAATCATTATAACAAACCAAACACCATAGTTATTGTCATATACTATGGTGTTTTTGTCATTTTATAGCAAAGTGTTTACAACAAAACCAATAATTAAACCAAATAAGACATACAAACCACTAGAATTAGATCTTATTAAATCTGTAGAATTGGGTATCATATCACATAGAGTTACCTGCAACATCGCACCACCAGCAAATGCTAACATAAATGCAGTAATTGTACATCCAAAGCCACCCAACATTGCACCAATAGCTCCACCAACTATTGTCATTGCACCTGCAATAACACTTAAGATTATTGCATACACTTTCTTCATACCACTCGCAACCAGTGGCATAGCAATGGATATCCCTTCTGGAATATTATGTATCATAATAATTATTGCCAAAGCAACCCCAGCGCCATCTACAACAAATTCCGTAGCACCTATTGCTATACCTTCTGGAATATTATGAAGTGCTATTGCCAGTACTAGAAACAAACCTGCACTATGTAACTTCCTCTTTTCTTCTTCTCGAATATTTTTACTGCTTAATATTGACGCAGTCTCAATTTTGCACAGCCTCGCATCTACACATTTATTTGCAATTACCAGTATCAATACTCCCCATATCACACCCAGCAACACTATTACATTATCACCCGCCATACTCATTGCTTCTGGTAACAAATCAAAAAACACAACGGCAAGCATTACGCCACTAGCAAGCGACAACATTACACCTATCCAACGCCTATTACTAGACCCTAAGCATACACCAATTATTCCACCAATACCCGTGCCTACAACACCAGCCAGCATGGTTATTAACATAATCTTTTCCATACAGTATTTTACTCACTGAATATTCATTTTATTACCTCACAATTACTTAAAACAACCTCAATTCATTTTAATATAATTTTATAATATGTTACAATATCTCTAGTATATAAGTATAAAAGGTGCAACATGACAGCAAAAGAAGAATTTATCAAATTATACAAAGACAATATTACAAGATCAGGTAGCGATCAGTTATTAAAATATCTAGAATCATCAGATTTCTTCACAGCCCCTGCCAGTAGCAAATTCCATTCCAATTATGAGGGAGGTCTATGCGAACACAGCATTAAGACATATAAGAGATTTGTTAGAAATCTAGAGTTGGAATATGGCGACAAGTGGACAGAGAAAATAAGCAAAGAAAGTGCCACAATCATTAGCCTACTACACGATGTGTGCAAGATTGATTTCTACAAGATCGATTATAGGAATGTGAAAGTAGATGGCAATTGGATACAGAAGCCATACTACTCCGTAGAAGACAATCTTCCTTATGGACACGGAGAGAAATCGGTGTACATAATTAGCGGATTTATGAAATTAACTAGAGAAGAAGCAATGGCAATTAATTGGCACATGGGCGCAATGGACAATCGTATCAAAGGTGGCAGTTACTCACTTAGTCCTGCATTCTACTCATTCCCAACTAGTTTCATATTCCACATATCAGACATGCAAGCAACATATTTAGATGAGACTTGCGAAAATTAATACAGAGAGGTACCCATGGAATTATATATATCTATACCACTATTCATTGTATCATTAATATTGGTAATCAAAGGTGGCGACATATTCGTTGATTCATCCATTAAGATTGCCACAAAGACCAAGATACCAAATATCATAATCGGTGCAACAATAGTATCTATTGCAACAACATTACCAGAACTAATTGTTAGTACACTTGCCAGCGCTCAAGGATCATTCGATCTGGCTATTGGCAACGCAATAGGTAGCACAATATGTAATACAGCACTTATCTGCGGCATCTCATTAGCATTTGCACCGGTTATAATTAACAATAAGACATCATCTATAAAGAATTATTTATTACTCTTTGGAATAATTCTAATAGCAGTGTTCTGCATTGGAATAGAGAATGGACAGATAGCAGGTAGCGTTAATTTATTCGAGGGTGCACTGCTTATAATACTTTTTGTTGTATTTATGGCAATAAATATTAACGATGCAAAAAACGAGTTAAAAGAACTAAAAGAATTGCGAATGAAAAACCAAATGCTTGAAGAATATCCTGCAAATGGCGAAGATGTTGATAGAGAAAAAATGCCAAAAGATAAAATGGGCAAATTAATACTACTATTCATCCTTGGAGCAGGCATGGTAGCAGCCGGTGCATTCGGATTAGTAGAAAGTGCTACCGCAATAGCCAAATCAATGCATATTAGCGAAGCAGTAATAGGCCTTACCATTGTCGCAATTGGTACAAGTCTACCAGAATTGGTAACCACCATAACTGCACTAAGAAAAAAGAGCAGCTCTCTAGGCTACGGCAACGTAATTGGTGCAAACATACTTAATATTACTCTTATAATAGGCACATCGGCTTGCATATCAGGTGTAAACGGACTACCAATCAACTTCTGGACATTGGTTGTCAGTATCCCAGTCACATTAATTGTTAACGCCATCTTTATTATACCAATGACATTAAAACAACGAACATATAGATGGCAAGGCATTACCCTACTTACCATATACGCTATGTATATAGCTTTCTTAATATTTATGACTGCAAACGGCGTATCTATATAACACTTCGACACTAAAACCTTGACAAATACTGCATTTAATGATAATATTTATGCACAATATATACGAAAACATTCAATTAATTTTATATAAGATGAGAAAAAGGGAGTATCATGCGTAAATTCCTAAAAATTTACTTCAAATTCAATATTTTTCTAAACCTTGTGTTAATTATATATGCAGCACTTGCTTTCATTGCATCTGCTGTAGGGCTTGATTTTGTTATGCATTATATTAATTTAATACAAGATTTTGCAACATTTGGAATGGCTGAATGGATCACCCACCCTATCTATGTCTCTGGTGCTAGCCTATTTGCCTTCTTTATTAACCAATATTTTCACAAAGTATCCATAACACTATATAACTTTGATAAATTCAGAGAGATTTCAGGACTATTTGTTATTCCTATATTCGCCAGTTTCCAATTAATCATCAATTCATTCTTGCTAGGCATATTCGCTCTTATACCATTTGTTGCAAACGCACTTGCTGGAATATTACTTATGATATTGCAGAAGAATAATAGAAAGAATTATATTCAGCAAACATTAAATACCAACGATACACTTTTTGATCCTACAATGCAAGAAATGAGCCTTAAGATTGGCCAACTTAGAATATTGAAATCGGAAGGAAAAATAAGCGAAGAAGAATTCATGTTCCATCTTAACAATATTTTAGAAGACAAAGAATAAGAGAAGCGGTACAATACTGCTTCTTTATTTTTGAAATTTTACGACATATGATATATGTTTGTTTTTTTTTATTTATTTTGCTAGAATTAGATTAAAGAATACTATCCAAGTATATAATATACTTGACACACAATGAAAAAGGGATATAGATAGGCGTATGAAGGTGGTTTTGAAAAACAATCGAAAGATTGTTAGAAAGAGCAATCTACATCTTAAGAAAAATAAAAAATATGCACAACAGAGCATGGATTTTTTTGCACAAAATACTATTAATAGCCTGCCAATAATATCCCCTCATATCATTTCTCATTATAACAAATACCTACTTACTAAGCACCGAGATAAACTATTGAGAATTAAGAACTTCCTTAACTTCAAGATTAGTGAAAAAGATGACTTAGTCAAAGCATTTGAAAAATTAAATTATATCCGACTTAAAATAATGATATTAGAGCGGGATGTTAATGCCTATCGTACCGCCCTAATGCTAAGTTATAATGCAAAAGACAAAAATATAATTTTGCAAAAAAGAATTAGATACAAGTACGCAAAACTAAGAAAATATGATACATATCAGAACCTAAGCTTAGGCATAATCTATAACAAATGCATACTAGAAGACAAAATAAAAGCATATAAGAACAATGCAAATGCTATAAAAGATAGAATTATTGCAAAGCACGATTCTGCAGCAGTATTGCAAGCTATGCAGAAAGACTTCATATTCTCTATCATTGCTAAAAGACAAAGTATTGATGGTGTATTCAAGGATAATGTATCTATATCCACGCTACAATCACTGTTAAAACACAATCCTGAATATAGACATAGTTTGCACAACATCACTACATTTACTAACCATTATTTGCATCGCAATCCAGGCTCGCTTAGCAAAGACTTTGTTGCATTTAAGGCCAATCATACTAATTCAAAAATCAACACAATAGTAAAAGATTATTTAAGCCTATATAGCAGTAAACACCCAGGCACAACAAACGAAGAGCTTAATAATATACAGAACGAACTATTTACATCTTTCTCTTACAAAGACTTCAAAAATAGTGACATCTTCGGTGCAATGGATAGAGCATTATCTGTCAACGATATATTATTAAAAGCAAAAACTAATTTCACAAAATTGGAAATATGTAGTGAGTTAAAATACTGTCTAGACATGCCAGAAATAAACAACTATTTCAAAATAATAGAGGCAAAAGATAGAATTAAAAATTATATTATATCCAACGAGCGTATTTTCGTTGAAAGAATAGAAAAAGAATTTCCAGAAATAAAGTCATCTAGTTTTATATACATGTATAACAAAGTAAAATCTACACTTAACACGTATATGGAAGAAGTATTGCAAACCGAGCAATATCTTGTACGAGATCTGATTAATTGCATCATGACATATGAGATAACAGATGATGTAGATAAGAGCAAGGTACTTAATAATATCGCTCTAGGCATATATGAACACCCTGAGAGTATTCAAGCAAAGCAAACACTGGACTTGTACGCAAAACTAATGACACAATTCGAATATCTAAAAGCATCGAACAATGTTGAATTTGAAGAAAAACTAGAAAATAGTAAATTATTCCACGGCGTACTTGTTAGCAAATCTTTGCAACCAATCCTACCAATTCAAGTTCAGTCTAGAATAATTAAATTGCCGTACAACGCTCAAGTAAATTTGGCCAGAAATTATAACAACTCTACTATACTTAATACCCTGGATGAATTCACGGTCACTCCACTAGGCGAACTAAAGTTGGGAGATAAAATTGTGTCATTTGGATACAATTCATCCTCTTCTATCGCTAGACTATCTATGCTAATGGTTATGAATAAACTAGAAGATTATAGATACATATTAGATGGCAATAAATCTATGAGAAACGAAAGAAACTTGGCAGGATATATTATTGCAGGTGTAAGAGAAGATTTGGAAAACTCTGCTATATCAACTATCCAACCTAACAAGACAGTCTATCATGAGCGTGTAGATACCGAAGAGGTAGAAGATACAGAAGAGACTCCAGTTGAGCCAGAAATTAATAACAAGCTTACAAATCAAATAGAAGACACTACAGATCCAATAGATGAAGTTGTAGATTATAACAAAATAAGAAAATATATATCTAGTATGTCAAAAGATGAAGACAAAGGACAAAATTCTAAAAAAATTCTAGCCATTCAGAAGAGAATTAATTCCGGCTCATTAAGACTTCAAAGCGTACAAATAGACAACCTAAACGAACTACTAAACGAATATGGCTTGGCTCTTCGTACCCCGTACGATTATGTTATCCACCTTATCGAAAAATATACTGCAGACAAAAGGGATCTTAATTCACTGCAAGTAGGATTAAAACTACGTATTCGTATGGGCAACTTAATACTAAGCGATGAAGAAATAGATAATATTAATAACGATCATAATATGAATCTTAATCAACGCATCCAGCCTAGAATAAAGAAGCAGAAATCAAGACTGCTACAAATATACAAATTAACTGGAGAAAAATCGGATAATACTAAAGAAAAACTAGAACATAGCGATGCTCTAGTAAGGAATACTCTGAAGAAAAAGAGTAATAAACTTGTTTCATTAGACATGAAATTATATCGTATACTTAATACCTAATATCATTTTATGCATAAATTTTTGTGGCAAGGTATTGAAAAAAATAAGACAATGCTGTATAATATAGTTAGAATATGCAATATGTGCAAATTCTTAGTATTGTCTAATAAAAAAAGAGGGACAATACATGGACAATATAGGATATACTTATTTATCAAAAAAAGACTACCAACCTAGCGGTAATCTTCAAGAAGATCTGTATCAAATAATCAAGCTAGAACTAGGTTATTATTTCGATGACTTGTACGAAGAATCTCTAGATGCATACGCCCTTGCTAGTAGCATGGCTGAACTAAATTATTTTGAGAACGAATCACAGGTCATAAGGCGAGTAAAAACACCCCTAAAAGACAAGAAGATAGCCAATCTGCAAGATTATATAACATCGAAAAGATCTAACTTAAAAGATGGTTTTTCATCCCCAAAAGACAGAAACCAATTATCTACCGCCTTGGACATACTAGATAAATGCAATAAGAACATATTGCAACTGGTTTTTAATATTTGCCAGGAAATAAAAGAAGGTATCCTAAAAAGAGCCAATAACGATGGTTATCAACTAATAGATCTATACTACTCTAAGCATTTAAGTAAAAAATTCGGAAGTTTTGCAGAATATATAGATAACTGTCAAGAATATTTGGCAAAAACTATTAATTTAGTCTATGGAGGACGCAACTATGGCAAAAAACACTAACGTATTTAAGTTCGACATCATTGAGAGAACTATTGCAGAACTTGATTTTACAACTAAGGAAGAAGTATTAAGATTATCCGAAATTATGAAAGATGTCGCATCTAAGAAAGATTATTCTGACAATGTAAAAAAGGCTTTTGTCGATGCATACAACGAACTTAATTCCGATGATTTTACATTAGAGAACTTAAAAGAAATCAAAAAACTAATCAAAATGGATTAATATTTAAGCGAGCAAAATTTATTTTTTGCTCGCTTTTTATTTCAGATTTTAGGCTGTCCTCTAAATTTAATAAAAATACTTATTAAACTCTATTTATTTGACTTTATATTATTACAAATATATAATTATGGTGTGTATATTGACCACATTGTGCACAATAGAAAGTATTATACAAATTTTTGAAAATATATCCATGCTGTATTGAAATAAATACAATTGTATACATAGCAAATTTGATATCAATAATACTTGTACAATCTGGTTATAATATATGTGTTATTGTTCTTTCGAACAATGAATACTATCGTATTCTCGTACTGTTTTACAACAGTACACACATAGATTGAATAAACATCAGTTGTATGAAAATAGGCTAACGCCTGCTTTCCTCCAACTTCCGATAATATAATTAAAGTAAGGAGATATATGAGCACTAAAAGCAAAGTACTTCTAATATCAATAGTTGTTTGCCTCTGTCTAGTCATGTCGGGACTAGCAGTTGGTTTGGTATTGGTTGCAACATCTACTACCGCCAAGAGCCAGGTCACAGTGGGCTATGTCGCAGAAAATGTAAGTTGCGTTATTACAGCCTCAGGCTCTCACCAGTTATCCGATGATAATTCTGAGACAATATATCTTAGCGATGAAAATAACACCGATGCAACTGAATTAATATACAACATCACCCCTAAGCAAAATACAATTACTGGTACAATAACATTCAATCACGTAGAATTAACATCTACCAGCAAGGCAATATATTCATTTAATATATCCAATACAGCAGATTCCAACAATCCTAGAGAATTAAAAGTAAAGAACACTATAACAGGATTATCTGCTACAGATAACATTACTGTGAATATGGGAAACGATATTGATTCCGCAGTAGAGACAAATATACATTATGAGAACATCGGCATAGGCGGAAACAATACTACAATATATACTGTAATAAATGTTACAGACTCCACTACTAGCATAGATTCTTTATCGTTAAATATTCAATTAGAAATAGGCTATGATATCCCCGATCCTAATGTATTTTCTTGGGGAGACGCCACAGGCGAATCGATTATAGGAATAATAAACGAATCTAACATAGATAGCACAATTGATTTACCAGATGACACATCATACTCATCATCTACAAATGCAAGTAAGTTTTTTGTAAAAGGTTTCACATCTAATTATTACAGTACAGATGATAACAAATTGGGATTAGAATTTTTTGTATCAGGATCCCCTGCAATTTATACCATAGAAGTTGAAATGCCTAGCGGAACAAAATTATCAAATAGTGCTTACTTTAATGGTACAAATTTTGAAACCGAAATATATACAGGAGACTATGCAACTATAATAATTCTAGATGATGGCTTCAATGAACTATATATCGATTTCGGTTTAGTCGCAAATTACTTTGATAGAGATCTATGGGAAGAAAACACCAAAATATTAATCACAATAACCCCAGCGTAACTTTTATATAGAAATACAAAAATAACCTATTAGATAACATTCTAATAGGTTATTTTTTCTAATGCATTAATATTTGTTACTATCTCTAGCTCTCATCTACATCATTATTATCTACCATATTATGCAAGATTACATCTAGCTTGTACTTATCAATATCAGATTTTCTTTTTCTAATAGCGGAGGATATTAACCATATTGCCACACTTATTACTGCGCCTGCTCCTAGCACAATCCATAACAATGGCAACTCTGTCACACGTATAACTAGTACTGTACCATACGCAGTATCAGGCACATCGCTCATTATATAGATATATCCAAATTTCTTATCGATTAGATTATAATAATAATCCTTATCTATATTAGATCCTATATCTTGGGACACTGATGTAACAGTCTTGTCGCCAACAACCAATGTTACGTTGCACTTGTATTCTTCATACTTAGCAAGTATTTTGATATCATCTATCGCAGACCTAACAAACAGATCTCTTAGAGCAAAAGTCTCTTGCTCTAGCGCATTATGCCTCTCTGATATAATATTGCCATCTTCATCTTTGACATATGTAACATAATAGAATCCTAAGAAGGTCAATCCCTCAATCTCGTTGGATGGCAATGTGTATTTGATATTATTATCATACTCTGTAATTGTAAAAGTCACAGCAGAGGTTTCCACTTCCTGAGGATCCATATTAGCATCAGCATATATTGTATATCTTACAAACTTTATCTTATGCTTTATAGGCGAGAAATGTGGACACAGCACTATATCATCATTGTACGCACTTGTACTCTTTTGACCAATCACTATATTAGGATTATTATATGTCCAACCATCATGAACATGATCGAATCTATGTAACACATCCTTATGCGCATCATTCTCCATTGCATAATGACTTTCTAATGGAAATATCTTAGAATTCTTTGCATGGTAAGCAACCTTTGCCATCACATACTCATTAGTAATACTACTAGGCTTATTCTCTACATTAAGATAATAAATATAATATATCGTGTATTTGCTAAAGATCGTATCTGTGGTCAGTCTTTTATCGAAATCAGCCACACTATCTCCGTTATACCAATCAGCACTTATCTCTCTTGTGGCAAGTGCGTTTATTGCAGTTGTTGCAATGTCTATATCAGCCATATCTATTTTCTGAGTCTGAATATATGTCTTTGTCACTTGTCCAGTAGTCTTATTATCTAATCTAAAAATTACCTCAATTTCTTCCAGTACTATATCTAAGACCCCGCCTACATAAGTAATATTATAATTCGAGTAATCTTGACCCGCCTTATCTCTTACAATAATGTTATAAGTCTTGGATATATTTGCTCCATCATATACCCAATTTCTTCTTTGCTCTTCTATCTCAGTCTTGCCTAGTTCGTAGGCCATATCGAAATATAGAACCTCGTCCCAATTATCAAGAATATTTCCAGATTTATTGCCTATATCATAACTTGTATATATATCACAAGCCAAAGTTGGCAACTTGGCATTATAATCAATTTGATAATTTCTTGACACTACATATATATTTTTTGGCAAAATATTGATTGTTTTTGTCTCTGTTGCATCAATAGATACATTTGGATCAATATTATCTGTCTTTATTTGAGCTATATATTCTCCTACAAATGCGGTGTCCTGCGTATTCTTAGATACAATAAGTTCTAAGTCTACTCTTGTACCATTAATCACATAATATGCTCCAACAAAGCCATTCCTTAATGATGGTTTGTATTCTATATCTATAACACTCTCACTGCATACCACACCATCTACTTCCCATACTATTGACTTAACAGCATTCGTCACAACCAATGTTACTTGGTTATTTAATAATGTATAATTAGTATCATCAGTAGATGCTGTAAATACGTATGTACCGCAGTCCACTATTTGATTAACAGTAGAGCCATCTTTTGTTATAACAACATCTATCATATCACTATTATGTGCTGTAATTAATTGAATGAAATCCTCTGTTGTATACTCTATTGTATAGTTATTACTTGAGATCTCATTTAACCTTGGATCTATATTCCATTCTACATTATATCCTTGTACAGTTATAGTCACATTCACCTTTGTAGCCATAATATTATATTGACCAGCTGAATTAAGTTGTGTCAGATAATCATTTGTTACGCTGATATCATATTCGCCCACATTCTTAATCTCATCTACATTAGTAGAATTCGATTGTATAAGATAATGCTCTGCCCCAATCTCAGTCTTATTATTAATATCATCAGTATAATAATATGCAACAAACTTATCCGCTATATCATCTCCCGAATAAGTTGTAGTGTATGTATATATTCCATTGCCATTATCGGTCAATTCTTGGCCATTAGTTTGCCAAATGATATTAAGATCAACAGTCTCAATAGGCTCATCTTCTGCCCAAACTATAGTGTGTGAAAAAACCATACTACACATTATTAGTAGCACTACTGCTATTATCCCTGCTACCACAAATCTTCTACTTCTCATACTTCTCACCAAATAATATATTATTACTTACATTTTATCAGAAACATCGAATATTTCATACTACATTTATAGTATTTGAAAAATTGCAATCTTTTATAAGTATACAAAAAAAATAACTGACTATACAATATAGTCAGTTATTTATTATCCTTATTTGTAATCTACTCTGATTCCAGGACCCATTGTGCTAGAAGCAACTACGCTCTTAATATAAGTACCCTTAGCAGCTGCTGGCTTTGCCTTAACAATTGCATCCATAAGAGTACCGAAGTTCTCTCTTAATTTCTCTTTACCAAAAGAAACCTTACCAATTCTTACGTGAACAATGTTGTTCTTGTCTAGTCTGTATTCTACCTTACCAGCCTTGATATCATCAATAGCCTTCTTAATATCAGTAGTAACAGTACCACTCTTAGGATTAGGCATCAAGCCCTTTGGTCCTAATATCTTAGCCACTCTACCTAGAGCTGGCATCATGTCTGGAGTTGTAACGCAAGCGTCAAAATCAACCCAACCACCTTGAATCTTAGCAACCATATCATCTGCACCTACATAGTCAGCACCAGCCTTAGCTGCGATATCAGCATTATCGCCCTTAGCAATAGCAAGAACTCTAATAGTCTTACCAGTACCATTAGGTAGCACAACTACGCCTCTAACTTGTTGGTCAGCATTTCTACCATCTACGCCCAACTTGATGTGCAATTCTACAGTTTCATCAAACTTTGCCTTAGCAGTCTTCTCTACTAGATCTAGAGCAGTGTCTACATCATATGTAGCAGTCTTGTCTACTAGATTAGCACTTTCTAAATATTTCTTACCTCTTTTCATAATTCTTTGTTCCTTTTGTGGTATATCGAATAAAATTGTAATATAGATTTTTTATTCTCCCACTTCATTTTTGTAATCTTATTCTGTTACAGTTATGCCCATGCTCTTGCAAGTACCTTCTACCATGCTCATTGCACTCTCAATAGAGCTAGCATTTAGGTCTGGCATCTTTGTCTTAGCAATTTCCATTACTTGTGCCTTAGTGATAGTTGCTACTTTGTTCTTTCTTGGGTTAGCAGAACCACTCTCTATACCTAGTGCCTTCTTTACTAGAACAGCCACAGGTGGAGTCTTAAGAACGAAGTCGAAGCTTCTATCAGCATAGATAGTAATAACAACTGGAATAATTAATCCTTCTTGTCCTGCAGTTCTCTCATTGAAATCCTTAGTGAATGCTGGAATGTTAATTCCGTGAGGACCTAGTGATGAACCTACTGGTGGACCTGCTGTTGCCTTACCTGCTGGTAATTGTAATTTTACTACTGCATTAACTTTCTTCTCTGCCATAGCTTTTCCTCCTGCCATTATATTGGCATATGTGGTATAAACAAAATGCATTATATAGATTTACATTTCTCCCACTTATTTGCTTTGTTAGCAAATTATATTGCACACGACCCAATTAGATCGAGAACAATCATATTGTTAGATTTCTTTCTGTCACCCAATATCAGAAATCTATAGATATATTGGGATAAAATAATTAATTAAGCTCTTTTACTTGATCCAAAGATACATCTACTGGTGTCTCTCTACCGAACATCTCTACGACTACACGGCACTTGTTATTGCTCTCATCAATAGCAGTTACAGTACCTACAAATCCACTCAATGCACCCTCAAGTATCTCTACCTTGCTACCTACAACTAGGTTAGTATTCACTACTACAACCTTCTCTAAATGCATCTTTCTAATCTCTTCATCATCCAAATGCAAAGGTCTACCCTTAGGTCCTACGAAGCCTGTTATACCTCTTGTACGAGTAATAGCGTGCCATATATCATCACCATAATTAATCTTGACAAAGATATATCCTGGCATTAACTTCCTAGTTACAACTTTTCTCTTGCCATTCTTCTCCTCTACAACATCTTCCATAGGGATTACAATGTCGAATATTCTTAGTTGTAAATCGTACTTATCTATTACTATCTCCAAGTTCTCTTTCGCTACATTCTCATAGCCAGAGAATGTATGTAGAGCATACCATTTCGCATCCTTCTTGGCTTCTTCTATCTTCCTAGCCATCTCTTCTTGTTCTGGTGTCAATACGGGCTTAACTTCTTCTGCCACTTCCTTGACTTCAGTCACATCAGATGCTTCTAATGAATCTACCTTAACCTCTGTGTCAATATTCTTCTCTTCCATTACGACTCCTCATTTTAGATTTACTTCTATTCTTAGCCTAGTAACAAATCAAATATTAACCAAGAAAACAATCTGTCTGCTCCAAATAGAATAAGTGTGCAAATAGTGACTACAAGTAGTACTACACCAGTAGTCTTTACTACTTTGCCAAAAGATGGCCAAGATACTTTCTTTAACTCACTAAGCATCTCTTTAGACTTCTTAGTTACGCTTTTCTTCTCTTTCTTATCCTTCTTTGCCTTCTTCTGTGCCTTTACATCCTTGTTCTTGCTTGATTTAGTGTTCTTATCGTTATTCTCGATTACAACATCATTTTCCACTTTTTTTGCCATTATAGACTCCCTTATACAATTACTTAGTCTCTTTGTGAGCAGTATGTTTCTTACAGAAACTGCAATACTTGTTAACAGTCAATCTCTCTGGATCGTTCTTCTTGTTCTTCTGAGAAGAGTAATTTCTTCTTTTGCACTCTGTACACTCTAATGTAATATTTTCTCTCATGCCTTTTTCTCCTTAAAGATTACAAATTTTACCGATTGAAATTTTACCATATTACATGCATAGTTGTCAATACAATTCTGCAACAAAAAAAAGGCTTTCGACCTTTCTTCAATCTCAATAGTAACTATATAATATCATAGTGTTTTACTTTTGTAAAGTGTTTTTACGAAATTATACCTACAAATATAATATATTTGTGTCTTATTACACCTTTTATAGATCATCGAACGCCTTCATTATCTCTGCCAAATCTTCCTTTGGTGTAAGAATAGCATCTAGATCAAATTTGTCTTCCTCACTAGCCCCTGTTATATTCCTATAATAAGCATTGTCATCGGATATATTGCCATCTAGTATCTCACTAGCCGTGGCAACTCCTAGCCTGCTATAAATATTGTTAAATCTTCTATTGATATTCAATAACCTTGCATTCTCTTTTGCGGTATTATCTTCAATATTTTTTTCTTCCGCTTCAGTATTTTTCTTGTTTCTTTGTTTTGTCTTCTCGGTATTAGCACTTTCTACAATATAATCCATTCTATTTAGCAAATTCTTGATATAATTACTGCTATTTTCTTTTAAGTTATCCCGTACTGTCTCATCTTCCACATGTCTACTTTCAAATTCTTGAGTTTGCTTCAATATCTTATCTATATCTTCATTAAATTCTTGTATGAAATATGCCATCTTACTATCTCTAGCCTCATCAACACCCAGCATATCCAATAGGTCTCTCCACTTGGCATATACTAGCCTCATACGCCTTACTTCCAGATCATATACCTTCTTAGACCCATTCTCTATTTGCTCAGATTTCTCCACAGCAAATACCAGTGCCTTTGACATCTCCTCTTCCCTTATTTTATGGTCAGAAAGAGTAGACTCTAGCATTGCGTTTTCATTCTTCAATGCCAGCAGTTTGTCCCTTTGTTCAGCCAGTTTTGTCTCATATTTGACCGTAAGCGAGTCTATATATTCATCCACTTCGGATATATTATAGCCATTACCTGCAATATTGAATTTTGCCATTATTACCCCCTAGAATATTATTAATAACAATCCGCCCACAATAAGTGTCGTCATCCCGAAATACAACTGATACATTTCTTGGTACACAAGATAGTATACAAGGGCTAACGCTGCAGGAATTATTAATAACAATCCCAAATCTCTCATTAGTAGAATTTCAAAATTATTGATATAGATACATACCAGCAAGGCATAACTTAAGAATAGATATAGAAAATATAACATATTCTGCCTGTGATATAGAATATATTTGCTGTACAATATAATACTTATCATAACAAGGAATGCTATCACCGCCACTGGTCTAAAATATACACCCTCGCTTAATACACTATATAATAATACAAACAGCAAATACACACAAAGTGCTAGAACATTGATTATTCCTTGCCAAAATGTCTTTTTCAATTCTTGTCTTTTATTCTTTCCTTTATAACAATAGTTAATATACCTATTGTGCCCAAAACAACCAAAATTAAACTAAGCCATAGACTTACAGGCTGATCACCAATGAATAATTGTGCACTCTGATCTCTAAAACTCTCGGTAAAGTACCTCACGACACCATAATAGAATAGATAAGAGAATGTTACAAGACCTGTGTTTTTGAACCTACGCAATATCCATGCCAAGACAAAGAAGCCTATAACACATAGAGTGAACTCCCAGAAGAATGTAGCATAGTGCCAACCACCGTGCACATGATACGCTATAGGGAACCACTGCATGCCCTTATTTATTACATCAGCACCATAGCAACAACCTGCAGAATAACAACCAATTCTACCTATTGCCTGACCAAGTATTAATACAGGCGCCACTACATCCATCGCCTTTATAGGATTAATCTTCTTAATAATACAACAAAGCACCAACCCTATGGCTCCGCCTATTATTCCACCATATATAGCAAGGCCACCCTTAGCAATATCAAAGAACATATCAAAACTGCCCTCAAATATGCAATAATACAGCCTAGCACCTATAATACTAAGCGGAAAAATCCAAAGTATAAGATCATAAGGTAACTCATCATTTAGATCTCTATACGCGCAATATTTTCTAGCAAAAACCAATGCCAGAACAAACGCCACACCTATTAGAACACCATACAAATTAGTTAACACACCAATCATTTCTAAGATTATAACTAGTGCCATGCAACCAAACGCGACTGCAAGAGATATTAATACATTTCTTGTCTTGAATTCTGCTCCTGCGATCCTAAAAGTATCTTTTGAGAATTTCATCTTTTTCCCCTTTGACAAATATTCTTTTACGAGTATACATATATATTATGTCAATGTCAAATTATTTGAGAAACATAGCCATTATTTCATAAATAGAATATGAAAAAAAGCAACGACATTCTCATCGTTGCTTTATATTTCAATTATTATTTTTTCTTTATACTATTTAACTTTTGAATAGAGTTCATTAGACTATTCTTCTTAGAATTCAGAGAACTAACAGTCTTTGATTTAGTGCTAGATTGAGCCTTTGCTTCTGCATTAGCCTCATTTATCATCTTCTTAGATTCTTTATCGAAATCTAGATTATTTACCTTCTGAGTTTCTTTCTTCTGCACTTCTTTTACAACTGGCTTAGTAGCGGTAACAGGTTTTGCAACAGTAACATTCTCTGGCATTTTTGCCCTTGCTTCTAGCTTGCTATTCTTAGCCTTCTCTTGTGCCAATTCTTCTTCTGCACGTGCTAGCTTTGTCTGCAATTCTTGCGCAGATACCATCTCTCTGTATTCTTCAGGAGACATGCTAGAAGCTTGTACCCTTTGTCTAAATTCTGGAGATGTAAAATATTCTTTAATACTATCTATAGTCTCTATCTCAGCTAGTTTTTGGCCCAATTCTCTTTCTAATTCGTTTATTTTCTCAGACTTAGTATTTAACTCCAATTCACAAGAATTAATCTTAGACTTCATGTTCTCAATTTCTTCTTCCATTGCCACTTTTTGCTCTTCCATTTCCTTCATATGAGGTTCGTTTTGCTTATTGACAATGTCATTGATTATA
Source organism: Clostridiales bacterium (assembly GCA_015055515.1). Lineage (GTDB taxonomy): Bacteria > Bacillota > Clostridia > Christensenellales > UBA1242 > UBA11490. The sequence goes on along the minus strand of SVIC01000001.1, from coordinate 27,795 downwards.
CCATAAATCTTGTTAGAATATGTCTTACCCTCTGCGGTCATGATAGTCTCTAACTTCTTTCTTCTAGACTCTACTTCTTCATCTATAGCATCTAGTTCTTCTTGCAACTCTGCCTGTTGTTTTTTGAATCTTGCCTCAGATAACTGGTGATCCTTTTCCAACTGTTGCAACTTCTGTTGCTCTTCATCATAACGCTTTTTCAAGTAGTTCGCCTCAATCTTAACAGATGTGTTGTTTAACTGCTCTGTTATCTGGTTCATACTCTCTCTTATGGTCTGAGCCTTTCTCTCGAAATCTTTTGTTACATCATCGAAATTCTTAGAATAATTAGCAATTTCTTGCTCTTTTGATGTTCTACGTTCTACCAGATTACGCTTTATATTGAAGTATTTCTCACTCTCGGTCATAGCACGCTCTAATAATATTGAGCCCTCTACACCCAGTTCATCGAAGTCGAATTTCTCGTAATTCTGCTTATTTAACGCCTCTTCTTCTTTTTCTTTCTGGTCCATAATTGCTTTCTTGTCTAAGTATTCTTGTAGTACAGATATACCATCCTTGATCTCTTTTGGAGTGAATAGTATCTCATAATCAATATATGGAGGCATAGTTGTACATGCCTTGTTGATATAACCTTGGAACTCTCTGTACTCATAATACAAATCATTAATAAATGATGAATATGTTGATTCAAATATTACTATTATTAAGTACCCTAATAGCAATAATAATCCTGGCAAGAACACAATATCGAATATAGTTCTAACTGTGAATATTTTTTCATTTATCTCAGATTGATCAATACCAATTGAACGCAGGAACATTAGCAGTGATATAACTATTGCAGATATAATATATAGACATTTCGCAATCCTAATAGCAGTCTTATAACCACTAGCCTTGTTAGGATGATCTATAACACTCTCTGTGGACATATATTCACTAGGAGACTTATCACGATTTAACACATATTCTTGCCAGCCATGTCTTAACGCCTTAGGTGATTGCTTGAACTTCGCATTCAGACTTACCAAGTTCTCATCATTGACATAAGGATTGGTATGAAGATATTTATTTAACCCCTTCACACTTTTCATCAACTTCTTCTCATAAGTCTTGTGCTTTGCAAGCATTATTGCAACAGTAACTAATGCCAATATCCCCACCGCAATCCAAATCATTGTAGACTCAGACAAATTGCCTGCTAGATCACGCAATAATGATATTAATTTACCATATAATGTGGTGTCATCATAAAAAGCACTGTTTTCTAATAACAAATGTAGCATTTTCCATTTCTCCTATATATAATTTTACACGCCTAATAATTCTAGTTTAGTATACCACATTAAAATACTTTTTACTAATATTTTCTATATGAAAATAATTTTGCATATTCAAGCATTAGTAACAATTTAGTAAGACTTGTTTTCTTGTTATCTGAAAAAAATTTTTAAGCAATATGTATTTTTTTATACCATTTATTTCACAGATGAGCATTTTTGTGTTAAAATAACTAATGTATATAAATAAAAAAGGGAGGATTTCTCAAAAGATAATATATATCTTTGAGAATTATAGACTTACAATGGATTTGTTTGATAAATGTGGTAGTTTTACACTACTAAATGAGATTAGAAAGGAAGGAATATACCCATATTTCCAAATGCTAACTAGTGGTCAAGATACCGAGGTTATGATGAATGGCCAGAGGACTATCATGATAGGATCTAATAACTATCTAGGACTTACATCTCACCCGGATGTAATCAAGGCAGGAGTAGAAGCACTGCAAAAATATGGTTCTGGTTGTTCTGGTTCTAGATTCCTTAATGGTACTCTAGATCAACACGTAATGCTTGAAGAAGAATTGGCTGAGTTCCTTAACAAAGAAGCAGTTATGACATTCAGTACAGGATTTCAATCTAACCTGGGTATTATATCTGCTATTTGCGGTCGTAACGACGTTATCATTGGCGATAAGGAAAATCACGCTAGTATATACGATGCTTGCAGACTAAGTTATGCTAAGCTTCTTCGTTATAACCATAGCGATATGGAGGACCTAGAGAGACAATTGCAATCGGTTGGCGATGACAAGGGCAAATTAATTGTAACAGATGGCGTATTTAGTATGAGTGGCGATATCTGCAAATTGCCAGAAATAGTAGCATTGGCTAAGAAATATAATGCTAGAATAATGGTAGATGACGCCCATGCACTAGGCGTACTTGGTAAGCACGGTAGAGGCACTGCTGAATATTTCGATTTAGAGGATGATGTAGATATATACATGGGCACTTTCTCCAAGTCACTTGCTTCCCTTGGTGGCTATATGGCAGGAAAGAAAGAAGTCGTAGATTATGTTAAGCACACTTCTCGTCCATTCATATTCTCTGCATCAATTACACCAGCAAGTGTAGCGTGCGCAAGAGCAGCACTTAAGATATTAAGAGAGCACCCTGAGAGAAAAGATGCACTACTAGATATATCCAATTATATGAGAGAGAAGTTGAAGTCATTGGGTGTAAAGATTGTAGAGATAGACAACACTCCAATTATTCCAATATATACATATGATGCTAAGAAGACATTCATTGCTTGCAAGATGTTGGCAGAGCGTGGCGTGTATACTAATCCTGCAGTTCCACCATCTACACCAGAAGGAATGAGCTTAATCAGAACTAGCTACACCGCTACTCACACTCGTGAGCAAATGGATGAAGCAGCATTGAAGATTAAGGAAGTATTAGACATAGTAGAAAATATGGAGATATAAAAAATAGCCAATTTAGGCTATTTTTTTATAAACATTTCACACAGTTCAACATTTAATCCTCTTGCTATTTTGTATACTGCCTTCAGTCCAATACTAGTATCTTGATTGAATAACTTTCTAATTGCAGTATAACTTACTCCAAACTCTTTTGCCATTTTTGTATATGTAGTTCTGTTTCTCCATTTGTAAAAAATTAACTGATCTGTATTGAATATTTTGTCTGTATCCATAATCCTCCTCCTACCTTGATGTAACTATAGTTAGTATATATGTAACCATAGTTACATGTCAAGTCTTTTTGTATAATTTATTGTATTATACAATAAAGGTATATTATGGGAACATTCGGTCAGAGATTAAAACAGTTAAGAATAGATAACAATATAAGCCAAGCAACACTTGCAGAATATGTAGGAGTGTCTAGGATTGCTATATCATGGTGGGAACAAGATAAGAAAGTCCCAACCCTTTATTATGCAGCTGCTGTAGCCAAATACTTTGGTGTAACACTTGATTATCTTGCTGGATTAGAAGATGATTAGAAATAGCCTTCTTGATTTAAGAAGGCTATTTTTTTATAAAAGTTGTGCATAGCGCAATATCTTTGCAATTGCATACACTTATGCCGTTAGCACGGCAATGATTATTAATATTGAATAAACACTCTGCACCACATTCTATATCCACTTGTCTCTTGTGCCTATATGGATGATAATCGGGTGCAACCTCGAACATATCACGACTGGCGTTCTGGGTCTGTCCCTCACGCACTTTGCCATCTTTGACATAACTATCGCACTCCGCACTACCAGTCACTTGTATAGTATCCTTCATACAACTATATTTATCATTGTGTTCACAATCCAATTTCTTACATTTCAGATCCATACTCCCCCTCCTACAATATTATGTTGTCCATAGGATCTGTCTTTTATTCCAAGAAAATGTTTGACTTAATATACCATTTTGCATTACAATCATACTAGGAATATATGCTTAGGAGGAATATTATGAAGATAGTATTGTTAAAAGACTTAAAAGGCAAAGGCAAAAAAGGCGATATTATAGAGGTTAATAATGGATATGCCAATAACTTTCTAATTCCTAACGGATATGCACTGGCTGGCACCAATACCAATCTTAACGAGGCAAAACAAGCCCAAGCTAGCAACGCATATAAGGCAGAGCAAGAGAGATTGTCTGCGGTAGCATTGGGAGAAAGATTAAAAGATATTAAGGTTGTATGCAAGATCAAGTGTGGAGAAAATGGTAAGACATTCGGATCTGTAACCAACAAAGAAATTGCAGAAGAATTATCCAATGCCGGATACAATGTAGACAAGAAGAAGATAGAGATATCTACAATAAAGCAAATAGGATTGTATACAGCAACAGTACGATTGCATCCTACTGTCGTAATAAAACTTAATGTAGAGGTCATCCCTCAATAATATAAATATATCCCCATGCTATATGTGGGGATTTTTTTATCTTTATTAAATCTTAACTGTATTCATAGAAAAAAAATACTGGCAAATGTTTTTGTCAGTATTTTTTTTGGTTTGTAAAAATAAATTATAATTACTTAAGCTCAACAGTAGCGCCAGCTTCTTTCAACTTAGCTTCCATCTCTTTAGCTTGCTCTGCAGGAACATTCTCCTTAATAGTTGCAGGAGCACCATCAACTAATGCCTTAGCCTCACCTAGACCTAGACCAGTGATCTCCTTAACGATCTTGATTACAGCAATTTTGTTAGCACCAGCTTCCTTCAATACTACTGTGAATTCGCTCTTCTCTTCTGCAGCAGCAGCGCCAGCAGCAGCTGGACCAGCAACAGCTACTTGAGCAGCAGCACTAACACCAAATTTCTCTTCTAACATTTTTACTAATTCGCTAACCTCTAATACAGTTAGACTCTCGATTTGTTCAACAATTTTATTCAAATCAGCCATTTTAATTCTCCTTAAATTTTTTTAATTAATTTTTTTATAATTTTGTATTCTGCATCTTAATTAAGCTTGCTTCTTAGCAATCTCATTCAATGCTCTAGCTACAGCAGACATAGGTCCTTGTAGCACAGACATAAGCATAGATATAAGTACTGGCTTGGAAGGTATCTTCGCCAAAGCCTCAACATTTGCTTTGTCCATAATCTCGCCGTTAACAATAGCGAACTTAACGTCCATCTTCTTTAGCTTCTCAGCAGTCTCACAGAAGATTCTTGCTGGAGCTACTTCATCCTCTGAGAAAGCTACAGCAGTAGTGCCTTCGAACATCTTTGGATCATAGCCTGTAACACCGATATTGTCTAGAGCCTTGATAAGAAGTCTGTTCTTAAATACTTTGTAAGTAACGCCAGCCTCTCTAAATGCTCTACGAAGCTCTGTGTCCTCAGTAACTGTGATGCCACGATAATCTACGAATACCATGCTCTTAGCATTCTTCAATTGCTCTTGTATATCGGCAACAAGTTTCTTTTTTGCTTCAATATTTGCGCTCATAGTCTCTCCTTAATTTTATTTTTACACCCTATTGCAAAATAAAATGTCCCCCAATGCCAACAAGCATTAGAGGACATAAGAGAACTCATATCACTATCTAACACTTTCCCTCGGCAAGATTTACGAAGAATGCTTCACTTGCTGTCTTTGGCAAAGACTTCAACATATATTTTACGTGCATGATTATATCAGAGATACTGCCCGCTGTCAAGGGTTTTTTGTTACATTTTTGCACATTTCATAGTCAAAAATATGTTCGGCAACACAAATTGACCGAACATAATTTATTATTCTTTATCTTTATTCTTTTTTATTTTCTCTTTTTTTACTTTTTCTTTGTCTTCCAATTTTGCTTCGCTCACCTTGCCATCATCTGCTACTGCTTCTTTTCTTAATGCTTTCTTATCTACTATTGCCAACACATTTGATGGAGATAGTGAATTGTATTTTTCGCACATACTAGGCACTATGAATACTATACTTAGTAATAACAATAGTGCGAATATTCCTAGTATCAGATAGTTAATTGTAAAGACACTCAATACGTATCCATAAGATCCCGCCATAACAGCATTGATGATCAATGTAATTAACCACGAGAATAATGTCGCAAATAATATACTAGCAAGTATTCCCAATATAATAAATGTAGAGAATATAAAGTTCACATTTACCTTAGTACAACCTAGACTACGCAGTATTCCAATTACCTTGTTATTATTACTTACTATCTTCTTAGTAGAAACAACAATATTTAATATAATAACCGCTACTATTGCCACTGCTATAGCAATAAGAAGAATTTGCAAATTGCTCATTGTAGAGCCAAAATCCCTTATAGAATCACTAGCCAGTGTGGATACGTTAAATCCTAGACTAGCCATCTTGTCTATTGTACTCTCTATCTCGCCTGCATTAAATACTCCCGCTGGCATCATTACTGCATTGGTAGTTATGTTATTATCTATGAATAGATATTCGAACTTAGACCTAACACCCATATTCTCCGATGTAACGTCTTTGCCACTCACAATTATTGTCTTGGACAATTCTGCATTAGGAATTACCCCTGCAATGTTGCATTTCTGAGTAACACCCTCTATCTCGATATCATAGAATAAGGTATTAGCGATTATACTCTTATAAGACTTGTAATTAGCGATTATATCAGACATAGTAGTTGTAGCTCCCGCCCTAACACATATCTGATAAAATATATCGGCACTTACATATATATTTCTGCTAGTCTCATTAATAATGCTTAAATCGGTCCCAGCAATCAGCTCACCTGCATACGAACTAGCACCATTCACTATTTGCACCTCACCCTCGGTGTAAATACTGGAATATATAGGGTTATTATATTCATCTTTTACCAATGAATATACTCCAATATTCTTAGCAGGCATTGTAATACTAGTAGCACGCCTTGAGTTGATTGTATAGAAATTTGTATTTACATGCACTACATTATACACATTTGCTAGATTGTATTCAAATATGTCTTTTGTTTCCGCATAAGGCACAAGATCCTTATCTACATACTTATCGAAATCGGTCTTGTATATACCCACTATCGCATAATATAGATCATTCATTCGGAAATTAACATCAATATAATTAGCCTCATTAGTCAATTCATCATATAATGCAATGTTCCTAAGTCCGCCTTCTACATTTTGACCAGGAGCAAATCCACCTTTTAATCCATCACGAATTATTACCTCTGCCATATAGTCAGATATTACTATATTAGTACCAGCCTCTTCATCATTGGCTATTGCTGCACTGCCAGTATATTTACCCGATACTATTTCTTGACCGAACTTATTAACATCGCCCACACCTAATAGCTGGCTATTTGTAACAATTGCTGGCACAACATATCCACCATTGATATTTGTCTCCCAATTCACATCATGCTTAGCACAGAAATATGACAAATTTTCTTTTTGTAGCGTAGCTATTATAGACTCTATACCTGTGGTGTTATCATAATTCAATTCTTGTACAGCACCATTTTTCTCTTTGTAGAACTGTATATATGCCTCATCGTGTGCCTTTGACGCCCTTGCAATACTGTCATAAGTATCGAATACACATAGACTAGCACATATAGCAAAAGCAATCACTAATGCCATACTAACAAGCATCATCGATATTACTTTCTTTACATTCTTACTGAATATCTGCTTGAACACAACCCACATAGAACTGGTATCAAATCGGTGCTTTTTAACTAAGATCGACTTGTCCATCAGTTCTTGCTTGGTGTCTTTCAGTTCATTAGCCTTGCCCGCACTGGTGTCAGATACAATCTTACCATCTTCTATCACTATCACCCTGTTAGCAAACTTCTCTATATATGGCTTGCTGTCAGTTACAATCACTACCAAGTGCTTCTCTGCTACCGCACTTAATACCTTCCACATCTTTGTCATGCTACTAGGATCTATTATGTCCTCGAAATTGTCTATTAGGAATATCTTAGGACTCTTCACCATCAGCCTTGCGATACTGGCAAATATCCTCTCCTCAGGAGTTGCATCCTTAGCCTTCTTGTCTATGCTAGTAGTTAGCCTCAAGTTGTCATATAACAAATCCATTACATTCTTTGCTGGCTTGATCCTACCAAATGACATACCTAGATATATGTTTTCTTTCAAGGTCAGATCATCCATTAGTTCATCTGCCGATGTCACAGCTGTGGCATAATGTGTACGATAATTCTCTACCTCTTTCTCTGTCAGTAGTCCCATATCTACACCATCTACATACATACTACCACTAGTATAATCCTCTACCCTGGCAAGTACTTTTAATAAATGTGTCTTGTCACTAGACCTGTCTCCCTTTAACACTACCAACCCCGTGCTAGGCAGTTGCAAATTAATATTGGATAACGCCACCTTCTCCGCATCATCTTGTATTACATTCATCGATAGATTCTTTAATGTTATCATCTTCCATTCCCTTTTATCTATTTTGCCCTATAACCACACAATACTTACTTGTATCACATGACTTTTTGACAAAAAATATACTACACACATCTTATCATATATATGATATCAAATTATCTCATTTTCATCAAATAAATATATATCATTTGCCAGATTGCGAAATATGTATAAAAAAACAAATAGGATATGGCGATCTATCCTATTTGTTTTTATTTTACTAGTATTTATATTCACCTTTCTCTTCATATACTGTAGCCGAACAACCTGTATCCAGATTTATTGTGCCTGTATTAGAGCAATTAGTATATGTTACGGTTTGTCCAGACTTATGTAGTATTACACCAGAAACAAATTTAGTTGAAATACCTACTGATATATTGCCACTATTTGTACAATTTTTTATAGTTGCCTCGCTTGTTCTTTCAATATATACAACACCAGCACAGCCAGCACTTGACACTTTTAAGTCACCCTTATTATTGCAGTCTTCTAATACTACTTCTCCACCAGTATTTATATGCACTACACCACATATTGACACACTAGTTCCTTCTATCTTGCCAGTATTGTCACAACCAGAGAGTCTTACATTGCCTGTTGCAGTTATATCTGCAACACCTGCAATGCCTATACCTTTTATATCCCCATTGTTATCACAATTGGTCAATATAACATTCTCTGCCTTGGTTATATATGCTATACCAGCACTATATACTCCAACATTATCAGAATATGGTTGTATAGACGCGTTGTTAATACAACCTGTCATAGTTATATCAGCCCCACTAGCACTTATATATGCTATACCTGCACTTGAAACATTTTCATAATTATATTGTGTTATCATGCTACCGCCATTATTGCAGTTGCTAATTGTAATACTATTAGTAGCAGTACCGCCATATATACCATATACAGAATACCCCGATAATATTGCATTATTAAAACACCCAGTAATAATGTGTGTACTGCCATTCACATACACGACCCCAAATACAGTCGAGTTTGCTTCTATATTCCCAGTGTTATAACTTGCACTTATATTCACTTCATCTGCTTGCCCTACAAATGCCACACCATACGCATCTCCAGATGATTTAATCGTACCTGCATTATAACACTCTGTCATCGTTACATTACCATCCGCACTAGATATATATGCACAGCCCGTCACTCTGGTACCAGCAGTCAAGTTATTATGATTATCACATTGTGACAATTCGACATCACCTGTCGCTTTTCTTATTTCTACCACACCTACAATGTCTCCTGATGCTTTTATATCAGATACTGCACCTAAGACTTCTGCACTAGAGGCAAATAAGCAATTTTGCATATAGATATTATTTACTTTTAAGATAAGCGCAACACCATATATTACATTAGATGGATTGTCGGCATTAGGAGGCATATAGTTATGACAATTCTTCATTATCACATCACCGGTCGTACTAATTGCTGCCACACCACATACCTGCGATTGAGTACATATTAGACTTCCGGTATTGACACAATTATCCAATGATGCAGATGCAACATTTTCCATATATGCCACACCATATATACCGCCACTTTGTCTATTTAGGGTAGCATTATTGGCACAATTCTCAATAGTTACATTATTGGCTTTGTATATACTTACTACACCATATAATGGGGCATCTCCCACTGCAGTAATACCTGCATTGTTGTAGCAATAATCTATCTTCACATCATTAGCACTTTCTATATGTATAACACCTGTAACGCCTACAGAATTACCTTCAATAACTGTATTGTTATTACATCCTGATACAATTACATTACCTGTTGTATTAATATATGCCACACCATATATTAAAGAACCACATATTTTTGTTTCTGTGGCATCGGCTGTGCTGGCTACTACGCCAGCATCATCGCCAATATCCTCGCCAGTATCCTCGCCAGTGACAATCTCTATATTGTTGCCACAACTAGATATATTTACATCACTTACTGAGTCTATGCTCATCACGCCATAGACATATAATCCATCTACAATCGTTCCATTGTTATAGCAATCTGTTATCACTATCTCATCACAAGGGAATGCTATATCTAGATCCATTACACCATAAACATCTGGTTTTGATCCACTACCACCAAGGGTTCCTGTATTTATCAAATTGGTTATAGGAGCAAAGAAATGTATGAAGTCTTCAGCCTCGTTAGTAATCTTCAGAACACCAACAATATCAACATCTATAACCTCTAGATTTTCTCCTATTAATATATTACCTGTGTTACGACAGTCTTTTACATTAATGAATCCGTATGCATTAGCTATCTCAACCACACCTACAGCATCTGTATGGTCTCCGCTGTTGCTGTATAGCGAAATCGTTCCACCATTACAACAATCAGAGACATTTACTATTGGATATTGTATAGTACCTGTACCACTAATATTTTGCTGATCCTTAATCTGTACATATGCTACTCCATAGACATTTAATCCATCCATAGCCATAGCATTATCACACCATGCTATATTGACATTGCCCATTGTTGTAACATAAGCAACACCATATGCACTACTACTAGTATTTCCTGTTATACTATCTGAATCCGTACTATCTGGAATATTATCACAATCATTAATAGCAACATCGCCATTTACATCTATGCTTGCTATACCACAAGTAGTCAGTGAATGCAATGATCCAGCATTAACACATTGCTCTAGTGTAACATTATTAGAGTTCCTTATACTAGCCACACCATTTACAGAGTTTATACCATTATAGTTTGTCAGATCTCCACTATTCCAACATCCTGATAACTTAATATTATTACTATCATCTATTTCTACTACACCATTGATATTTTTACCTAATATATTACCAGAGTTGTAGCAACCATACATGTTCACATCTTTAGCACATGCAATATTTACAACACCACATACATCAGAACAATATACTCCATTAACGCCTATTGGTTTTTCATTAATATTTCCGATATTATTTGCACCATATATATTCACATCGCCAGTTGTATTAATATCTACCACACCCGATATATATACTTCTGATAGTCCATCCGAACATACTTCAATGCTTCCACTGTTATAGCATGCTTTTTCACCATCAACCTCGGTGTCATTTAGTGCTCCTATTGTCACATCGCCACTAGTAGTAATATCTGCCACTCCGCTTACAGTACCATTATTACCTATACCAATATTTCCAGCATTATCACATCCAGTCATGGTCACATCACCAGTAGAATTATATATATTTGCTACACCATATACATTACTACTTGCTCCTATTGGTCCAGTATTATGACAATCATCTATTATCAGATCTATATCCTGTTTATTCAATGAAATTTGAACAACTCCACAACCAGTTATTGCATCAATTTGTCCTGCGTTATAACATTCTGATACTGTTAAATTATCTAACTCACTAACAGCTATATCTGCAATACCATATACCCAACTACCTGTTAAGTGTCCGTTGTTGGTTAATCCTGAGATTTCTGTGATTTCCGTAGCACCAGCCTTATGTAAACTCATTGTTGTCGCTATGCCAGCTACGCCATATGCGTTATTAGCTTCAATATTGTAATTATTGGTTATTCCACTTAGTTTATCATTTATAATCCATCTCACAACGCCACTAACAAAATTAAATTCTGTTGTAGTTATCTTTTCCGATTGATCATCTTTGCCTGTTGTAATATTTGTAATACTAGCAGTTTGAGAAAGTAAAGCTAAATTACCCCAGCCCCTAGCATCATTGTCCCACGCCTCTGGAACTGTAGCAGTAATCTCTGGTACTGCACCATTCTCAATCTTCATATTGCTAATTTCATTATGTATATAGCCAAATACAGGGTTGCCATTTACTAAGTATTCTCCAGTTGTCTCATCTTTTTCTGCGGATGCCCTGTATATCGTACTAGCCTTACCATCTACATTACCATAGAAATCATAAGCCAAAGTCTGCATAGATGGCATATATAGACTCGCATCAGACAATCCATCAGAATAATCGGTATCAGAAATATCGTATATCATAAAATATTTAAGATGATTAGAACTATTTAGCGCCAATGAACCCGCTGGCATTATATGATTCCATGCATTTTCATTGCCTATGATATATGGTGCAGTCTTACTGCCACGCTCGCCACCAGTAGCAACTAATTGGAAAGTATAATCTACTATATTTTCACCGAAATGATCTTCTAATCCCGCAACATTTAATTTGCCAGAAGTTATATAACTATTCCAATTTCCTGTCACAGTCAATCCATCTTTGTATACCAATAGAGTTGTAAATGTAGGCGGAGTAACATTGATTGATGTATCATAATAATAATCACCCATTCCTGTCAAGTATGCAGAATATATCAAGCTTGCATCTTGAGTATTTATACTAGAAGAAGTTAACACCTCTGCCATAGTATATATTGGCATATAACCATCATTGTCACCAGTTAGTGCTATATCACCTAACATTTCTATGTATGTGCCACTAGGCATAGCCGCTACATACTTAATAGTAGCAATTTGTTTTGCATCAATATACATCTTCACATCATTTGTATGTGTAGCCTCCCACGCAATATCTAATATTGATGCAACAGTCTTATTGTTACACTCGACTTCTTCATAAGTTACAACATCTGCCATATTACCAGTTCTGCCAAGAACAAATGTAACATTATTTAGGTCAGAATACATCATATCAGCCTTGGTATACGTAGCAAGAATACCTTTTTCTGTAGTTGTAGTATATTTACACATTGACCATATCTTATTATCCTGCATTAACAGTAGTATTGTCTTACCATCATTCGTATAATAACACTTATACATTGTCCTAGTCTCAGCATCAACTACTGTATCTTTTAGTTCACCTTCAATCGTGCCCTCGCCAATCTCATTGATGTATAAGTATCCTATATTATATCTACCACTTAAAAGCCCTGTAATATCCTTCATAGTTATTGCATCGGCAATTTGCTCGAATGTAATATCTATAACATTTTCTGCATACACAGCAGTTAATTTCTTTTCATTGCCTGAATTACTTAATGCTTTCCAGAAATTAATGTATTCAGCAAATGTATCAATAGTAAATCTATTGTTAACCTTATCATACTCATATTGTACAACGCCAGCACCTGTGATATTAGAGCCTACTATATATGCACTAACATGAGTATACGGCATTGTACTAACTCCAGGAGGCTCTGGGATTATACGTTGATAAGAAGGTCCCATTCCTGTAAATGCATCACCAGACTCAAATATTTTAATTGTTGCTGTAGTGTAATTATAATTACTTACTTTATTCATTTCTGTATTGCTATAATTATAGCCAACAAGTATTTCCACATCAGTATATTCATATATTACATATAGATTTTGAACTTCAGTGCTATATTCTAACTCTATATCAGCATTGTAATCAGAATAACCAAAGCCTATCTCAGCATATGTTGCATCATAATTCCTATACAGATAATCTAAGCCATATACACTCTCACCAAGAGTATCTGATGTAATCACACCCTTATATGCCATACCTAATGGCAGAGTTGTACCTAATGTGTTATTCAACAAATTAACAATTTCTGTTGCAGTGTATGCTCCTATTGTCAATGCTGTATTTTCGGTCGTGACTACATCATAATTGCTATCTATATAATGAATAACGAATTCACTTTGGTTTGTCTTAGATGATACACTTATCTCTACATCTATATACAGATTGGTAATAGTGATAGTTATATTGCCATTACCTATCGCAACACCAACACTAGTTGTTACATTAGTGTTACCAAATACTACACTATATTCAAGTGTTCCCGCATTATCTTTTGTATAAGTGACAGGTTCTGAACTGCCTACCTTGATAACTATCTCTAATCCATTCATCATAGTGTATTCTTCTGCCATGTTAATGGTTATTTCTTTAACATTCTCTACTACACTATCTGTATTAGGATCATCAATACCGCAAGCATCGAACTCTTTGCTATACTCTACAAGATTTTCGCCATCTTTTACTTCATCAAGACCCACTACACTACCAATTGCATCCGATGTATTTACCGTAACACTATATTTATCCTTTACTAAACCTTGGATAGTAATAGTAGCATCAGAACCATTCTCTGTGCCATTATATATTAGCAAAAGCACCAATGTTCTAACTCTCTCGTATTCTACTATGCTATAATCTGTACCAAATCCAGTTCCATCAAATTTAATATTTTCATTTGCAAATTTAGTATTCCAATAATCCTTATTTATAGTCATCTGTATTAGAATATATTTGTCTATTCTCAATGTATTTTTTACTTCTGCGTCTGTAGCATCTGCATCAAATACATTAGTTGATAAGTTGTCCGTTTTGTTGCTATCAGATAATACATACATTATATCATCGAACACACCATCTTGCGCATTTATTTTGATAGTATACTCATCTACTTCATTCAATGAGATATTAATAGTATTCTCTATATCACCAGTTAATGACAATGTTATCTCAATATCCTGACCATTGAATACTACTGCATATATATTCATTCCAATAGTATCTTGCAATTCTAATAATACAGGACTATCGAATGTACCAGAATACTTCACGCTATCTCTATTAATAGATCCATTTGCATTGCTATTATATATAGTCCAAGTAGTACCACTATATTCTATATAATAGTTACCTAATTGAATTATCTGTGTCTTTGTATAACAAGCTTTTCTAGTAAGCCTAATTGTACCATACGCCCCGTGATCGTTACTTAGTGTACTTAGTGTACTTACTGTACTTACTGTATCGACATTAATTTCAAATCCCGTTGTAACACCACTTGGCAATGAATAACCATTGTATGTTAGATTATTGAATTTCAGCGTTGCAGAATAAGAATTAATTACTGAATCTTCGAATACAACTACAATTTTAGTATTAGCCATCTTTTCTGCAGTGATATCAAATGATGCACTTGACTCCTTGTCTTCTGACAAACTAACATTTGACCAATTGATAGTATATTCGCCCACACCATCTATTGTCACACAATCTTTTGCTGTTATACCCTTGGAGTATGCCTCAGTCACGGTCTTAGTATATACAATAGTAAGATCGCCAAGACCACCAGAGAATGAATAGATTATGTTAGATTCGGCATTAGTAAGATCTACACTGTACACATATTTACCATCATCAAGTACCCCTCGTGTTACACCAGTAGCATCCCGTGTATAGTCGGAATAAGTAATGAAATCACCTTCGGTCCATGTAAATGTCACATTCACTGCCATTTCATCACCAACAGTGATAGAGTTATAATACCTCATAGGTAGCGACTGAGTAACGAATGTAATATTGTCTGTTATTTCAATATTGGATAAAGAGTATTCATAACCTTTGTTGTTAACATATCTATCCTTATACTCAAATTCACTGCCGTATTCGCTCTCATTTCTCTTAATTACAGCACTATATAATTTGTCTCCACTTTCTCTTGTATTATCGGCTATCTTAGTAGGGTTTGCTATATCCATATTACTAGTGCTGTAATATAAGAAATTCACCTTAGTTCCATGCTTGATAGAATACTCACCTGTCACTGCATTGTAGTTAATACAACCATTGGAATACAAGTTCTCTGTACCAGTCTTGCCCGATACATCTACGCCATCAATGGCCATATTATCGCCAAGTGCAACAGTATATACATTTCTTACTAAATTAATAGCAATATTCTTATCATAGTTAGCGGATATTCCATCTATATCATATAGAACCGCTGTATATGTACCAGCACCTTCATCATAAGTATACTCAATACCTGCAAATTCACTACCAATTGTTCCAGACTTCAATACATTGTTGTTAGTGGTATCAATATTATCTACCGCACTAGCCTTATAGATTGTTAACTCTGTAACTATCTTAGTGCCGTATGGCAATGAAATATATTTACCAATAAAGTTACTATCCTTAATATCCTCAAAATCTATTACGAAATCAGACAATGTTCCACTAGTGGCATCTACTATACGCACATCAGTTAATGGATAATTGGTGTTAGACATTTGAACACGCAATTGTGCTAATGTAACACCACCCTCTTGGATATCGAATGTAAATATCTTCTGATAATCACTAGATAAATATAGTGCATAGTTCGCTAGAGTATTGTTATCAGACAAATACTTCGTACTATACATGAATGTATCCACAGTCATTTTCGAATCATTGAATTCTATTGTATAATCTTTACCCAAGTCATCTATTGTTGCAATGAAGTTATTTACATTATTTTCATCTTGAACAAAGTTGATTTCTGTTCCAGTATAGAAATCCGATTTTAATATAGTTTTATCATCTTTCTTAGTTGTATAATATCCCAGATAAGCACTAGGTAGCGTATATGTAATTACCACCTTATCCAGTGCATTTCTTGTTACAGTATATGTTGTCCTACCAGACTCAGTAGTAGATGTGCTACCTGCTAATGTTATAGCATTATTCGCTGTAACAGAAATTGTGTATTGTTTCAATCTTATTCCAGATGTTATTGTACTATCTGCATCTCCTTTAATAACACTTTCGACCTCGCCATTTATTGCATTAGAGCTTAATTTACTTGTCTCCACACTAATCACTGTGCCATGTGTATAATATGGTACAGTATTAGATGTAAAGGATGCAACCTCCGATCTATTCTCATGTATTAGTGCGGTACTAGATGTAATAGTTATCATATATATTTCTATCTCAGAATCTTTGCCATAAGGCTTGTATTTCATCGTGATAGTATATTTATACTTATCATCATCTATTGTATTGTCACCAGCGTACACTATTATTCCATCTACGCCCTCTCCATCTATTAGATCTAATCCCGAGATGGTTAATTTGTATTTATTAATAACAATGTCACTAAATACTATCTCAGCATTAGCATACCAGTTAGATATAGTAATGGTTAATTTATTATTTGCAATAGCAATATCATGATCTAGTCCATCTGTAATTGTCTTGTGACTATTTAGATATTCTGCAGTTATCTGAGAATATTGACCTTCAATAGTAGCCTCAAATACAATATTACCACTATTGTCTAGCATATCTTTGTATGAATACTCTATTGATTTTTTAACAAAGTTTTCATCATTTGCAGATACGCTAAGTGTATAAGTAGGAATGATTGTAAATGCACTTGCCGTTATATTCCTTGGCTGAGATATATTATATATCACTATTGCAACCTTATTACCAGTTGCATTTGCACCATTATATCCACATATCTTATCTGTTGCTTCATCGCCAGTATAATATACATAAATTACATTATTACCTGTGATGCTATTTTCATTTAACCAATCATCACTTGTCATATCATCTACTTTAGATATGTTTTCACTAGTGATATCTAAACCTAAATGCTCTAATAATTTAGCAATATCTACATACACATATTGCTTTAGTGTCAATGTAAGTACTACATTTGCACCACGAGCAATGACAACATCTTTGTTGGTAGCATTAGTAGTAACTACACCGCCATCCAAATAACTCCATTCATAATCTACTAACGCATCACCCTCAGCGACTGCATTTATTGTATTATTTACAGATATCTTGCAGTTCTTTACTAGGCTAAGAGTTATATCTGCCTTCACATCAGCAATATTGAATTGGAACACATTGTATTCACTTCTATTATCTTTACCAGTATATGTAATTGTAATAGTACCAACATTCTTTAATGTTGTCTCTTCTATAGATGTGCCTTTTTGATTAGGTGCTGATATTAGATTAGTTAGTTCATTAGTAGTACCAACCAGTCTCTGAGACTTTAGATCGAAATACAATGAATTGATATCATAACTTACTGGTACATACAGAGTAAATGTAGCATCATCCTCTTCACCCTCTTCAACCTCGACTACACTTATACTTGTAATTGTAGCATCGTTATCAATTAACGAATCTGTATCGTTTGCATCCTTAACTACTTGGAAGGTATTCTGTGTCATACCAGATATAGATATATTAATATTTGCTATAACGCTCTTAATTTCAACACATATATAGCAATTACCGCCTTCGTTTAATTCGTAAATAGTGTATTCACCAGCAATCTTCTTGTCACCAGCACCTTTTAACTCAGTGCCATTGAATATATATTCATTTGTGCCATCTTTTCGAATAGAATCAATAAATGGTTTATTAGACACATTGTACTGAACATCATTTATAGTTAATACAAATCCACTCTTCTCATATAAATCATTTGGTACGAACTTCAATATTAGATCATCACCATAATTATACTTCTTGTTCTCAATTAACCCTTTTTGCTCAGGGTCACTTGTTGGGTTGATTGTCTCATAATATATCCTAGAGTACTCAGCAGTCATTTGGTCAAGATTGCCTTCTTGGTCAAGATTTTCTTTTAATGTATACTCTATTCTTGTACTCTCTACCTGAATATCAATATTCTCTGTAACACTATTAAATAGAATAGAGAATTTATAATTGTCGCCATCTTTTGCTACTGCAGATATCACGGCAATATCCTTACCATTACTTACAATCTTATTACCATCATAAGAATATGTTTTACCAATGACCTCAAGTGTCTTATTATCCCAAGTCCAAACCAAATTAAATTTCTCAGAAAATAAATTTGTACCCGACTTTGTCTTAACACTGAATGTTGTGTTGTATCCAGGCTTTAATGAGATATCCACATTTCTGTCCGTATTGTGGATAATTGAAGCCTTGTCAGCAGTAATATTATAAGCATCGGTATCTTCAGGAGTTGTTATATCATATCCTATCTTCTCCGCTGTAACAGTCAATGTTAGGTCACCTTGGATATTCTCTCCCCTTAGCATTATATATGCATAATAGAAGTCATCTTGTTTTACTGCACCCTCATCATTATACTTTCCAGTCGCAACTACAACACCTGATCCGTTCTTCAACTCCCAGATCTTGTTACTAACACCTTCTTCTAGACCCAACTTGATTATTACAAAAGAATTATATGTTGTATTTATATTACTATCAGCGGATATCTTATCTGTGTTATTTACCGCACACCAATTAATATACCACGAAGTATCTTGGGATTTATCATGATACTTCTCATAATCAAGTACCCATATATCTGAATACAATGCCTTGTCCTGAGAGTCACTAACTTCAGGAAGCTCATTTGCCTCTGGTAGATTAATTTCAACCTTCATGCTATTTGGCTTTGCAGAAATTACCAATTCTTGATTATTAATAGGATTTACCTTATAGAACCAATTATCTCTACTTATTTTACCATAATCAGATGCGTCCTTTGTGCTCTCTTTGGTTATTTCAGTATTATTAGATTTTACTACTAACTCACTATATGTTTTGTTATCTGTATCTTTTATCAACTGCAGATATAGATCACCGCTAGTAGTATAATACAATTTTGTGTCACTTAACTTTAACCTAACTACACCAGGATAATTGAATAACTTATTGAATTCAGTTTTGTCCTCGTCTGAATT
Source organism: Clostridiales bacterium (assembly GCA_015055515.1). Lineage (GTDB taxonomy): Bacteria > Bacillota > Clostridia > Christensenellales > UBA1242 > UBA11490. Next base: position 7,991 of record SVIC01000001.1, on the reverse strand, counting down.
CAAGTCATCCAAATAATTTAGTATTGTATATTCACTACTCGACTTGCTACCTTCATAAGTATATATATTGGGTTCAAATCTACCACTGTTCACATATCCTACGCTAGCATTGTACATATATGTACCGCTATTATATATACTAGCGCCATCTAAGATATTATCTGTAATATCGTTACCATCGCCATCTTTTATAGATGTTAATACATTGTACTTTCTGTATACATTAGTTGGTGCAATAGTTATATTTGCATTCTGACTAGTGATTGTTAATACATAATTAACACCAACTTTCTTATACTCAATAGTCATCTCGCCATAAGAGAATACTTTGCTGTTAATATTTAATATCTTATTATCAATACCACTCTCACCACTTATAGTAATGTTCATCTCTGGATATACATCATTACTAGAGTTGTCATAATTCTCATTCATCTTGAATGTATATATAGTTGTCTTACCATAGGCAATTGTATCAGTAGATATTGAATCAAATACATTACCACTATCTCCACCTACTTCAATTGTTGCCCATGTAGTAGATAATTGAGTACCACCCTCTTTTAACTCATATACATTTCCTGCCAGATTGTTAATAGTATTGGTATATTGAGTAACTATGCCCTCTAGGCTGTTTTTATATTCGGTCAAATATATATCTTTTGATGCATTCTTATCTAATTTGATTAAGAAGTAAATATTATAATTCTCATCGAACAATATTGTTGTATTGCTCTTGAAATCTAGACTTGGGAATAATTTATTCAACATGTCAGAGTAATCGCTATGAATATTATTGGCATCGTGCTGTATTAATTTTGCTTCAAAGTCTGCATACTTACCACTGAAATCTACTCGTACCAACATACTAGACATATATGGCACTGCAATAGCACTATGTTCTGCTACCATTTCAGATTGAATACTACTACTTGTGTATATTGGATATACATTATTTATATCAGTATTTCCAGATATATCATGTAGATTAATGTTGGTAGTGTTTGTTATTATTTGGCTAGTGTTTGTTATTATCTGATACTTAACGAAATCTACTGCATCGCCTGTAATCTTGTTACCATTGGCGTCTGTCATTCTAGAGAATGTTACATTTAAGTTTATCTTCTGTGGATTGAATATCATGTTATATGAAGTATTGTCATTTGTCTGATACTCGCTATTCGTTCTATTCTCTATTGATACATCACCCAGAGTAATAACACTGTTTGCCCACACATTCTTATATTTATCCTTCACATCTATAGACAATGTGTGTTTTTCTGCATGCTTTGTAGTATAGAATGTATCTATATTCCTAAATATCTCACCTCTGACACCATCATTCATTGCTCTTGATAGCAACCATTTATCATACGCTGTCATTTCGGTAGTACTACTTAATAACTCATCTATATCCACGCCAGTCTTTGCATTGAAATCAATTGTCATAACTACTGCGTAACCATCATTGGTTCTATTTAACATATCTAGCACTACATACTTGCCATATGCCGTGTCAGAAATATTGCCATCACCATCTACGTTAATTATAACATAATGGATCTTATTTGCTTGTTTCTTATTATATTCTGCCACTTTTGCAATATCTTCATTATCGCTTACAAGATACCATGTACTTGGATCGAAATCATTCTCATTTATATCAGACAAATCCGACTTGCCAGACTCATGATACAATATAGTATTCTCTACTAGACTATAACTGGTGTCTTCTAGCACTATATCTCTAACAGTACTCTTAAGATTACTAAATGATATAGAATACTCACCATTTCCAAGTTTAGATACTTGTAGTTGTGCCAGAGGTAACTGATTAGTAAGATCTTCTATATAGTACAATGATCTTATGTCAGCACCATTTGTACCCTCTAGCAATGGCTTAATGAACATGTCAGAATTGTTGAACATATTCTTCATTTCTTCTGCAGTTATCTTTATCTCGTATATGCCCTCTGCATACCTATACTGACCATTCTCATCTAACTTATATCCATCTAGATATATTGCCAGATTGAATGCCGAGTCGGAATACATTTCATTAAGTACCATCTTCACTTCGGCACTTTCATTTGTTTCTACATTGTACTCATTACTTGCATTCGCTACAGCATCGTATTCTGTCGCTTCCCATTCAGGAGTGATAGTCACAACTCCATATAGTCCATCTACGTTGAATATCCTATCGCCCTTCTTATCACTATTGATATACACGTTCATATTTGGTACTTCGGTTAAGCTAATATACTTATCGTTTACTACACCTTCTTTGCTAATAGTATAGCCTACTAGTGTATATCCTCTACGATATATCTCTTTTGCATTTGGCAATATTATTTCATTATCTACTACGAATGTATATTTCTCATAAGTGTCATCGTTCTCACTTATTTTGTTTGCAGCAATATTATCAAATCCAGTATATCCATCTACTACGCCATATATATTGCCCAGTCCGCCAATATTAGTATCTAATACTAGCTCCGCCTCAGATAGAGGATTATTTGCTCCAGCGTAGTTAAATGTCAAGATAGACTCTATAGAATACCATCTGTCTGTAAGCATAATAGTAGACTTGTCGGCAGAATAATATCCTACAGGTATAGTCATGGTAGAGTCATAACCCGCCATCAACTGTGTGTATGATCCTAGATAATAGAATACCGTAGATCCTGTAGAATATGTCCATAGCATTCTGTTGTTATTATCCACGCCATCATCATAATTTCTAACAAAATAACTTGGATCTATCTTCTCTCCGTCAGCCTCTATGTATGGAGTCTGTGCAATTACATGTGCAACCTCGGTAGAGTTTGAGCCAATAGTAGTGTATCCACTCTGCAATTTTCCACCAGCAGTAGAGTTATATTCCAGCACCTGTCCCTGTTCTAATTGCCATCCAATGAATTTGTAACCAGTCTTAGATACATACAAGTCGGTAGTACTGCTACCCTCTATACCTTTTACCAAACTCTGTTCTTTTCTTGCAACTAATCCATTTGCATCGTTATATCTTACACCTTCTATGGAATAATTAATCTGATAATTTCCACCAGGTCTAGTATAACCATCTGGCATTGTGCCTAATGGGTTATTTACTTTTCCGAATCTTAGAACATAGTTCTCTGGCTCCCACTTTGGTCTAACCATTATACAAGTAGATAACTTGTCTTCTATCTTCGTGGTGTTGGATACATCTACCCATGATCCACCACCCTCAATATTCTTAATCCAAATCTGCCAACCCACTCTCTTGTATCCAGCTTTTGATACAGGATAGTAGTATACATTCTCTGCACCGCCACCCTTATTGGTTAGTGTGCTATCTTCTTTAATATCATAATCTTTGAAATGCTCATTAACATATGACAATACGTTATAGTCTGCAAAAGTGTTCTGACTGATAACTACCGCCATTGACCATTCTCTATCAGAATACTTGAATATATCTGTGATCTCATCCCAGTCGTTGTATATTCCATCAGTCTTTGCACTCTCTACGTTTCTGGATACTTGGTCATAAGTTAAGCTATAATAATTCTTAATGCTATTTAGATCATAGCCTCTGAATACAAAGTTATCCCATGTGTAGCCATCTAATGTGTCCACAATAACCATACTTCTATCATCAGTCTCCCACTGGATTGTGACGATAGTGTCTTTACCAGGCATGTAGAAGCTATTTGCATCTTCTACACCCCTATCCAATTTTGTAGTAGCAATATAATATGTTTCCCCAGCCTCAATTTGAGTTACTGGCTTGTCGGTTATATTGCCATCCTTGTCTGTTGCAAATTGAATATTCCATCCATTAGATAAATTGGTGTACTTCTTATCTCCAATAGTCTTTGACACAAGATAAGTATTCTCTATAGAGCCATCTGGCATCTTTACCAACACTTCTTGTAGAGTATAAGATATCTTAGTGTTGTTGTGATAATAGTAGAATCCCATGATGTGTTGATTCAGTACTCCATCATAATCCTTCACCCTATCCGATTCACTTGCTTCATTTTCATCTATTGTAGCATTGTGCAAAGCATATAAGTTAAGGAAGTTGTTGCCTATGTATGTAACAGTTTTATCTTTCTGATAAGCCTTATACCTTTGATAAAACTCTGCATTGTCAAATACATTCGCTGGAGCAATAGACAACTTCTTGTTATAACCTATTGCACCTTTCTTGTCCTTATCATTATTTGGATTGGTACTAAATCTATTCTCTGATGTGGCATCTGTCTGAATAGTTAGATGATAATGCCCCAGAGTATACTGCATATATATAGCCTTCTCGTATGTCAGACTCTGTGCAATATTAGAATCGGGATCTACCTCCACCTCATAGTTCGATGAGTTGTAATATTTTTCAGTGAAGTTAAATCCTTCTACCGAGCTTGCAGGTGGTGGTTCAATGTTACCAATAGTCTCGTATATATTCGCTTTACGCTTCAACACCTGATCTATTACTTCTCTACCAGCACCCTTGTCATTCTCATCATATAGATATTTTACATAGTGCAAGTCATACGCCACATACTTGCTACGCTGACTAAACCCTAGTATAATAAATGTCACTGCAGAGACAACAAGCAAAAAGATTATACTCCATATTATAACAAGTCTCCTTGTCCTACGCAGTATGTACTCTTTTTCCTGAGCCTCACTAGTCTCCAGCATTTCTACCAGTCTTTTTGCTTCACTAGATTCGTATTCCATAATTCATTTCCTCTAATATATTTATTGTAAACAATCTTAGTACAAAGTATTTACGCATATCTCATCTTTTTTCAATACAACAAAAACTGTGCTAAGAAAAAAGAATCTTATCAAAGATAAGATTACAAAAAATATACAATTTTGTCAAATTAATTGATACTCATTGACTATTTTCACTTTTTGTCACAAAACTATTTTTTATAGTTATCCACAATCTCACTTTTTGGTATAAAAACACCACTTTTGCATCCAGTTATCCACACACAAAACGTTACTTGTGGAAAACTTGTGCACACATCAATTTATCCAATACATTTAGCACAATTTATCCTTTACAAAATAATAATTTTGTGCTATTTTATTAGTAATAGGGAGATAATATTTCATGAAAATCTTTAATGCCGTAAAAAGAGATTTATTATACAAAAAATTCAATATCAGACCTGAAAGAATGAAAGTCTTCGAAGATCTATTTTTGCCGGAAAATAACGTCGTTGATTTTGATAAAATGAGTGAGCAACAGAGACGCGAGATAGAGATTGATTCTATACTACTTCCAGCAGAAGAATATGTACTAATGGGCTTAACAAAAGATACAAAAGGTAAAAGTTTTATAGCAAGACAATACGATGTCAATATTGATCCTGTAAAGACTGGACACAGAAACAAAGAATTTGTTATGTGCGATAGCCTTGCCTTTGGCGAATTAATCACTGAGTTGCAATCTGACCCAAACTCATCATATGTCACATACAACTCTGATATCATAAAAGAAGGCATCACCCCTAAATATATTTCCGCCCTTATGTATTACAAACCAAACACAAGTTTTACTAATGAGTCAGCAGTTAAAAAAATGTTGACCAAAACCAATCCTATCATAAGCGAAGTATTATCATCACGCATTTTGAACTTCATGGATATCCCAACAGTATACAATACTTTTGCATTATTAGAAGAAAATAAAGATGAAGAATTATCCACTGGAAATAAAGCTGGAATTAACGTTCTTTCGGTAGATTTTATCGGCAAAAACGAGAGATTTATGTCAACATCAGATATAATAGAGGACTCATTATGGTCTCTACCTGGACTATTGCCAATACTTGAAAATAATAATAAAGTAATCAAGTATTACTATCTTGTCACGCAATCCCCAGAGAAAATTGATAGAGCAACCGAATTAGCAACTAATCATACAATAGATAATTACTTAACACATTCGTTATTATTGAAGAATACAGACTACATGACAGACAATTACGGCTGGATAATAAATGATGCTACACTAGATATTCATCCCGCCCCTGCGTATGATCTTGAATTCACATTAGAAGACAAACTTGACGTATATAGCATTAATCGTAATGATATAGAATATATTAAGGAGCATTATCCAAAGAGATTGGATCAATTTATAGACAAATGCAACCAATTAATCGCAACCAATGATAAAGGTGTATCACCACTAGACAATATGATTTCAAGCCTTGCAATTGATGAAAAATTAGCCACTAATTATAGAGATATAATTCATCACAATATTGCTATTATTAACGATTTAGAGCACAATCTAATACACCAACCACTAGATCCTAATATATTTGTATAAAGTGTGCAAAATGGGCTATTTTAGCCCGTTTTTTTAACAACTCTTATATGTGTTTTGTGTTAGTTTTTATCCCATTTTACACAATCTACTATTGACAAAATAATAGCCAGTATGATAGTATAATTCTTGTAATGAGCTACAAAGATTTTAGGTATAATTTAATAACAAAAAAGTATGATTCAGTAGATATTAACGAACCATATATTTTGCCAAATGCATATATTGAGAAATACCGCAATTTGCCTAATTATACACCACTAAATCACAACCATGATAACAACTTGGCAAATCCATTTATCCTATACACACCAGGCGATTTCGAACCCATTGCAATGGAATATTATGACACAATCCCTAACATAGTAGAAGGCAGAAGATCTAAGGGATTTATCCTTGCAAATGGCGCGATTTTTAAGCCACTCTTTGATGAATTACGCAATAATACAGAGTGTTCTTATATAACGTATAACAATGAACTAATTAAGTCGGGCTATACACCTAGAAATATATCCACATTGATGTACGAAGCAACAGATGATACAAGAAGCGAATTAGTCAACTGTAGACTGCTAAATTATTTCGGTGTTCCCACCGTATATATGCAAAATATGGTAAATGTAAACGATTTTAATTTCTTATTATCTGTTGATTTTATCGGTAAAAATGAGAAATTTATACCTTATGCCACAATTACAAAAGATGAATTTGAATATAACACTCCATTAAGAAAAATAATGGATATACTATACGAAGGAATAAATGTATTCTATATGAATGAAGGAGAATACAACAGAGAAAATATATTAGAGAATTACAACAATATAGCAGAAAATTTCGCATATCAATTCATTGTTGAAAAATATGTACTAGGATTATGTGATATATTTGAAGGTAATATGGGAATACTACACAATACTATAGACAACACTATTTCCATCGCACCACTATTCGACCTAGAATATTATGATAACCACGTATATAACAATATGGAACACTTGGATGAACTAGAAGATGATATAGAGTTTCTTCAAAAACATTATCCAAATGCATTTAACAAACTGGAAAATATATGCAATACAATACTATATGACAATGGTATGAATGATATTAACAATATATACGAAGGATACTTCGATGACCTTGATGACTTCAAGTGCAACTACGCTGTGGTTATAGATAACATTAGTTTATTAGAACACACGATGACTTACATCAATGAAGAAGAAAAGTGCTAGAATATAGCACTTTTTTTATATAAGATTTTTAGATATCAAATATAATTTTTTCAGAAACATATATGTATAGTATATTTAGTTCTTATCGAAGATAATAACATTACTATTTGTCCTAAAAAGCAAAAAAAATCGATACATTACTGTACCGATTTTTTATATCCATAAACTAAATAATATATAGCAAATTGCTCATTAATTACCTATTTACCTATTCTATTTTACTGTAAATAGGATTTCGTCGTATAATGCAAAGTTTTATTGTGAGATAACTTTGCGTCTTCTTCTAAATTTGAATATTATAAAATACTCTTTAAAAGGAGGTGATCCAGCCGCACCTTCCGATACTGCTACCTTGTTACGACTTAACCCCAGTCATTGGTTTTACCTTAGGCAGTTGCCTCCTATTGCTA
>SVIC01000006.1 GCA_015055515.1 Clostridiales bacterium | reverse complement strand
GTATGTGGTTCTACTGGTTGTAGAGCAAGTGGCAGTATCTCTGTTCATGATAAGTTTGTGGAAGTATTAAAGGCAAATAATGTAACTGATGTAAAGGTTAATCAAGCAGGATGTTTTGGTCTGTGCGCTATGGGACCTATTGTCATTGTGTATCCCGAGGCTACATTCTATGTTAAGGTAAAAGAGGCGGATATTGATAGGATTGTTACTGAGCATATTATAGGTGGCAAGCCTGTAGAAGATTTGTTAGTAAAGGATGCCAATGGTGACTTCTGCTATAACAAGCAGAGCGTAGATTTCTATGAAAAGCAACAATTTATAGCAAGAATGAATAGTGAGTATATTAATCCTGAGTGTATAGAGGACTATATTGCACTAGATGGATATTTTGCGTTGCATAAATGCTTGACTCAGATGAAACCAGAAGAGGTTATTGAACTTGTATCAAGGTCTGGCTTGAGAGGTCGTGGAGGAGCAGGATTTCCTACTGGCAAGAAATGGGAACTAACAAGGGCCAGTGAAGGTAATGAGAAATATGTAATGTGTAATGCCGATGAGGGTGACCCAGGTGCATTCATGGACAGAAGTATAATAGAGGCTAATCCTCATGCAATTGTCGAGGCTATGGCGATAGCAGGATATGCGATTGGAGCAAATACTGGTGTAGTCTATATTAGAGCAGAGTATCCACTAGCAGGCGAGAGAATTAAGAAAGCGATCGCTGATGCTAAGGCATTGGGACTACTAGGTAAAAATATATTTGGAAGTGGATTTGACTTCGATATCACAATTAAACTGGGTGCGGGCGCATTTGTGTGCGGTGAGGAGACTGCACTTATTAGGTCTTGTGAAGGATACAGGGGTGAGCCTACCAGCAAGCCTCCTTATCCAGCAGTAAAAGGATATCTTGGCAAGCCAACGAGTATTAATAACGTAGAGACTTATGCTAATATTCCACATATTATCCTAAACGGTGCAGAGTGGTACTCTAAGATAGGCACAGACACTAGCAAAGGCACTAAGGTATTTGCTTTGTCTGGTAAAGTAAATCATACAGGTCTAGTTGAATTGGCTATGGGTACAACTATTAGAGAGATTGTGTATGGCATAGGCGGAGGAATACCTAATGGCAAAGAGTTCAAGGCAGTGCAGATGGGTGGTCCTAGTGGTGGATGTATTACTGCAAAGGATTTAGATACTCCTATTGATTATGAGAACTTGAAGTCACTTGGATCTATGATGGGATCTGGTGGAATGATTGTAATGGATGAAGATACTTGTATGGTAGATATTGCAAAATATTTCCTAGAGTTCTCGGTAGATGAGAGTTGTGGCAAATGTACACCTTGTAGAATAGGTAATAAGAGACTGCTAGAATTGTTGCAAAAAATCTGCGATGGCAGGGGTGAGATGGAGGATCTAGATGAACTAGAAGAATTGGCTAATTATGTAAAGGACAATTCTCTGTGTGGTCTTGGACAGTGTTCTCCTAATCCAGTTTTGTCTACTCTTAGATATTTCAAAGATGAGTATATAGAGCATATTAGAGATAAGAAATGTAGAGCAGGTGTATGTAAGAACTTGGTGACATATGAGATAGATAAATCTAAGTGTATTGGTTGTTCTGCATGCTCTAGAAAGTGCCCTGTGAACGCTATAAAGGGTGTGATAAAATCCCCATTTGAAATAGATCAAGATATATGTGTGAAATGCGGTACTTGTGTAGCAACTTGTAGGTTCGGAGCAATAAGGAGGAAGTAAAAATGAATATAGTTATAGATGGCAAAAATGTAGTTTGTGAGAAAGATGAGATACTCATTGAAGTGGCTAGAAGAAATGATATTGTTATTCCTACCTTATGTTATCTTAAGGATGTGTGCTATAGTTCCAATTGTAGAATATGTATGGTAGAAGTAAATGGTAGGCTGGTGCCTGCTTGCTCTACAAAAGTATCGGATGGTATGGTGGTTGTAACCACTTCGGACAAAATTGCAAAGTCTAGAAAAAAGACACTGGAACTGATCATATCTAATCATCATAAGGACTGTGATAATTGCCAGAAAAAAGGTGTATGCAAATTAGAAGATTTGTGCAATGAATATGGTGTAAATAGTTGCAAATATGATTACGAGAAGAAAAATTATAGAATAGACAATTCGTCACCATGTATTACACGTGATGACAATAAGTGTATACTTTGTGGCAGGTGTGTGAATGTTTGTGCCAATATACAGAGTGTGTCTGCTCTGACTAAGCAACAACGTGGTTTTAATACTTTTGTAGGTTGTGTATTTGATAACGATATAGTTAATAGTACTTGTATTGGATGCGGTCAGTGTACGCTGGTGTGTCCAACAGGAGCACTTGTGGAGCATTCTGAAGTGACAGAGGTTAATAAATTATTATCCGATAACCATTCTTATGTTACATGTCAAATTGCACCAGCGGTGCGTGTTGCATTAGCAGAAGAATTCGGTGCACCGATTGGTACATTTGATGAAGGCAGGATGGTAACTGCGCTGAAGATGCTTGGATTTAAGAAAGTATTTGATGTTAACCTTGGTGCAGATATTACAGTGCTAGAAGAGGCCAACGAATTAATTGATAGAATTGAGAGAGGCGTAAAACTGCCACAGTTCAGTTCTTGTTGTCCAGGTTGGTTCCAATTCGTAGAGAAGAATTATCCTCAGTATCTAGATAATCTATCTACTTGTAAGAGCCCAACTGAGATGCTAGGAGCATTGGTAAAAGATTATTATTCTAAGCAAAATAATATCAATGCTGATACAATTAAGGTTGTAGACATTATGCCTTGTACAGCGAAGAAACATGAGAAGACAAGAGCACAGGATGTAGATCATGCATTAACGACCAGAGAGTTGGCAAGAATGATTAAGTCTGCAGGTATTGATTATCTAAATCTAGAGCCTACTCCATTCGATACACCACTATCTGAATATACATCTGCAGGATTAATATTTGGTGTGTCCGGTGGAGTGACTGAGGCGGCTTTAAGATTTGCATCAGAGAAGTTAACAGGTGGCAGAGATAAGGTCGACTTTGATGAAGTGCGTAATGCCGATGGTATCAAAGAAGTGGATGTAAAGTGTGGCGGTATTACATTAAAGTTGTGTATTGTATCTGGTCTTGCTAATACTAGAAAGGTTATGGAAGACATTGCTTCTGGCAAGAAAGATTATCACTTTGTAGAAGTGATGGCTTGTCCAGGTGGATGTATTAATGGCGGTGGTCAGCCATATGTGGATTATGATAAGATATCGGTTGATGAAGTGAAGAGACTTCGTGCAAATGCTATAATGAATGCAGACAAGGGTGCAACTGCTAGAATTAGCACGGATAATAAATTTATGAAAGAATTGTATGAGACTTATATTACCGATAGAGAGTTGGCACATAAGCTTTTCCATTGGAAGCACTAAAATAAATTGTTAAAAAATAAAAATTACCTAAATTTATTTATCATATTTGGTTGTAAAGTATATAATATGTATATAAATAAAAATTAAGGAGAATTGAAAAATGAAGAAAAGTTTAAGAGTGGCGCAGATTGGTTGTGGCAAAATGTCACTATATACAATGCGTTATGTAGAAGAAAAGGGTGGCAAGATGGTCTGTGCATATGATGTTGCACAAGACAGAATTGGTCAGGACATATCTTTCGTTCTTGGTGGAAAGAAAAGAGGTGTTGTAATTGAGAGTGTAGCCAATCTTGAGGCATCACTAAAGAAAAATAAGCCAGATGTAGCAATCATTACTACAATGAGCCTAATGAATGACATATATGATGTAATGATGACTTGTGCTAAGTGTGGAGTTAACGCTATCTCTACTTGTGAAGAGGCGTTCTTCCCAGCAAATTCTTCTCCAAAGATTACTGCAGAACTAGACAAGGTAGCCAAGGCAAACAACTGTACACTTACTGGTAGTGGATATCAGGATACTTCTTGGGGTAGCCTTATCTCAGTTATCGCTGGATCAACTCAAAAAATTACAAAGATTAAGGGTAAGTCATCATATAACGTAGAGGACTATGGTATTGCTCTAGCAGAAGTTCACGGGGCAGGATTGACACTAGAAGAATTTGATAAGAAGATTGCATCTGTAGATAGAATTACAGACAAGGCTAGAAAGAAGATGATAGACAACGGCGAGTACTCTCCATCATATATGTGGACAGTTAATGGCTGGTTGTGTGAGAAATTAGGTCTAACAGTTCTTAATCAGACTCAGAAATGTGTACCTCATACCTATAAGAAGGATCTTAAGTCATCAACACTTGGTATGACTATTCCAAAGGGTAATGCTACTGGTATGAGTGCGGTCGTAACCACTACTACCAAAGAGGGTATTACATTAGAGACAGAGTGTATTGGTAAAGTATATGGCCCAGATGAGTTCGATCAGAATGAGTGGACAATAGAGGGTGAGCCAACTACAACAGTTACAATCTCTAAGCCTCAGACTGTAGAGATGACCTGCGCTAGTATTGTAAACCGTCTACCAGATGTAGTTGCTGCTCCAGCAGGATATGTGACAACCGATCGTATGGCAGATATCAATTTCAAATTAAATATCTAATTTGTTTATCACAAATAAAGAAAAAGACTTTGACTATGATTATGTAGTCAAAGTCCTTTTTTTGTATGGCAGAAATATTAATTAAATTCTTGATTCAATGCTAATTCCCTAAAAAATTTGACTATTGATTTTATTATATATAATATGTTAAAATATAATAAGTAATATGTGTTTTTATTAACTAGGAGGAATAGTATGTCTCTATTTGAAACAATAATGTATCTTAAATCAAAGCCAAAGACTAGTGAAATAGATAAGATAATTAAGAGTAGATATTTGTCCGATCAGAAGACAAGTGGTATTGTAGGTGCTATTAAAGTAGTTTCAAGTGATTTTGATTATAAAAAGAATAATCTTGTGATGCTGATAGAAGATTTTACCAAAGCAGAGGAGCATAGAGACAATGATTATAATAGGTTATTAAAAAGGTGCAAGAATATAGACTATGTATCCGATATTAGAGAGGAAGATGGTAGACTAATAATAGATACTGATAATGAGATGATAAAGGTTCGACCAATGACAGATGTATTCGATTGCAATGAAGAAGGTAAGGATAGATTATTGTCAAACAGAAGATATGGACACTGTCATTGGGATGCTATACATATTGCAGAGGATGTATTAGAAGAAAATAACGACAAATGGTGTGTTGCTACTTCAATGCTTAATCCAGTGTCAAAAAAAATGAGGTTTCTTCATAGTTGGGTAGAATTGGACCAAGGTGATAAGGTCTTATGCATAGATTTTACAAGAAATCTGATAATGAATAGAGATGTGTATTATAGTTTTTATGATGTAGATAAAGATGTGTCAAGGGTAAGTGCTGGTACTATTAAGCAAGATATAGATCTGATAGAATATGGATGTGACAAACATTATTGTTTTGTAAAATTTTATCTGGATGACAGAGATAACGCTGTAGCCATGCTAAAAGATGAAATGAAGATGGAAAAAAGTGCACTAGAGATGTAAGTAAATATTAAATTTATTTTGTAAAATACGTATTGATTTTTGATCAATAGTTGTGCTATTATACGATAATTATTTAAGGGGGTATTATGGATATAAAGAAATTTATTAGAGATATAAGAGAAAAAAATATGTCAATAGATGAGATACTTGATTCTAGATACCCCGACCATGAAGACATAGATAGTTGGCAAAAGTCTGATCTTAGAAGATATGTGGATAGGCAGAAGGGTCTGAAAAGGTCTATCGTATCGAAGGTGATTGGAGCAAATCCGGATTACGCTGAGATAAAAGTCTTGATAAGGGATTTTACTAGAAATCCACAATATCGCACTGAAGAAGATCTGGAAAAAAAGAAAATAGATGTAAAAGATAAATGTGGAAACTATGTTATAGGTATTGATAATGATCAATATAGAATGACAATTCGTACAAAAGAAGGCGATATTAATATAACCAAATTCACTGCTGCATTCAATTGCCCATATAGCATGAAAAAAATATTGACATCAAGAAAAAGGAATGGAATGTGTCATTTCGGGTCACTTTGGATTGCTAAAAATGTAAGAGATTTTGAATGTGATATAGTGTCTAGTAATGTTGCTGATAGTGGAAAAAAGGGTGGATATATACATACATGGATTGAATTAAAAGGTGATCTAGAAGATAAATGTGTAGATTTTACACTTAATGCGTGTATTAATAAGGATGCATATTATAGGTTAATGAATATAGATCAAAATAATATATCTAGAATATCTAATACCGATTACAAAAAAGAAAAGAATATTGTATCACAATTATATAATAAAGATCCAAGATTTATTAGAATGTATTTATTTGATAGAGAAGACGCATTGTCTTGGTATGAGAAATTAAGCAAGGACGATGCAGAGAATAAAAATGCGTTAGAAAATACTATGGATGAATAAAATATATAAAAAAAGTTAAGCAAAAATCTCATTGCTTAACTTTTTTGATTTATATTAAGTGTCACCAACTGTTATCTTTGCACCAATTAGATCAGCATCGCTTGTGCATGTGAATTCTACTTTGAATCCAATTGGCTCTCCCTGTTCGGTTCCATCGTTTGTTATCACTGTACGTTCAGATGTGAAGTTGTCTGGAGTCTCTACTAGCCACAAATCTATGTAGTTTGGTTCAATGATTTGGTAGTCTGTATATAAGAATGTAAATACAACTTTCTCATTTGCTTTCATAGATATTGGTGCAAAATATCCGAAACTTGAGTTGGTATAAATCCTTCCTTGAGCTGCTATATTGGTGCTTCCGCTCATATAGAATTTTTGAGTATCTATATGGGTAGTGACGCCTCCTACAACCTTATCCATATCGCACTGTATTTGGTGGAATGTTGTAGAATACTCCCACCACTCAGATTCGCTTGACAATAGAAGTGAAGAAGTAGGGGTTGGGTCTGCAACGATATCTTCATATCCTAGTTGTATATTGAATCCAGCCTCCAGGTTTGCATCAAGTGTTGGATCATCTATTTCCATTCTTACAGTTAGTGTTAATATATCCCTTGCTCCAATTTTTTCGAATTCAGATAATTTTTCAGCCATAAAGCTAGTAGTTACTGTTCCGTGTTTACCAGTATACGAATCTGGATCAGGATCAGAAGGCATAGTTGCGTATACTGTATTGTCTGGGTGGAATAGATAATCTGTCTTTGCCTTACCTACGCTAATCTTGATATTGTCGTTATCGGCATAGCCGGTTACATTTGCTTTTACCTTTAATTCTCTTGAACCATCATAATATAGATAGTTTGTTTCTGTAGATTCTCCACTCCAGAAATCTTCTCCTCTTACTGGGGTAGTGGTGTTGGTGATGGTGAAGTAGTATTCTACATAATCACCAGCATTAAGGTCGACATGTTTGTAGTCAAAACCTCCATCTGCCTCAGAGTCTTTTGCATCGAATTCTACACTGCCAGTAGTATCTGTGCTATCTTTTAGTTCTATATCGGCAGTTGATCCATCAGCCTTGAACAACTTTGCATTAGTCGTAATAGTGGCATCCACATTGGTTGCTTGATATGATATAGTCATGCTGTTAGATATATTTGCTTGCTGTGCAACTAGGACTAATCCTATTGCCATGCCAATGACAGATAATACCAATACGGCAATTATCGATATAATGGCTATCTTATGTTTTGTCTTCATATAATTTCTCCTTATATTTTTATTATACATTTGCATATTTTGTGGAAAAGTAAACTATAAAAATATGACACAAATTATGCCAAAATTGTATATTGAAATTATATATATAGAGAGAGAAGAAGTCAAATCATTTTAATAAGATAAATATTAAAAAAAATAATAGATATTCACAGAAAACTATAATATATGTGGATATTTATATAAAATACAGCAACAAACAATATTAAGTGAAATGAAGAATAATGGGTAAGATGTGAAAAATATACTTGGCTAAACCAAGAAGTTCCTTTGGTAGCGGGGCGGGAGGTAATGTATGCGAATGCATAAGTGTCGGGTAGGGGTCCCGACTACCATGGTTCAAAGGCAACAATAGTTGTCTTTAAGCAGATGATAATCTGCTAAAGTCCCGCAAAATACAATGTTATTAAATAATAAACAAAAAAATCTATACATTACGTATAGATTATAATTGGTAGCGGGGGCGGGACTTGAACCACGCGGCCTTTGGGTTATGAGCCCAACGAGCTACCATCTGCTCCACCCCGCGATATAAATATATATGCCAACTCATCATTAGCACATATATTGTATCTATTAATTGTTGTTTTGTCAATAGTTTTGGTTGTTTTTTAATAAATTATTTTAATTTTTGTCTGCAGTGTACCAAATTTCACCTTTTTGTGACATATTCAGTACCTCATGAGCATATTCATCCAGATATGCCTCTCTGTCCGAATAGTAATCTTTCTGCTTATTATAATCAGCAATGACTTCTTCTAGAGATGACAGAGTATCTGTTAATTGAGCTTCTCTTGCCTTTAGTTGTGCTAATTGCGCAAATTGTATAATTAGAACAATTAGTAATACAAAAGCTAGGATCACAACGCCTATTGAGATGTATTTTGCCTTATTTGCACCATTTTTCATAAGTGAGTTACCTCTTCAGAAATGCACCTAGTTTTGAATTAGATACTTTTCGCATTTTATTCACAATTAAATTATATAACTTATAATATAATTTTGCAAATAATTTTCCTAATGTTTTTCGTTCAACAAATATTCCAATAATATGCGCTATAAGAAGGTACATTCTGTGTTCGCCCCAATTAAATAGGTTAAGTACGATAATATATATTATTGTGGCTATAATACAACATATAATGTCTACAATTGTTTGTACCCACTTGCGTTTTCCAAGCAGTATATGTATCATCTGCAATATACCAATTGTCATTCCGCAGACAATACCTCCGATAACAAATATTATTGCTAGTAGCCATTGGGGATGGGTATTGAGCATTATTTGAAAATCCTACTAAATATATTTTTCTTAATCTGATTGGAATATACAATGCTGTCGAATTGACCAGTAGCCTCCAATTCGCCAGTGTCTATTACTAATTTTGCAATGTTAATATTCTGACCAGTGATAGTTAATTTCGTATTGCTTAATTTTAATAGTAGTAGTTTATCGTTGGTGCTTATTACTTCGCTAATGCCAGTTAATATTAAATTATTCCTATTATTTAATACGACAGACTGAGGTTTATCACTATTTTTTATAGAACTTGGTTTTTCCATATAATATCTCCTATATCATATGTATATGATGCGACAATGATTGTTTATTCCAATATTCGACAATGCAATGATACTTTTATGATATTAGATAGTGTTTTTTGTGGCAATACTAGGCATTGAGGTGAGTATGAGAAAATTAATTGTTTTGTCGGTGTTGTTATTTATTGTATTCTCCACAATGTATTCAGATAATCTAATAGATAGATTGAATATTGGATACTCATATTGTGGCAAAGAAGTATATTGTACATATTATGATACTGCAGGAATACCGTGTGGGGATTACTATATTACCAAAGATAACAAATATAGACAGATAAGTTTCGGCGAGAGTATTACTATTGATGGTTTCGATATCGAACAATTCCTATTATCTAATTCTGCCAAAGTTATAGCACTGGATTATGTAGAAGATATATCGATATATCTTGTATATTCTGCAAATCTAAATAGATACAAGATATTGAATGGAGAGAAATATAACTTGCAAATAGCATGCAAAGAAGATTTTGCAAAAATAGGGTATCCGGCAATATTCGACAGTTTTTGATGTATAAAGGCAAGACACTTGGAAATAATTGCAACATAGAATATCGAAAATTGGGAGGATATTATGGAAGAACAAGAACAAAAACAAACGATAAAAAGTTTTCTAAAAGAAAATATTTATTTTCTAATCTTGGCAGGAGTGGCAATATTGTTTAGTGTGATAGTCATCATTTCTAGCCTTACTCAAGAGACAAAGCCACCTGTGGTAGACAACAATATTAATAAGGAGCCGGTAGCAACTACTATTACTTATTATTTGCCTGTGGCAAATGCGTCTATTATAAAAGACTATAGTGCAACAGAATTGCAATACAATGCTACATTAAATCAGTGGGAAGCACATAAATCTATAGATTTTCTTGCTAGTGCAGGTAGTGCAGTGAAGGCTATTACTGCTGGTGAAGTGGTAGAGGTATACAATAACTATCTAGAAGGAACAGTGGTAAAGATAAAGCATGCCAATGGACTAATTAGCGAATACGGCTCATTAGATGAGGATGTAGAGGTAGAAGTAGGCGACAATGTAGAGGCAAATGCTACAATTGGGTATGTAGGTGCTACTGCAAATGCTGAAGCTAATGATGGTGCGCACTTGCACTTCACAATGTATGATAACAATGGTAAGAAGATAGATCCTTCTGGATACCTGAATATTTCAAACAAATAATTGTCTTAATTTACTTTACTTAGATGAGAAATCTTTGTATAATTAAGTATATTTTAATTAACTTATAGGAGAATAAGATGAGTAAAGATTTTAAGAGTATGTTAGCAAAGCAATTGAATATTGATGTTGCGAAGGTAACAGATGATAGCAGAATAGTAGAAGATCTAGGTGCAGATTCACTAGATGTTGTAGAACTACTTATGAGCCTAGAGGATGAAATGGGTATAGCAGTATCTGATGAAGAGGCACTAAACCTAAAGACTGTAGGCGATATTCAAAAGCTAATAAATGAGAAAAAAGAAGACTAATCCTTTTTGTAAGAGTAACCAATGTAAGTGGTTACTTTTTCTTTTTTAATTATATTTTTATTTGTTTAATATAGCGAGATTTTGTATACTACAGATATGGAAGAATTAGAGATTATAAAATTAGATACCGATGCGGTAGGTGTAGGAAAACTGAATAGCAGAACAGTTCTTGTAGATGGCGTATTGCCAGAAGAAGTTGTTAAAATAGATCATATTTCTAATAAGGGCAAGTATGATACAGCAAATGTGGTCAATGTATTAAAATCAAATCCTTGTAGGGTTATACCGAAGTGTCCTTATTATGCTACGTGTGGTGGATGTACTTTGCAACATGCGAATACTGAGTTCGAGAAGGAATTCAAGATTAAGAAGGTTACTGAAGCTTTTAAGTATATAGCGGGCAAAGATATAGAAGTAGATGAATATATTGAATGTAATGATATGTATAATTATAGGAACAAATCGGTATTTGCACTAAAAGATGGCGTGGTAGGAATGTATTCTGCTAGGTCTCATGATGTTATAGATGTGGTAGAGTGTGCTATTGCTAGCGATGGAATTAATCAGTTTTATATCACTATTAGGCCGTGGTTGCAAAACTATGCAAAAGGTATAAATCACGTGGTAATTAGGGAGATTAATGGGCAGTATATATGTCTGTTGGTTGGGCTAAATTGTCCAGATGTGAACGAGTTGATTAATCTATTAGATGCTAAGTATTCTAATAGATATCAATTGGTATTCAATAAGAATGATGCAAAAAAAGATATAATTACAGACAATATTAAAATATTGCATGGTCATAATATTATGGCTCAGATTTGGGGCATAACCATGCCTATTAGTGCTAATTCATTCTTGCAAGTAAATGATGATATGAGCGAGAAGTTGTATAAGGATGTATTGCATATTGTGCAATCAAAAGAAGTTATAAACGCGTATAGCGGAGCAGGACTACTTACATCCTTGTTAGCAAAATCTTGTAACAAAGTTTATGGTGTAGAGATTGTTCTAAATGCACATAAGAACGCAGAAGAGTTGAAAAAAAGTAATAACATTCATAACATGGTTAATATTTGCGGTGATGCCAGAAAGGTCTTGCCGGATATAATAAAAGGGAAGAAAAACATTACTCTTATTATTGATCCGCCAAGAAAGGGTGTGGATAATAAACTATTAGAATACATCAATAATTCATCTAATATAACAGAAATTATTTATATTGCTTGTAGTCCAAATAGCCTAGCAAAGAACTATGCAAGATTGACGAATTATGATATTTCTAGCCTAAAACTATATAATTTGTTTCCAAGAACGCATCATGTAGAAACTGTTGCAGTATTACATAGAGTGGAGGGATAAAATGATATATACAGATCAAACAAAAAAAGCGATGATAATTGCGTATAACGCTCATCATGGACAGGTGGACAAGTCTGGAACACCATATATCTATCATCCAATACATCTAGCAGAGCAGATGAGTGATGAGAATACTACTTGTGTGGCATTGTTACATGATGTGGTAGAGGATACTGATGTGACATTACAAGATCTTAAGGATGCTGGGTTCGGTGAGGAAATAATTGAGGCGGTAGAGTATATGACGCATGATCCAAGTGTTCCGTATATGGATTATGTAGCTAAGATCAAGACCAATCCTATAGCAAGGGTTGTAAAATTGGCTGATCTTAGGCATAATAGTAATCCAACTAGAAAGGGATATGTAGATATGGTAACAAAGGGTAGAATAGAGAAATACAAGAAAGCAATAGAATATCTGCTGAGTGAAGAGGAGTAAATATGGCAGACGTAATATTAGTGGATATATTTGACAATGATATAGGTATTGCAGAGAAAATACAAGCACACGAAAATGCTATGCTACATAGGGCATTTTCTCTATTTGTTGTGCATAATGGTAATATGCTAATTCAGCAAAGAGCGTATACAAAATATCATTCTCCAGGAAAGTGGGCGAATGCTTGTTGCTCACATCCATGGCGAGGTAAAACACTGGAAGAATGTGCTATGCAAAGGGCAAAGGAAGAACTAGGTATAGAAATATCTAAGCCAAAAGAACTCTTTGACTTTATATATTTCAGCGAATATGACAATGGGTTGTGTGAATACGAATTAGATCATGTGTTAATTGTGGACTATGATGGCAGTTTAAGTATTAATAGAGAAGAAATAAATGATGTGAAATGGATAAATATAGATGACTTGTCTATTGATATAGTAAAATATCCACAAAAATATACTACTTGGTTTTTGAATTGTGTACCTAGAGTTATAAAATACATAAAAGAAAATTTTTAATAAATAAGCATTAAAATATTTGATTAAATTAGTTAAAAGTGATAATCTACAAGTAGTTTATGTTGGAGGCAGGTATGAGACAACGTTATTGCAGACATAAAATATTTTGCATAATTTTGCAGTCTTTTTCTACCCCACAAAACAACGAAACATTTGCCTAAAAATTTCGGCAAATGTTTTTTCTTTATTTAACATTATGGAGGTCAAGAGGAAATGAGTAAATATGTATTCGTGACAGGTGGTGTGGTATCTAGTCTGGGTAAGGGTATTACGGCTGCATCATTAGGAAGATTATTGATTAATAGAGGATTTAAGGTTGCCAGTCAGAAATTGGATCCATACCTAAATGCCGATCCTAGCCATATGAGCCCACAACAGCATGGAGAGGTCTTTGTAACACATGATGGTGGTGAGTGTGATCTTGATATAGGTCATTATGAGAGATTTTTAGATAGAGAGTGTAGTAAGAACTGCAACTATACTAGTGGTAAAATATATTCCACAATTATTCAACGTGGTCTTGATGGAGGATATGGTGGTGCAACAATACAGGTTGTGCCTCATGTGACTAATGAGATTAAGGCTGTTATGCGAAGTGTTGGTGGCGATGATATAGATGTGGTTATTGTCGAGATAGGTGGTACAGTAGGTGATATGGAGGGTGAGCCTTTCCTAGAGGCTATCAGACAGTTCGAGAGAGAACTGGGTAGCGACAACTATTGCCATGTACATGTGACATTACTGCCATACCTAGAGGCAGCAGGAGAAGTAAAGACCAAGCCTACACAACATAGTGTGAAGATGCTTACAACTCTAGGTCTTATGCCAGATATAGTGGTATGTAGAAGCAATGCGAATGTAGATTTGGATGAAGATATGAAGGCAAAGATTGCGATGTTCTGCAATCTGGATTCTCCAAGTAATGTGGTTCATAATCCCGACTGTGGTAGTATATACCAAGTACCACTAGTGCTTAAATCGCAGAATTTCGATGATACAGTACTAAAGAAGTTGAACTTAACTGCACCAGATGCTAATATGGATGAATGGACCAAGATGGTTACTGTATATATGGATAAGCATTTGCCAAAGGTCAAGGTGGCAATAGTAGGTAAATACTCCGTACAAGACGCATATATTAGTGTCACTGAATCTATTAAGCATGCTTGCATTGCTCACAATGTTACACCAGAAGTAGTTATTGTAGATAGTGAGAAAATAGAAGCAGATAATGTAGCAGAAATACTGTCAACGTTCGATGCAATTATAGTCGCAGGAGGCTTTGGTGTAGGTGGCAATGAGGGCAATATTGAAGTATCAAAATACGCCAGAGAGAATGGAGTACCGTTCTTAGGAATCGGGCTTGGTATGGAGACTGCTGTCATAGAGTTTGCTAGAAATGTAGCAGGATTAAGTAATGCCAATAGTGTAGAATGGTGTGAGGACTGTGATACACCGGTAGTACATACAAGGCAGGATTTAATTGGATTGATTAAGCCAAATGATGCAATGAGACTAGGTAGTTATGATTGCAACATACAGAAAAATACTAGACTTTATAAATTGTATAATACAGAGATTGTTAGAGAGAGGCACAGACATAGATTTGAGATAAATAATGATTATATAGATACTTTATCTCAAAAAGGTTTAGTTGTGTCTGGCAAGAATGAAGCAATGAATTTGGTTGAGGCAATAGAATTAAAAGATCATCCATTCTATATAGGGGTAATGTATCATCCAGAATTTGCAAGTCGTCCATATAGGCCACAGCCTCTTTTTGATGGATTGATTGCTACAGCAATTGATATGAAGTAATATGCAAATATAAAAAAATCCACTATTTTTAGTGGATTTTTTATATTGTAATAATTAAGCAGTAATAAAATTATAAAGATCTGTTAGAGTCTGGAATTTGCTAATAGCGTAATCAGGGATCTCTACGTTAAAACTTTCTTCTATCTCTACAATCATAGATATAAGAGAAAAAGAATCAATATTAAGATCAGCATTTAGACTCATATTATCGCCGATATCTTCTGGTTTTACATCTACATATTTTGTAATAATACTTTTTAGTTTATCCATAAATCTATATTATCTCCTTATAGTTTTATTCCTGAGTTGCCGTCGTGTCTAGATAGCACTGTGTCTCTTTTTATCTTCTTAGTAGAAGTTTTTTCGTATTCGTTATCTACAATATTAATATAATTAATTTGTTTATAACTAGGCAATTTCTTATTTAGAGCTCTGAAATCTTCTTGGATCTTATCTCTATTTCCTCTAACTTCTTCATCTTCTATAAATAGCCCTAAGCAAATTCCTTCTTTTTCCGATTCTCCGTATGTGCCTATGTATGCAACACATTCTTTTGCGTAATCAATGTTGTTCATTACCTCTAGTTCTATCTCTTCAGGACATACATTCTTACCATTGTCTAACACAATAACATTTTTCTTTCTACCAGATAGGAATATTCTGCCTTTCTTGTCTATTCTTGCAAGGTCTCCAGTGTGGAAGAATCCTTCTTCATCAAAGACTTGCTTTGTTGCTTCTTCATCTTTGTAGTAGCCTTGTGTAACACTCTTGCCTTTTACACACAGTTCTCCTACGCCATCTTCATTGATGTCTGCTAGTTTTACTTCTAGGTTAGGGCAGGCTTTGCCTACAGAATATACTTCGTTCAGAGTGTCGGTATTCATAGATACTAGTGGACCACATTCAGTAATACCAAATCCGTTAGTAATAAATATCCCTAGATCACCGAAACCTTTTACTACTTCAGGGTTAAGCATTGCACCGCCACATACTATTTGTCTTAGGTTTCCACCAAAAGGCTCATATACATCTTTCATTAGTTTTCTAGATATGTCAATGCCGAATTTTCTAAGTAACTTAGTCAATTTAATACCTTTCTTTAGCATTTTGTCTTTGCCTGCCTTTGTGGCGTTGGACCATATTGCCTTATAGAAAGCATTTGCTATCATAGGAACTATTGTGATTACGTGTGGCTTGAAGATTTTGATATTAATCATCATGTTCTTCATGCTGTCGTTAATATATGTTAGTCTTCCTGCGGCTATTCTGGCAAGGATGTGGGTATTAATCTCTGTTGCGTGGTGCATAGGTAGAATACTCATAGATGTATTGAATTCATCGTTATTTGCTGTAATTGAGTCAAGACAGTTGATTGTGTTTGCAGATAAGTTATTCTGCGATAATATTACACCTTTGTTTGGGCCTGTTGTGCCAGATGTGAATAGCAGTTTTGCAGGGGCTGATAGATCAAGCTCTTTGTTATGATAATATCCTTTTTCACTCAAAGTTCTGCCTTTTTCCATTATTTCACTCATAGTAGGGTAGTCTTCTACTTTTTTATCTATAGTAATAATGGTTTTTAATTTTTTGCAAGAAGGAAGTACTTCCTTTACTTTGTCTATCATATGATGTGCACAAATTAGTGCATCTGCTTCACATTTATTAAGTAGTGTAATAAATAGGTCGTTTGTTGCATCTTTATCTATAGGGGTAACAACACCAACACCACCAGCAATAGCAAGGTCACACATTACATATAGATAAGAGTTGTCTGCAGATAGTGCAATATGCTTGCCTTCTAGACCTAAATCAATTAAGCCATCACCAATAGCCTCGACATCTTGTAACAAATCTTTTGCAGTGTGATATATTATCTTTTTGTCTTTGTCTAATTCACCTATAATTTTCTTATCAGGTATATATTCTGCTATTCTTTCAAAAATTTCTTTTGTAGATTTGTAATCACCATCTTTTAATAAAAAATTTCTATTCAATTCTCTCTCTGTTACTAATCTCATTTATAATTCCACCTTAATATCTTTGATAAGTATTTCTGGATTATCTAGTACTTGAGTCATAATTCTAACTAAATTATCGTGATAATCTTTTACATCTTGTTCTGTAGTAAGCTTAGTTTGAACATCGTATGCGATCTGCATTTCTTGCTTATTGATATCATATAATACTCCAATATAAGCAGGAAGAGCACACTTCTCATTGCTGTATATAGCAAAATCTAATCCTTCTGGCATCGCAAATGGAACAAATGAGAACGCCATTCCATATATTGATTCAAGAAAACTATATTTGTAATTTTTATATAATAACATTTGCATATCTTTATCAGAGCATCCCATATGTCTGTATAGTTTCATTTGGTTCTTAGAGAAGGCACTTAATTCTGTATTGAATTGCTCATCAAAATTTATTTTTACATTACAGCATGCACTCTGTGCTTTTGTGCCCGCACATTTTTTCTCTTGTGCTGTACCTCTGCAGTTAGATAATTCTAGTGGTGCCATAACTGGTGTATCATGATTAATTTTCGAACTACATATATTCATTGCATAGAATACGAAGTGAGCCATAGATATCTTGTTTGTTGTGCAATAATCGGCTATTCTGTCTACAATTGATTTGTCAACGGTATGACAATATCCTTTGGTATGGCAATTAATCAAAAACATTTTTGTACCGATTCTGCCTTTTGCTTTTTTCTTTAGCCATATCTTAGAGTTATCTCCGTGTAGTCCTGCGTAACATGGTCTTTCACTCTCACTAGTATATTTTTCATAGAACTCAATATTTTTCTGAGTGAACTCTGTGTCATTTTTCTTCTCTAAGTCTTTTTGGATTAGTGTCTCGAATTGGACAGGCTTCTCCGGCATTTCTGTGTTATTAAGTAATGCATTATATACTTCGAATAAATCTTTGAAGATAACATTGATACCGTATAAGTCAAGTACAAGGTGACAAACTTTAAGCAGTACCATATATTTGTTGTCATGTGTTTTAATAAAGTATGGCTCTACTACAACACCTTTCTTATATTTAATAGGTGATTTTCTAATCTTTGATATAAATGCATCAAATTCTTTCTCGATACCAAATTCCAATCTGGGTATGTTGTTGAACTCTACCTTATCATCAAAATATTGCATTAACTGCTTGTCTTTCTTAACGAATTTAATTCTAAGACAGTCGTTTCTCTCTACTACTAGATTGAATGCTTTGTCTAGTGTGTCAAAATCCAGTGGTTTTTCTGAGCTCATAGAAGCAAGTATATTGACTACTCTCTTGTCTATACAATACTTTGTCTGAAGTATTACTACATCTTGAGCTAATGTTGTCTGATAATATTTTTTTTCTTCCATTATATCACTCCTCATCATCTTGTGTTATTTACAATGTTCGACATTTTTGTACATTATAATTATATAATGTGTAGCCAACAAAAGCAAAAGAATATTAAAAAAAAATTCTCTACTTGTTTTTATTAGCGAGAATTAAAAATTCACAATTCTACTGTAGCGAGAATTTGTATTAAAACTGTTGATTTTTAATATTAAATTATATATAATACAAGTATGAAAGATTTGAGAGAGATTATACCAAATAATATTATTAGCCTTAGGAAAAAGAAAGGCTTAACACAAATAGATCTTGCAAAGAAGATTAATTATTCTGACAAGGCGGTGTCTAGGTGGGAGAAAGGGGAGGTCTTACCCGATATCGAGACTTTGCAGGCCCTTAGTGTTATTTTTAATGTTCCATTATCGTATATGCTAGAGGAACACTTCGAGACTTCTGTTGAGAAGAAGATAGGTTATAGTAGGAATGAAATACTAATGCATATATTGATGGTTCTTATAATATGGACCATAGCGACAATTGTCTTCGTGTACTATGAATTGACATACGATAATGTTATTTGGCAAATATTTATATGGGCGATTCCAGTTACTGCTTGTTATATGATGTATGTTAACAGAAAGAGAAAGGGTAAGATTGTAAGTCTGGTCTTTAGGACACTATTATGTTGGTCACTACTTACATGTGTTTATTTCCAATTCTTAGAATACAATGCGTGGCTTGTGTATATCATAGGTGTTCCAGTGCAGGCAGCTATAGTGGTTGCGTTCTTTACACAGCCTAAGTTTAGAGGGTAAAAAAAAAGCACTATTAGGTGCTTTTTTTAATCTTCATTAAAATTTGGAATATATATTTCATCTGCACTGTCCATATCTTGCATAAATCCGTTAAGATTTAAGTCTTGACACATTGATAGAACTCTCTTATATTCTAATTTGTTTAATTTTCTATTTATTTCTGTGTAATTATTTGCTTTGTAATAAGGAACATATTGGCTCATTAGGCTTATAATGGTATTAGGTATATATTCTTTTATCCATTTTAATATATTTATAGAGTCGTTTGTGTTGTTAGGTAGTACAAGGTGTCTTACAATGATTCCTTTTTGCATTAATCCATTTGTTATAATATCTGTAGGTATGATATTTCTAGCAAATAGTATATTCTTAGATGCTGTTTCAAAATAATCGGATGCGTCGCTATATTTTTTAGAAATATTGCTGTCATAGTATTTTAAGTCAAATAGGTATATGTCGATATAATCACGAATTTTTTCAATAGTACCAGTGCTCTCATATCCATTGGTATTCCACACTATAGGAATGCTAGGCTTATATATTTTCAGCGCTTCTATTATTTGATCTACATAGTGAGTGGGTGTGACAAGATTTATGTTGTGTACACCACTATTTTCGAGGTCTTGGAATATTTTAGCAAGTTCATTTGCACTTATTTCTATACCAATGCCGTTATGGCTAATCTGGTAGTTCTGGCAATATACGCATCGAAGGTTGCAATTGCTAAAAAAAATTGCACCACTACCACTATGACCAGATATAATGGGCTCTTCCCAATAATGTGTCATTACCTTTGCAATCTTGCATAGATTATTTGCTTTGCAATATCCATAAGTTTTTTTTCTATCTATTTTACAATTTCTTGCACAATTATTACATTTATCCATGTTTATATAATAAATATTTCAAATTATTTAGTCAAATAAATATACAAAAAAGTGTACGATTGGCCGAAATTATGTGAAATGTCTAAAATGTCTATCTTTTCCCAAATATTGAGCATTTTTATCCCAAATAGAAAGAGTAATGTGACATTTAGTTACAAAAAGTGTTCAAAAATATACATTTTTTGCAAAAAGAATGTCTCTAAAACCTTTACAAAAAATTGAAATTTTTATAACATGACCTTGTCGGTTATTAAGAGATTGACCACTAGGAGTATTGTATGGAAAACAAAAAAATTGTATTATTAGATTCTAATGATAACGACAGAATGGAATTGAGTAACAGGTTAAAGGAAGAGAAAGATATTGAAGTACAAAAGTGTTTTGCAGATGCGAAAGAGGCTATGGATTATATATTAAATAATGATGTAGATTTAGTAATTACGGATATGTTGTTGCAGAACTCGGATGGCTTTGCGCTATTAGAGGGATTAAGGGAGCATGGAATAGATACTAAGGTTATAGTGCTATCAGCGATCTCTGGAGATGCATTTGTACAAAAGGCGTTATTGCTGGGTGCCGATTATTATATGTTGAAGCCATATAAATATGAAGTACTAATATCTAGAATACAAGATGTGTTATCAAAAGGGGAAGAAGATAAGCCACAGAAGAATTTATCTAAAATAAAGAATTTAGATGGTAGATTGAGTAATATATTCATTACAGTAGGTATTCCTGCGCATATCAAAGGTTATCAATTCTTAAGAGAGGCTATTAAGATGGCTATAGAGTCGCCAGATATAATTAATAGCATAACTAAGAAGTTGTATCCTAGTATTGCAAAGAAATTTGATACGACATCTAGCAAGGTAGAGCGTGCTATTAGACATGCTATAGAAGTGGCGTGGAACAGAGGCAAAATAGAGAATATAAACAACCTATTTGGAGTAAAAGTATATTCCGATAATGAGAAGCCAACAAATGGCGAATTCATTGCATTAGTGGCAGACAAGATGCTAATTGAAGGTGCTTAATGAATTTATCTATGACTATGTCATAGATTTTTTTAATTTTTTGTAAAAATAATTAAATATTTTTTACTTGTAAATGACTTTGTAGTATGTTATAATTTCTTTTAATATATTTTACTTATTAAAAATGGATAAGGATATGAATACTATAGAGAGACAAATAGAGGAAAAATATCTAGATGGCACACTGCAATTGCTTAAAAAAGTGGTGGAAACTGAGGAAAAAGAGTGTGTTACTGTAGAAGAACAATTTAATATAGAGAATGAGAAATATCTAAATTCATTAAAAGATATGGATCTAAATACATTAAGCGATGAGACTGCTATAACTGTTGCGAATTTGCAGACTGCACTAGAGTATAAGTTGGATCTTTTGAACAGGTTAAAATTAGAGAAAGATGTATATAAGAAGATGTTGTCTAATCCTTATTTTGCAAAAATAACAATTTTGCCTGAAGATACTAATGTGGATGAGAAATATTATATAGGAACTCATACATTGAATGACGAAGACAATAATTTTGTAGTGTTAGACTGGAGATCGCCGATTGCTAGTGTATATTATGATTATCAAGTTGGCAAGGCGAAGATTGTATCTGATAATTCTGTATTGGAAGTTGATTTGTTAGGAAAAAGGCAGTTTAAGATAGAAAATGGTAAGCTAGAATATTTCTTTGACACAAATCTTGCCATAGAGGATGAGTTGTTGCAAGATGCTTTGGGTCATAATAGTTCTAATTCTATGAAGAGTATTGTACAGACTATTCAGGCGCAACAGAACAAGGTTATAAGATGGTCAGATGGCGTAGACATGATTGTAAATGGTGTTGCAGGATCGGGTAAGACAGCAATAGCGCTACATAGAATAGCATATCTTCTATATAAGCAAAAAGACAAGTTGACATCTGATAGTGTGTTGGTGTTGTCGCATAATAATGCTTTTTCTAGTTACATATCCCAAGTATTGCCCGAGTTGGCAGAGAGAGATGTAAATAAGGTAATATTGGATGTGCTGTGTGCAAAGGCGTTATCTAAGATTGCTCCTATAGAGAATAAGTATGAGAGCATGGATAGAATAATCAATAATCCTAGCCAGGTTGATAATTGGAAGGCAAAGACGTCTGTACATTTCTATAATGCAATAAGGGATTATTGCTACAAAGTGGTAGCACGAGCGTTTGAGCCAAAATCTTTTATGATAATGGGAAATATCATTCCACAAGAGAAGTTGGAAAAATTGTATTATGAGATGTATGCAGAACAAAATATATTTACTAGGTTTATCTGGATGAGCGAAGCATTAGTGAGCGATTATTTCTATAATGTAAAGAGCGTAGGGGCTATAAAGAAGCTAAAGATAGAGATTTTTGAGAAACTAGTATCATTCTTAAAATCGAAAAAGCCAGTGGCTGTGTATCTAGATTTCTTAAAATCTATGGGGCTGGATATGCGACTTCGTGGAAATAAGATTAAGAATGAAGATGCTTATGCAATATGGTATATTAAGATGTTCATAGGTGGATATAATGCAAATAGCAATATCAAACATTTGGTAGTAGATGAGGTGCAGGAGTATAGTGCATTGCAATTGAAAATAATTGATATGCTGTATCCTGCAACAAAGACCATGCTAGGTGATGTGGGACAATGTGTAGAATATGTTGGTGCAAAAGAGGTATTTGATAACATAGATACTATATTAGGTAAACCCGTAGAAAAAGTAGAATTAAATAAGAGTTATAGAAGTACAATGCAAATCACCAAATTCTTTGCGTATTTAGCCGGAAATGAAAGACTTGAATATGTAAAAAGATCTGGCGAAGAAGTAAGGAAGATCAATGTAGATGGGTCAATGGAACTTGCTACGATTGCAAAACTTATAAAAGAGAATAAAAATTATAATACAATTGCTATAATCACAAAAACAAATAGGCAAGCAAAAGAGTTGTATGCAAAGATAAAAAACAAAATAAAGGGCGTGTCTTTGATAGCAAATAACAAAGATACTCTTGGTGGAAAAATAAATATTATATCTGCATTTAATAGCAAAGGATTAGAGTTTGATTATGTGATCGTGTACGATGCTAGTGAAGCAAATTATAGTAATGATTATGATATGAACTTGCTGTTTATTGCTTGTAGTAGAGCAGTTAAT
Organism: Clostridiales bacterium; assembly: GCA_015055515.1. GTDB lineage: Bacteria > Bacillota > Clostridia > Christensenellales > UBA1242 > UBA11490. The sequence continues at coordinate 42,391 of SVIC01000006.1, read as the reverse complement.
AGGTTAGATCTGTTGTCTTGCAATGATTTTTGTAGTAAAATAAAAGAGTATAAATTAGATTAAGAGGAAAGGTGTATGGTTAATATTCCAAAGGGAACAAAGGATGTATTGCCTTATGATAGTTATAAATGGCATGCAGTGTATAAAGTAATAGATAAATTGGCAAAAAGATATAATCTTAAAGAGATTATGACTCCTACATTTGAGCATACCGAACTATTTGTAAGAGGAGTAGGCGATAGTAGTGATATAGTTAATAAAGAGATGTATACATTCTTAGACAAGGGTGAGAGAAGTATTACTTTGAAGCCAGAGGGTACTGCTGGTGTTGCTAGATCATTTATAGAGAATGGTTTATTTAATAATGCAATGCCACTAAAGACATACTATAAGACACCATGTTTTAGATATGAGAAGCCACAGGCTGGAAGATTGAGAGAACACCATCAGTTTGGTGTAGAGATGTTTGGTAGTGACAATCCCGAGAGTGATATAGAGATATTTATGCTACTTAATGACTTCTTTAATGAATTTGGTATTTCTCCTACATTCTCTATTAATTATCTTGGTTGCAAGGAATGCAATACTGTGTATAAGGACAAATTAAGAGGTTATGTGAAGCCATACCTTAAGAATATGTGTCCAGATTGTAACAATAGATATGAGAAGAATGTGTTAAGGGTTCTAGATTGTAAGTCTAGAGAGTGTCAATCAATGCTAGTGGATGCTCCCAAATTGTCCGACAATTTGTGCACATCTTGTGCAGAAAAGTTTGATAAAATTAAGCAAACAATGCAGGATTTGGGGCTAAAGTTCAGAATAGATACTAATTTGGTTAGAGGACTGGATTATTATACTGGTGTTGTTTTTGAGATTTTGAATATTGATAAGACTTCTGGTCAGACAGCGTTAGGCGGTGGTGGCAGATACAATAACTTGGTTGAAGATCTAGGTGGAAAATCTACGCCAGTTGTAGGTTTTGGTCTAGGAATTGAGAGATTTATATTGTATCTAGAAAGCATTGGCTATGTATTCCCAGAAGAAAACAATGTAGATGTGTATGTTGCTAGTGCTACAGACAATATGTCTTTTATATTGAATTTAGCAAAATTAATGAGAAATGCTGGATTGGGTGTAGAGACAGACCTTATGGCAAGAGGGCTAAAAGCTCAATTCAAGTATGCAGATAAGTTAAGTTGCAGATTTGTTGTAATTGTGGGCGAAGATGAAATGAATGCTGGTGAAGTGACTGTCAAAGATATGAAGGCTAGTACTCAAGAAAGAATAAAAGAATGTCAATTGGTACAATATATCTTAGAGAGGTTGTAATATGACTATTGATAAATTAAATGAATTAAAAAAAGAAAATAAATATCTTCTAATAGATTTTTATGCTACTTGGTGTATGCCATGCAGAATGCAAACAGAGATAATTCATGAACTTCAAGCAGAAAATATCGATGGGTTGAATATTCAGAAGATAGATGTGGATGAATGTGAAGATCTTGCGACTGAATATGGGATATCCACTATTCCTACACTGATATTGTATAAAGATGGCGAAGAGATTAAGAGGAATGTGGGCATTGCTTCACTTGAAAGTATTAAAGATTGGCTAAAATAAAAGATTAGGTTAGTGGCCTAATCTTTTTTATGCTTTTTCATAATTGTCAATTTTGTCATATTTTGATAATGGAAGGCTGTTGGCTTTTTTTACACTGTCTATATTATTAGATTTGTTGTTCATTAATTTTAATAAAGGGACTATGTCTTTTGATTTTTTCCCTAATAGTAGTGGAAGTATAGTCGATAGCAGATCGGATGAATTTGGTTTCTTGTGATCGCTCAGTGCTGTAAGAAGGGGTAATATATTTTTAAGATCAATTTCTTTTTGCGGTAATGCTTCTTCTTTTTTTTCTGTAGTCATGGTTTGGATTTTTTCAAACTTATCCGGAGTGTAATAATTAAATGCGTTGCGAATACTGTTGTCTGGTTCTTTTTGTTTTTTAGTATACTTGGATGGAAATTGACCATAAGGATACATTTTATTAATTTCTTCTAATTGATTGTTAATTGTATTCATATACCACTCCATTTGCTTTATTACTTATATGTAAAATTGTTGGAAGTTGTTACCAAGCGAACAAAGTAGCATTTATATATCAACCGGTGTTTGTCTAATTTGAAAAAATCCAATCGTCACTTTTTGTTATTATTTGACATAAATATACTAATGAACAATGATATCGTGGAGGTGTAGGTATGAGCTTCAAAGATTATTGCAAAAGTGATATTTCGAAAAAAGAAACAATTAAAAATGTGCCAGAAGATGAAGGAGTTGTATCTAATGTTTCGGTTGAAGAAAAATATGAAAAGTATTCGAAGTTATCTAAGGAAGAATTGATGGCTGAGTTTGTAAAAGAAAGTAGGGCTGTGAAGGATAAAGGCGGGTACTCGTCTTCTCAGATTGATATGATGAAAAATATATTATTTCCACACTTGAGTGAAGAGCAAAAGATATACTTCGAATCTCTTATTGGGATGGTGAAATGATAGCATCAAAAATAGATAAAGAATTATTGCAAGATGTAGATGTGTGCGACAGCTCTTTTTCTAAGGTATGCATTGTTCGTTTTGATAGCAAAAAATCAATGCAAGATTATGTAACTAAGACAAGTGGTATTGTAGAAATATTTGATTGCATATCAGCCGTTGCTGTGGTATTGAAATTAAGTAATGTGTATAATCTTACATATAAGAATGAAGTTGTATATATATCATCGTTATCAAAAGTTTGTACCCTTGTTAATGTAGCAAAAGATATAATTGGTATAAAATATGACACAAAAAAATCTTCCGATTTTTCTGTTGCTGTAATAGATACAGGACTATATCCTCATTTGGATTTCATGATCAATGGGCGTAACAGAATAAGTGCTTTTATAGATATGGTTTCATCAAAAAAATCAATTTATGATGATAATGGGCATGGTACCGCTGTTGTTGGATTATTGGCTGGTAGTGGGGTAGTATCTGACACAAAATATGCTGGAGTTGACAACAACACCAATGTTATTGTAATAAAAGCATTAGATAACAATGGTGAGACAAATGCACTAAATATATTAAAATCGATGCAATGGGTGTATGATAATGCAGATGAATACAATATAAAGGTTGTGTGCATGAGCTTCGGTAGTACGGCTACTGATTACAATGATCCACTATCTGTTGGAGCAGAGGTGTTGTGGGATAAGGGTATTGTTGTTGTGTGCGCTTGTGGTAATAGTGGGCCTATGATGGAGACAATAAAATCACCAGCAATTAACCCTAAAGTGATTAGTGTTGGTGCAATGGACGATGCTAGGATCGGAGATAATTTTGATCCATTACGGTTTAGTGTTGCAGATTTTTCTAGTAGGGGCCCTGCCTTTGATAATTATAAACCAGATTTAGTTGTGAGTGGAGTAGATGTTACGACTACTAGTAATTTTGGTATAACTGGAAAATTTTATGACAGGTTAAGTGGTACTAGTATGGCTACTCCTATTGTTGCGGGAGTTGTAAGTAGGTTGTTAAGGATATATCCTAAGCATACTCCAGACCAGATAAAGAGTATCCTTATTAATAGTTGCAAACCATTAACTGGTGATAGGAATATAGAGGGACATGGTTGGCTTGATTTACATGATCTGTTCAATCGGTATGGTGTATAAAAATATAGCACACGTGGTGCTATATTTCTTTTATAACATTTATTAATTTTTTTAATTGCCGTATTGTATTATTATGTGATAAACCTATTCTGCACATTCCAATATTAGTAGTGTTGTAGTATCTGTGTACCATTGGTGCACAATGAAGACCGCTCCTAGTTTCGAATCCGTGTTTCTCTAACTCTATACACGTGTCGTTGCTTGTCATTCCGTCTATATTGAATGATACTACGCCTATTGAATTTTTATTAGAATACAATTTTACTTTTTTAATTTTTAATAACTATTTTATTAGATAATTTGTTAATTTCTGTATTTTGTTTTCTATTTTTTTGAAATTTTTCGATACATATTTTATTCCAGCGTTTAATCCCATAATGTTTGCAATGCTCATTGTTCCGCTCTCAATTCCTTCAGGAATATCTATGGGCTGAGAAATACTTTCGCTGAATGTTCCTGTACCACCAAATATTAATGGTGCTGGTTTTGTATTGTTGCAGACTAGAAGGCCAATCCCTTGTGGTCCAAGTACGCCTTTGTGTCCTGCTATGGATAAATAATTGATATTCATTTCTCGCATATTTATGTTTGTGTGCCCTGCGCTCTGTGCGCCATCTACGACAAATATTAGATTATGTTTCTTGCATATTTCGCCAATTTCTGTTATGTTTTGCTTGAATCCTGTGACATTAGAAATATGGTTGACTATTATCATATAAGTATTTTCTCTAATGTTGTTTATAATGTCTTTTATAGACACTAATCCATCATTATTTGGTGATAATAATGTATAAGTAATATTGTGTTCTTTTGATAAATGATCCAGTGTTCTTAATACAGAATTGTGTTCAAATATTGTAGATATTATGTGTCCGTTTGGTTTGATACTACTTCTTATTGCTATATTAATAGCTTCGGTACAACTTTTGGTGATTATGACATTTGATGAATTTTCTGCACCGAAGAATATTGTTGCGCTATCTCTTAATTCTAGCACCTTTAAGTTTGCTAGTATTGCGTTGTTATATCCACCTCTACCTGCGTTATAATTATATCTAGTTAATCCTTTTTTTATTGCTTTTAGTACACATTTCGGTTTTTGGTGTGTGGTTGAGCAGTTGTCTAAATATATCATGATTGTCCTCTTTTCACAAAAAATGCTTTACTATAATATTATGAAATATAATTATTTTAGGTGATTTGTTTATGGATTATATTTTAATAGTTTATAGTAATAGAACGGATACAATGAGGTTGTATGAATATCTTAGAAGGTTTGGGATTAAATCGGTAATTGTTCCTACTCCTAATGAATTATCTGCTTCATGTGGGTTGTCTCTCAAGGTGAAATATATGTATCTTAATAGAGTTTTATTTGCAATGCGTTCAGTTAATGCAAAATCTTTGTATAAGATATATGCAGAGAAAAAAGGCTTTGGAAGATCAATCTATACAAAGATTTCATAATTATGCAATATTTTGCAGTATTATACGCATGTTAATGTTTTTTGTGATATATGTTTTTACTTGCTATTTTATAGTTTTTTTTGTAAACTAATAATGATAGATTTGTCTATTATTAACAAATGATTTAAGAGGTGTTTTTTGCAAAAATATGCGAAGGAATTATTAGGGGCATTGAGGTCTGTTATAGATAGTCCAGTGTGTGAGTTGGATTATAACAATACATTCGAGTTGCTTGTTGCGGTTATTTTAAGTGCGCAATGTACTGATAAGCGGGTTAATATGGTGACTCCTGAATTGTTTGCAAAATATCCAACAGTGCAAGATTTGGCAATGGCTGATGCATCGGAAGTTGAGAGGATAATTAGGCCTTGCGGTACATTTAGGATTAAGGCAAAGAATATTATAAATGCATCAAAGATGATAGTGAATGAGATGCAAGGTGTTGTACCACAAGATATGGACAAGCTTACTAGTTTGCCCGGGGTTGGTAGGAAGACTGCGAGTGTTGTGCTTGCGGTTGGTTATAATATCCCGGCTATGCCTGTGGATACACACATCCTTAGAGTTGCGAATAGACTCGGGATAGTGTCTAGTGATGATCCTAAGGTGGTTGAAGATAAGTTAAAAGAAGTTTTTGATAAAAAAGATTGGATAGAATTACACCATTTGATATTGTTATTTGGTAGGTATCATTGCAAGGCCATAGGTTATAGGTGCGAAGGTTGCAAGTTGCAACATTTGTGTAATTATAAGGGTAAAAGCAAATAAATATTGTAAATTATTATAAATATTTAATGTTTTTACAAGTTTTGGTATTGTATAAATTTATAATTTAGTCTATACTTTTTATATTAAAATAATAGGTTTACTTTGGAGGAAAGAAGAAGTGTTTATAGATAAGGTAAAGATAAGGTGCAAGGCAGGTGATGGTGGCGATGGCGCCGTTGCTTTTAGAAAAGAAAAGTTCGTACCAAATGGTGGGCCAAACGGTGGCGATGGTGGCCGTGGTGGTAGCATAATATTCAAGGCGGACAAGAATCTTTCTAGCCTAGTAGACTTTCGATATAAGAAGGTATTTAAGGCGGATTCGGGTGAGAATGGCAGTGGAAATAATAAGTATGGTAAGAGTGCTGAAGATGTAATTATAAAGGTTCCTGCAGGTACAGTTATTCGCAATGCAGAGAATAATAATGTCTTGGCTGATCTTATGAGTGTTGATGATGAGGTTGTATTATTGAAAGGTGGCAAGGGTGGTAGAGGTAATGCGAAGTTTGCTACTCCTACACGCCAAGCTCCTAGATTTAGTGAGAAGGGTATTAAGACAAAAGAATATGAATTTGTGTTAGAACTTAGAACATTGGCGGATGTGGGATTGGTTGGTTTTCCAAATGTTGGTAAATCTACACTGCTATCTATTGTGTCTAATGCGAAGCCAAAGATAGCCAATTATCATTTCACCACTCTAGCGCCAAATATTGGTGTTGTATCTATGCATAATTATTCATTTGTTATGGCTGATATACCTGGTCTTATTAGTGGTGCTAGTGAAGGCCTTGGTCTTGGACATGAGTTTTTGAGACATGTGGCAAGAACTAGACTTCTTATACATGTTGTTGATATTTCTGGATCAGAAGGTAGAGATCCATATGAGGATTATCTTGCAATCAATGCAGAATTGAAGTCTTATAGTGAAGATGTTGCAAAATTACCACAAGTTGTAGCACTTAACAAGACTGATTTGTTGGCGGACAAGTCTGTTATCGATGACTTTAAGAAAAAAGTAGGCAATAATGTGAAAGTGTATCCTATAAGTGCTGTGTCAAATAGCGGTGTAGAGGCAATGATGCAAGAAGTAATAGATCAACTTGTAAAATTACCAGTCAAGGAAAGGTTGGAGATAGAGGAATACGATATTGACTATAAGGACTACACTAAGTATGAGATTGTAAAGACTGATGATGGATTCGAAGTCTTTGGTGATATGGTGGACAAATTGCTTGGCAATGTTGCACTAGATGATTTAAGATCTAATGCTTACTTCCAAAAACGTGTGAAGGAAAGTGGAATAATAGAAGAATTGAAAAAACTTGGATTAAAAGAGGGGGATAAAGTAATATTTGGCGATATTGAATTCGAGTACGCCGAATAGTACCTACTACATTTATGTTAGATAAGAAACAAAGAATATTTTTGCGTAGCAAGGCACAATTGCTACCAGATATTGTACAGATTGGTAAAGATGGTGTGACTGATAATGTTATTAAGCAGGTGGAAGATAATCTGTATGCACATGAATTGATTAAGATTAAGGTATTAAATAATTGTGATGAAGATTTGGAAGAGATCGCTAATCAATTGGCTGAAGTTACAGAGGCCGAGGTGGTAACGATTATTGGTACTAAGATAGTATTATTCAAAGTGTCTAAGAAGGCTAAAATAAAACATATTTTATAGATCTGCATAATACGTATTGGAGGATTGTATGGATAAATTATGTAAGAAATTGTTGTTCAAATTGAAGGCTCTTTGCAATGCCGAAGGGTATTCAATCTTGGATGTTGCAGAGATATTGCAACAGTCCTCTGACAAGTTAAATGAAGATAATTTTATTAGTTATATCAAATATTTAACAGACAATGAGTACATAGATGTTAAATACTTTGATAAAAAGCAAATTTGTATGGCTATATTGCAAAAGGCTAATAATCTAGGTAGATTAACAAAAAGTTCTAAAAGTAGCAAATCGGATAAGCGTAGCATTGTAATAATTGCTATAGTATCCGCAATAGGTGCTTTTTTAGGTGGTTTCTTGGGTAGTCTAGTGTGTGGGGTGATAGGGTAGAATGTTGAATAGGAAAGAGAAATTGGTAATGAATTATATATATGAGAAGTGTTCGGCTAATGGCGGTAAATGCTTGCTAACTGTGGGAGACATTATTACTAACCTTTATTCCAAAGTGGATTTAACAGAAGAAGTTGTAGAAGATATTATGCAAAATCTGGTATTTGATAACTATATAGAACTGATTAAATCGGACAAAAAGGGTGAGAGTGTGTACTGTATATCTCTTACCGATCATGGAAATGCTTTTGCTAGAGAAAAAAGCAACAACAATAGAAATACAAGAATGCTAGTTATACGTACGGTATTGCTTGCAGTATTGTCTTTTGCTGTAGGACTTATACTGAAGGCGATATTTAGCTAATTAAGTATTGTGTGTAATGCACAATATTTTTTTATGTAACAATGCACAGAATTTTTAATAAAAGTGTTGACAAGTGGATATATGTTGTGTATAATACTATTGTCAAGTAATTTTACTTTACAAAAGGTGTTTAGGTTATGGATATAGTAGATAATCTGAAGAGTTTACAATTATTTGATGCGTATGGCAATATGCTTACAGATAAGCAGAGAGAATGTCTTAATGATTATTTAATTAATAATCTTACATTGTCGGAGATTTCTCAGATAAATGGCATATCTAGGCAGGCTGTTAACTTTAATATCAAAGAATCGCTAAAATCGCTTCAAAATATGGAAGAAAAGTTAGGATTTTGTGAGAAATGTGATAGAATAGAAGAAGTGCTAGAGTCTAGCATGTATCATAAGGATGATATTCGTAAGATTATGAATATCTTGAAGGAGTAGTATGGCATTATTTGGTAACCTTAGTATGAGACTTACTCACATTTTAGACAAGCTAACTAAGCGTGGTAAGTTAACGGAACTAGAGATAAAAGAGTCTATGAGAGAGATCAGGATTGCACTGTTAGAAGCGGATGTTAACTACCTGGTTGTAAAAGATTTTGTTAAGCGTGTGTCAGAAAAGGCTGTTGGCGATAAGGTCTTGAAGAGTTTGACACCTGGACAACAAGTTGTTAAGATTGTGCACGAAGAATTAACAGAATTGTTAGGTAATAAGAACGCAAAGTTGGATCTAGATAGTCATCCATCGGTTATACTAATGTGTGGCTTGCAGGGTGCGGGAAAGACTACTATGTGCGGAAAACTTGCAAATATGTTAAAGGGTCAAGGCAAGAAGGTATTGTTGGTTGCTTGCGATATTTATAGACCTGCTGCTATTAATCAACTGAAGGTTGTAGGATCCACTGCGAAGGTAGATGTATTTGAAGAAGGGACTAAGAAACCGCAGGTTATAGCAAAAGATGCAATGAATGAAGCATCGAAGAAGGGCTATGATGTAGTAATTATAGACACAGCAGGTAGATTGCATATCAATGAAGAGTTGATGCAAGAACTGAAGGATATTAAGGATATTACTAGACCTAATGAGATATTGCTTACAGTAGACAGTATGACTGGTCAAGATGGTGTAACTGTTGCAACCGCGTTCAATGATGCATTAGATATATCAGGTGTGATATTAACAAAATTAGATGGAGATACTAGAGGTGGTGTAGCGCTTAGTATTAAGCAAGTGGTTAATAAGCCTATTAAGTTCTGCGGAATTGGTGAGAAGATATCGGATATTGAAGCGTTCCATCCAGATAGAATGGCTAGCAGAATTCTTAATATGGGTGATGTGTTAACTCTTATTGAGAAGGCACAGGCAACCATATCGGAAGAAGAAGCAAAGAAGATGGAAGAGAAATTCCGTAAGAATGCTTTTACTTTAGATGATTATATCACACAGTTCGACCAGATGAAGAAGATGGGCGGAATCGCTAGTATGCTATCAATGATACCAGGCCTTGGCAAATTGAAGTTGAATGCGGATGCATTGGATGAAAAACAAATAGAGAAAATCAAGGCAATTATCAGGTCAATGACTCCAAAAGAAAGGGAAAATCCAGAAATAATCAAAGGCAGTCATAAGAAGCGTATTGCATCAGGAAGTGGTACAAGTATCCAAGATGTAAATACTTTGCTTAAGAATTTTGAGCAAACAAAAGACATGATGAAGAGGCTTAAGAGCGGAAAAGGATTAAGTGCTCTTAAGGGAATGGGTCTGCCATTCTAAGACAACAAGATAATTTGATTTTTGTATTAGATATTTTCTAATATTAAAAATATAGCACAATAACTATGAGTGGGTAAATTATTAGTAAAATAAAACAAAGGGAGAAAAGATATGTCAGTAAAGATTAGATTGACAAGATTAGGCGATAAGAAATCACCATTTTACAGAATAGTAGTTACAGATTCTAGAAAGGCAAGAGACGGCGAGTATATTGAGAAGTTGGGTACATTCAATCCTCTTACTCAACCTGCTGAGATTGTATTGGATGAGGAGAAGACAAAGAAGTGGTTGGCTAATGGTGCACAACCTACAGAGACTGCAAAATCTCTATTAGTAACTAAGGGTTTGATGGCTCCAGAGACTAAGAGAGCACCTAAGACTGATACAAAGAAAAAGAAGTAATATGCGAGTTTGTTGCCATAGATTGGGCAACGAACACTAATCGTGTTCACGCACCACTGTCGTGTTGCAACTCGCATATTGGCAGTCGTGGCGACTATATGAGTATACCTAGCGGTGCACTCCTCTAGTCTTGCGACAACCAATATAAACTGATGTTTGGCTAAATGGTGTTTTAGAAAATATGGGTTTTGAGTAAACGAACACTAATCGTGTTCACGCACCACTGTCGTGTTGCAACTCGCATATTGGCAGTCGTGGCGACTATATGAGTATACCTAGCGGTGCTCTCAACTCGGTTTGACCAACAAATTTCGTATATTTTGATATTTGCGAGTTTGAAAATTTGTATAGTATAAGGGATAAAGTTATGGAAAATTTAGTTAGATATCTTATCTCTTCTGTTACTAATACAGAGGATTTTGAGATAACAATGGATGAATCAAAGCCAAAGGCTACAATAATCAAAGTAAAGGCAAATGAAGATGATATGGGCAAGATTATTGGTAGAAACGGCAAGACTATATCTAGTATCAGAACAATCTTGCGTAGTGCAAGTGCCAAGTCTGGTAAGAGATATATTCTAAGAGTTAACGAATAATATGAAAATGGCGAAGGTGAGTAAGGCTTTCGCTATTTTTTATGAAATATTTAACTTTTGATATGACTTGATTTTATGTGAATATTTTGTTACACTACAATTAATATATAATACAAGGGAAGTTAGAAGTATGCAAATAGGAATAATTACTAAGCCACAAGCGTTAAAAGGACAATTTAGAGTAAAGCCAACAGGCATGTATTTGATGGAGATGAAAGATCTAGAAGAAGTTATTATAAAGGGAAAAACATACGAGGTTGAGAAAGTTATTCTTCGTGATGGATTTGCTATATTCAAGGTGGCGGGAATAGATGATATATCGCAGGTAGAGCATCTTAGGAATGTTCCGATCTCGATAGAAGATGTAGAAGATGATAGTCTGGAAGAGGATGAGTATTACATAGATGATATGATTGGGTGCAAGGTTATTGCAGATACAGGTGAGGCTTTAGGTGTGATTACTGCAGTAAATTCTTATGGTGGAGCATCGGTTATATCAATGGACAAAGATGGCGTAGAAGTAATGTTTCCGCATGCTAGAGGTGTGATACTTGGTGTCGATACAGAGAAGAAGGTTGTGACTGTTGTTAAGTCAATCTTGGAGGAAATGGCGTTATGAAGATAGATGTGTTGACCTTGTTTCCAGAAATGTTTGCACCACTTAAGACTAGCCTTATAGGAAAAGCACAGGACAAAAACCTTGTAGATATAAATATAGTAGATTTCAGAGAATATAGTACTGAAAAACACAAGAAGGTAGATGATTATCCATATGGTGGTGGTGCCGGTATGCTAATTCAGGCTCAGCCAGTATATGATGCAATTATGGCACATAAGAAACAAGGTACTAAGGTAATATATATGTCGCCAAAAGGCAAGGTCCTTAATCAATCTATGGTAGCGGATCTGGCAAAAGAAGAACATTTGGTACTTCTTTGCGGGCATTACGAAGGTATTGATCAGCGTGCAATTGATCTGTGTGTAGATGAGGAGATAAGCATTGGTGATTATGTGCTTACTGGTGGCGAATTGCCAGCAATGGTGCTAGTGGATAGTATACTTAGGTATGTACCAGATGTGTTGCATAGCGGAGATAGTGTTGTGGAAGAAAGTCATAGCGATGGATTATTGGAATATCCACAATATACTCATCCTAGGAATTTTCAAGGGCTAGATGTGCCAGAGGTATTGATATCGGGCAATCATGCGAAGATTGCTGAGTGGCGACAGAAAGAGAGCGAACTACTTACTAAGAAGCAACGACCAGATATGTACAGGAAATATTTGAAGAACAAGAAGTGAGAAATAAATGACACAAATTTTGGCTTCAAACTAAAAAAAGAAGTTGCTGAAGATTGTATGTATATGTGGCAAAACAACTAACAAATATAATAAAACAATAAAATTACAAAAATGAAGGATGATATAATGATCAGTGAAGATCAAAATACACAACAGATTAGAATAAATTGGTTCCCTGGACATATGTCCAAGGCGCTAAAGATGATGGAAAAGGAAATTGCTGTGGTAGATGCAGTATTGTATGTCCTAGATAGTAGGGCTCCTTTTTCTTGCGTTAATCCAAAGTTCACTCAGATAATTAAGGATAAGCCTGTAATATATGTTTTCAACAAAGTAGATATGGCAGAGGATTCCAAGGTAAAAGACTGGATGAAATATTTCACGACTCTTGGTGGTATATGCGTATCTATGGATTCAACAACTAGTGGCTTGGGTAAGAAGGTGGAGAATGCTATAAGAGAAGCATGTATTGCAAAGATAGAGAAGTATAAGAAAAAAGGTATGAATGCGACATTAAGAGCACTAGTATTAGGGGTGCCTAATTGTGGTAAAAGTACACTTATTAATAACCTTTGTGGTAAGTCAAAGACTATTACAGGCAATATCGCAGGAGTAACTAGGGGTAAGCAATGGGTGACTATTGCTAGTGGTATAGAGATACTAGATACTCCAGGAACGCTATGGCCTACCTTTGATAATAATCGTGTGGCTAGAACGCTAGCGTACTTGGGTAGTATAAAAGAAGATGTTGTAGATATGAATGACCTTGCTTATGAATTTATTAAAGACATAGTTAAGATAGATAAATCCATATTAGAGGATAGGTATCAGATAGAGATATATGATGATGAAGATACGCTAGAGATATTGGATGATATTTGTCATTCTAGGCGTTACCTTCTTCGTGGCGGAGATCTGGATTATGATAGGTGTTGCATGGCAATCATTTCCGATTTCAAGGCAGGAAGGTTGGGTAGAATTACGCTAGAGACTGTAAAAGACTTATCTGCATTAAAGAAAAATGATCGAAAACAAGCAAATGATAAAAAATAGAGAGATGAATATATGGTAAATTTTGACAGAGAATATATGGGCTTAGGTGTAAGACATGTTGCGGGCATTGATGAGGCAGGGCGTGGTCCATTGGCAGGGCCTGTGAGTGTAGCAATAGTAGTTATGCCACTGGAAGAAGATAAAATAGTACAAGGCGTTAATGATAGTAAGAAATTAACAGAGAAGAAAAGAGAAGCATTGTATGATGAGATTATTTCAAAGGCAATAGCTTATCATGTAGAGTTAATTGATGAAAAAGTTATAGATGCAATAAATATTCTTAACGCTACTAAATTGGGTATGGTCAACTGTATAGAGGCACTAAAGGGAAAGTTTGATATAGCACTAATTGATGCTGTAAAGCTAGATAATATGGATGTTCCTACGGAGAGTATAGTAAAGGGTGATGCAAAGAGTTATAATATTGCATGCGCTAGTATACTTGCGAAAGTAACTAGGGATAGATTGATGATGGAAATGGACAAGAAGTATCCTCAGTATAACTTTGCGAAACACAAAGGTTATGGCACGAAAGAACATTATGAGGCAATAAATAAATTTGGAAAATGTGATATACATAGAGAGACATTTCTTAAAAAAATGCATTAAGGACAATGTATGAAGTTATTTAATAAAGTAAAGGGTGATGTTAACGAAGAAATTGCAGTAAAGTATCTCAAGAAAAAAACAAAATTGAAGATTATAGAGAGAAATTATCGCAACAAGATTGGGGAAATAGACATAATAGCAAAGGAAAATGATGTTATTGTGTTCATTGAGGTTAAGTATAGGTCTACAGCAATATATGGATATGGAAGAGAGGTTGTGGATGGCAACAAGCAGTGGAAAATACGTAATGTTGCACAAATGTATTTAAGAGAAATTGGAGATATGAATGCAAGAGTGAGATTTGATATAATAGACATCTTGGGTGATGAAGTGACATATATTCCGAACGCATTTTAGTCTAAAATTCGACAAATTTGCATATACTAAGCCTAGATATAGAAAAATATCAATAATTAATAAATAAAATTGTAAAAAATACTTGAAATAAGTTATGAAATATGATATATTTTCATAGTGACTTCGATTGGTCCGCTGAGCCATTGTAGATTTGATGAATATCATCAGCGGTGCGGATTCGTACTTATACAAGGATTATGAACAATAAGTTGTGTAATAGAAATATTAGGAGGAAAAGTCAAAATGACATTAATTGAAGCATTAGAGAGAGAGAATTTGAAGCCAGAAGTTCCAGAGTTCAACGTTGGTGATACTGTAAGAGTATACAACAAGATCGTTGAGGGAACTAGAGAGAGAATCCAGATGTTCGAGGGTGTTGTTATTGCTAGAAAGAATTCTAGTGTTAGAGAGACATTCACTGTTAGACGTGTATCTTTTGGTGTAGGTGTAGAGAAGATTTTCCCTGTACATTCTCCAAGAATTGATAAGATTGAAGTTGTTAAGCGTGGTAAGGTACGTAGAGCAAAACTTTATTATCTAAGAGATTTGTCTGGTAAGGCTACTAAGATAAAAGAGAAGAAAAACTAATATTTAATTGGTTATAAGATGTCAAGTTGTTGGCATCTTTTTTTTGTTCTTTTTTGGACAATAAAATATTTTGTACAAGCAAGATGTGACAATATTCGACATATAGTATTCTATTATGTACCTACAATAAGGGGGTTGGTATGATTATAGAGACTATTGCTATGTTTATGCAAAAACTTCTATTTTTCTCGGCGTATGTGAATAACAATTCTAGTTTTCCAAAGCCATTAAATGCAAAGGAAGAAGCAGAATATATTAGAAAATTTCATGAAGGCGATATGCGTGCAAAAGACATATTAATACATCATAACTTAAGGCTTGTGGCGCATATTGTAAAGAAATATAGTCAGACAGAAGAAGCAGACGATCTTATTAGTGTAGGTAGTCTAGGATTAATTAAGGCTATTAATACTTACAAGGAAGGGCACGGAACGCAATTTAGTACTTATGCTGCAAAGTGTATAGAGAACGAAATATTGATGCTCCTTAGGGTAAATAAGAAACACAAGAACGATTGCAGTATAGATGATATTATCAGTGCTGATGAGGAGAATAATAAGATCACAGTGATGGATTTGGCTTTTGAAGAAGATAATGATGTAGCCAAGTCGGTCGAGAATGTGGTCTTGAGTGAAAAATTAAATGTTATATTGGAGAAAACTCTAACAAAGAGAGAATTCGAGATAATCAAGATGAGGTATGGACTTAATAACACACCAGCACTGGCACAAAGAGAGGTGGCGGATAAATTAGGTATAAGTAGGAGTTACATATCTAGGTTAGAAAAAAAAGCATTGAAGTCATTGAAATCGGTTATGAATAAGGATGATTATATATAGTGCCAGCGCTTATGTGCTATCCGCACATTGCCACATATCCATGTGGCGCCCGACATATAGTCGGGCTATGCGCTGGCACGGCTTGACAATATTCACTGCTTGTGATATAATAACGTTGTCAGGCAAACAGATGGTTGCGAGAGTTTACTCTTGAGGAAAGTCCGAGCATCACAGAACAGGGTGCCAGCTAACGGCTGGTGGAGGCGACTCCAAGGAAAGTGCAACAGAAAGATACCGCATATGGCATATGCTATGTGTAAGGGTGAAAAAGTGTGGTAAGAGCGCACTAGTCTCTATGGTAACATAGGGACTCTGTAAACCCCACCTGATGCAAGATTGAGGGGCGATTTAACGTTGTTCGCTAGTCCCTCCCTACATCGCTAGAGGCTGGTGGTGACATCAGTCCCAGATAGATAACCATCCAATACAGAACTCGGCTTATGGTTGCGCTGATATTTTTTGAATAAAAAAAGTTAAGCAGTATTTTGCTTAACTTTTTTTTTTGCTATAAATTAAATTCTACCAATTAATCCATTTTCATGTAGACCAATATTTCCACCAGATTTGGTATATGAGTCTCCTAGTACTACTTTTCCAGTGTTATTACTTTTAACAGTTACATTGTGTGCAATGTTGTCAGTAAATATATAAGCTGTAAAATATGTGTCCAGTGCCTTATGTAGGCAGCCTAGTAACATTCCAGCGTCTCTATCGGCATCAACAGCACAATCATAAGCAGAACAATTTTTTATAGTTGTTTGTGAGAAATATCCACATATTGCACCAGCTTTATCTCCAGATTCTTCAGTGTTAGCACATATACAAGATACTTCGGCATCAGTTACGTGACAATCTGTGATTTCACCTCTTCCTGATTTTTCTGGAGATGTAGAAGGACTTAATGCGTAGCCAGCAACGGCTCCTACATATTGATTTCCTGTTACTTTAATATTTGCTAGAGTTAACCCTACTATTTTAGAAGCATATAAGTTGCCAAAGAAACCTATGCCTACTGCTGTATTACTATCTGTAGTTCCGCCGTATTGTGTTCCAGCTTTTTCAATACTTATGTTTCTAATAGTATGGCCATTGCCATAGAAGTCTCCACCAAAACCTATTCCATTAAAGTTTTTTTGTGCGTTAGTTCTGTATCCGTATCCGATAGGAGTCCAAGGAATGTTTTTTAGATCTATGTCTGCCTCTAATACGAACGCTGATATAGTGCCACCAGTGGCATAATAGTATGTTTCAGTTGAACTACCTTCTGGCATACCAGCAGATATAGCTGCTAATTCTTCAGCTGTTTTGATTACATAGATTGTATCTACATCAGCCATTTGTGTCCTATCTGTAGACCTGTTCATATTGAACTCAGTTACATATTGATTGAATAGTGTTGCATTAGATGTAGCGGTGATAGGTGTAGGAAGTGTACCAACTGTACCATCCCAATCATCTTGAGCGATACCGTTAGGATTTTCAGTAGTCTTGCCATAATCAAACTTTAAGTCAAGACTAAGGTTGTAATCTACTACATCCATAGTAGCATCATCAACACTCATTACCACTACAAGATATATAGTAGATCCTGCAACGCCTACATTTGCTGTAGATTTTGTTATATTCTCTGTCATAGTAGTAGCTAACGTTTCTGCATCACTAGCAGTGGCAGCTGTTCCTATTTTAGTTCTTACATTGCCGTTATTTGCAAATGATGGTGTAGAATCTAAATTTGTGTCGTATGCAGTTGCCTCTACCTTTAACTCTCTTGTGTTAGAAGCACTAACTGTTGCAGTATTTGTGATTTTGAATGTATATACTGCTTTACCATTAGCTGTTACATTTTCAGCCTTTGCAAAAACAAGGGATCCTTTTGCTGCAATTTGTTCTGCTGTGTCACTAGCATTAATATCTACAGTGACCTCTGTTGCAGGAGCATTGTTGTTCTGAGTGATATTTAATACAGAACCAGTGTCAGTGTCAGAATCAAAACGTTTTGCCGTAGCGGTAATTGATACATCTACGTTATTTGCTTTGTATGATATAGTCATACTGTTGTTCATTGTTGCTTGTTGTGCTACTAATACTATACCAATGGCAAGGCCGATTACGGTAAGAAGTAGTACAGAGACAATAGCAATAATTGCGACTTTCTGTTTCGTCTTCATTTTTTCATCCTTTATATATTTTATTTACATATAAGATATGTGTGATTTTGTTGAGATTTGTTAGGACCACATAATACTTATTTGTATACTCAGATTATACACACTTGATATTTTTGTGTCAAACAAATCACGCAAATTAATATAACTTTATTTTCACCAAAAAACAATCCACGATACAACATTTATATCGTGGATTGTTAGAGATTTGACATTCTACCACTTATTCTGTACTTTTTCTGCAAATCCCAAGAACTTATTTAGTTTTATTTCTTTTCCATCATCTAAGATTATATTTCCGGTAAATTCACCAAATACTTGATTTTGATTGCTACGAATAACGAGTACATTGGCATCGGAGTGTCTATTTATAATAGGGTGGAATGTCATCTCAAATCGTTTGTCATTAGAGGTGAATGTCCAGTCGCTCATATAGTCATCTTTGCCTTTTTTGTCTTTTGGTATATTAAATGTTACTTGGTCTAATTTGTGAGCAATTCCATCATAAAATACCATATTCTCGCTGGCACTAGTTGTGTCACCAAATCCATATCCTATGTTAAATCCTACTTCATGTCCATCTATAACTCCGCATCCTGCGCCCCAGTACCAAGTATTCTTGTATGTCCATACGGCTCGTCCCCAGTCTAGTATAGCTCTTGTATCATCGCCGAATTCTATATATGTGTCACCAAGCTCGACCTTGCCAGTGGCGGAAAATCCTACTATTTTCTGGTTATAATAGAACGCTGTTTTTTTGTTGAAAGGTGTGGCTATAACCATGCTGTCTTTTGGCTCGTTATCAAGGGTGATATCTATATTTAGGTCATAATTATCTTTGAAGTTTTTAACCCATACTTTTAATTGTCTAGTTTTGCCATTATTGATGAATTGTAGATTATGATTTTTCTTGGTTACCTTTACATCGCCTATCTTGCTAGTAGGAGGCAAGCCAACCTTGCCTTTTGTCATAAAAGACATATACGACTTGGTTGTTTCTTCTGGCTTATTGAAATCTATCAGGCTAATAGAATTAAGTCCCATATAAGAATTGTCATCTATTGTTAGTGCTATAGCATAATCTTTGTTATATATCAGATAATAGTCCCATTCTTTTATTCTTAACTTATTGGCTTTGATTGCCGATCTGTCATATTCTTTTATAAGAGTTGTTGAATATCCAGCCTCGCACAAGTGGCCTTTATTATCTAGTAGTGGTCCTTTTTTTAATTTATTCTGCATGTTTTTATCTCCCTTTTTCAAAAAAGACCAAATATATTGCCTCGTATATCTGGTCTAAAATATTATTTGTATACAATAGTCTTAGTGTATAAGTCTGGTGCGTAATCGGTTATTGCACTAGTTTTGGTTAACAATTGGTTATATACTGCATTAGCATTATCTTCTATTTGTGCTAGATTCTTGTATAATTTACTAGGTTTATCTACGACATTACTATTTCTAATAATAAGGTTAGTGTTGCAATTTATTTCATTTAATAAAGATTGATTATTGTTGTTGAAGCCCAAAACCTTTATAAATGGTAATTGCTTCATCTTATATAATTCTTCTACACAGTCCTTATTAATGCCTAGTACTAACGCTGTTACAATCCTCTTCAGTCTAGTGTAAGTGTACCTTTTTGATTTTACTTCTAGTAGTAGGGTGTTTAAGTCCTTTATCTTAGTTGCTTTTTCCTTGAATCTATTTTCTAATCCTTCTGTCACATCGTAGATTTTTGCTAATTCTTCTGCAGGTGTTGTCTTAATCATGTACATTGCGATGTCGCTGTATAATTTCAAGTCTGGTAGTCCAGAAGATTTCATCTCATCTTTTAATAATTTATATGATGTGGCTGGTATTAGTCTTTTTACAGCAGAAGCTCTTGGTTTTGATGACAATTTTGCTCTTATTGCAGTAGCACTAGTGTCTTTTCCATTGATTACATCGCTAAGATAGTCACTATTCTCTCTTAATGAAAAGATTGGCTGTATCTTGCTGTTAGTACGATATAGAGCCTTAAGATATTCAATAGCGAGAATATTATTTGGTTTTCTTAAGATATTGAATACTTCTGTGATTTCGCTAAATTCTATTACATCATTCTTGATTAATTCTTCCAGAGCCTTTTCTCTTGATACTACTAGAGAATTGCCTTCATCTAGATACTTCTTTAATGCATCTTTATATTCTTGTGGCTCGTCTGCGAAGAACTTGGCTAATTCTTGTAATAACTCATGGTTTTTGGTTTCGCAACCGAAAGATAGGTGAGTAACATTGTCAAAAGAATTTGCTATTTTTACTCCTGCTAGAGCAAAAGTCTCTGCGCTGGAGCAAGCATATGCAGTAGGCAGTTGTACAACAATATCTGCACCCGCATCCAATGCCATACGAGCCCTTACGTATTTGTTAATAAGGGCGGGCTCTCCACGCTGAACAAAGTTTCCTGCCATGATGCACATAACGGCATCTGCTCCGGATAATTTTTTGCTGTCTTCAATATGTTTTAGATGTCCATAATGTAGAGGGTTGTATTCGCATATGATTGCACAAATTTTCATAAAAATCTCCCTTAGATTTATTTACTTATTTGCTAATTTGTAGTATATTATTGAATGTATTTATTTTTCTTATAATATGCTATTAATTACAATCATTATATAGAAAATAATCTTAAAATACAAATAAAATAAGAAAAGTTGGTTAAATTTATGAGTTTTGATACGACATTAGAACAAGATTGGTTAAAAAAGGCAAAATCAAGCGGTGCTACTATAGTATTGCCAGAGGCGTATTTTAGTGAAAGGATTGCATTGGCGGGTATAGAGAGTGCCAAGGAGGGTATTGCAAATATCGTACTTCTGACAGATGATGAAGCAAAGCTAAGCAAGTATAACACAGGTGAATATTCTGCAATTAAGGTGGTAAATATTCTAACATCGGACCTTAGGCCTATGCTAGTAGATGCATTAGTAACACTTAGAAAAGACAAGGGTATGACAAAAGAGTTGGCCGAAGAGACATTGAATGATGCAGTGTATTTCGGTACAATGATGGTAGAGTTGGGACTTGCGGATGGATTGGTTGCAGGTGCAGAGATTGCTACAGCAAAGACATTCAAGCCTGCGTTCCAGATAATCAAGGCGAAAGATAAGAGTACTAAGGTAAGTAGCTTCTTCGTTATGATAAGGAAGAATGATGATAAAGAAGAAGTATTTGTATTGTCGGACTGTGGAGTGAATATTGCTCCTGATGCCAATGATTTGGCAAGCTTTGCAATTCAGTCAGCAGAGACTGCTGGAAAATTGTGCGGTATGGATCCAAAGGTGGCTATGCTATGTTATTCTACTAAGGGTAGTGCAGAGGGAGATTGTGCACTGAAGGTAAGAGAGGCTGTGTCTATCTTACAAGGCAAGAATGTAGACTTTGATTTTGATGGTGAGATGCAGTTGGATGCTGCGATTGTTCCAGAGGTGGCTCAGTTGAAGTGTCCTAATAGTAATGTTGCAGGTAAGGCGAATGTATTGATCTTTCCTAATCTGGAGAGTGGAAATATCGGCTATAAATTAATGCAGAGATTTGGCGGATTCAAGGCGGTTGGTCCAATTGCACAAGGTATGAGAAAGCCAATAAATGATGTAAGTCGTGGTGCGACAGTTGATGAGATAGTAGAAGCAATAGCAATCACAGCTATTCAGAGTAGATTTTAAGGAGAATGTTATGAAAATATTAGTAATAAATGCGGGTAGTAGTTCATTGAAATTCCAGTTTATTAATATGGAGAATAAGGAAGTAATTGCCAAAGGTATTGTAGAGAGAATAAATGAAGGTAAGTCATTCCTTAGATATAAGGCGCATGGCACAGAGAGTATCTTTGATAAAGATATCAAGAATCATACAGAAGCTTTAGAGATTGTGCTTGAGAAGTTAACTGATGAGACTATTGGTGTAATTGCTAGCACAGATGAGATTGATGCATTTGGTCACAGAGTGGTAAATGTAGGTGATCAGTACTTTGATCCAATCTTAGTGGATAAAGATATGCTAGATATGTTCAGGACAAAGACAGATTTTGCTCCACTTCATATGCCAGGATCTATCGCTGGTATTGATGCATGCTTAGAGATTTGTCCAAAGACTCCTAATGTAGCAGTATTTGATATTGGTTTCCACAAGACAATAGAGCCAAAAGTATATAGATACGGTCTACCAAAGAGATATTATGATGAGTATAGAATTAGAAGATATGGTGCACATGGTACAAGCCATTATTTTGTAACACAGGAGTGTGCAAAGTTACTTGGTAAAGATGTAAATGATATTAATATCGTTACTTGTCATATCGGTAGTGGTGCTAGTATTACAGCGGTTAAGAACGGTAAGAGCTTTGATACATCAATGGGCTTTACTCCACTAGAAGGTATTATGATGAATACTCGTAGCGGAGATATCGATCCTGCTATTATAGAATTTATCTGTAATAAAGAGAATAAGACCGTATCTGAAGTAATCAAGATGCTAAATAAGGAAAGTGGACTAATTGGTGCAAATGGCAAGGTTTCTGACATGAGAGACATTCTTGCAAATATGGATGATGAAGATGTTAAGTTATCTTATGATATGTATACTTATAGAATAAAGAAATATATTTGCGGATATATTGGTGTATTAGGTGGAGTAGATGCAATTGTATTTACAGCAGGTGTAGGTGAGCATACTCCAGAGATGAGACGTGATGTTACAGAAGGGCTAGAGTTCATGGGTATTAAGATTGATAATGAATTGAACTTTGGTGCTAAGCGTGGTGCGGTTACCGAAATATCTGATAAAGATAGCAAGGTTAAAGTATTTATTATTCCTACAGATGAAGAGATGGTAATTGCTGAAGAAACTGCAAAACTAGTAAAATAATGTATTATGCAATATGGCTAAATTGTCTATAATTTAGTCATATTTTTTGTCTTTGCATAACACATTGTATATATGATAGATAGTTGACCCATGCAATATCGTATTAGATGATAATTATATGAAAATATCACATTGGCTTAAATTTGAGTTTTTTGAAATATTTATGAAAATAACATTGACAAACACATTTATTTAATGTATAATTTTTGAGCAATAAAAAAATTAAGGAGGTGTAGTAATGATCGCACCTAAAGGAAAAATTTCAAAAGCAAGAAGGAATTCTAGAAAAGCAAACTGGAAAATGACAGCACCTTCTTTGGTTGAGTGCCCTCATTGCCATGAATTAAAAGCTCCTCACGTAGTATGCAAGAAGTGTGGATATTACAATGGTGAGCAGAAGATAAAAGTTGGCAAAGAGAATAAAGAGGCGTAAAGTTATACTTTACATAATTGGTTATGTGATTAAAACTATGGAGTTTGCTTCATAGTTTTTTCTTTTGATTATCTCTTGGCTTTACAAAATGTATTATATCTGTTAATATTTATATAATAACGTAAGGTGGGGTATATAGAATGAAGTGTCCTAAATGTGGATGTGGTATTAAGAAAGACACATTTTGTCCGTATTGTAAGATTACAGCAGACCAAGTAAAGTTTGCCAGCAATGTAGAGGCAAAGAAGAGGATAAAGCAAAAGGATACCGATGAGGTGTATACATCTTCATACATTCCATATGATGTATCTAAGACTAAGTTGTTCTTTATAACACTATTTGGCGGTGCGCTTGGCTTTGATGCATATTATCTAGGTAGATATAAGCGTGGTATAATTCAATTTGCTGTATTTATATTGACATTTATGTTGTTTGTATTATCTAGAGTGTTGGGCTATAAGGCATTGATAGGTGTTACAGACTTTTTTGGCATAGCTTGTGTTGTATTTATTTTTCTGTGGATAGGAAACGTTTTCAGAGTATTGTTTAATAAGGCAACAGTTCCAATCGTATTGCCAAATGCAGAAGAATTGGATAGTAGAAGACAGGCTTATGAGGATATGTTAAAGGCTAAGGCTGAGGCCAGGGAAGTAAAACAAAATAAAAAGTATGATAAAATGGTAGAGAAGGAAAAGAAAAATCTAGATAAAAAGGAAAAAAAGACTAAATCGGATGAAAAATAAAACAGTAGTTGTTGGAATGAGTGGCGGAGTGGATAGCTCTGTTGCTGCTGCTTTGTTAAAAGAACAAGGGTACAATGTAATAGGCCTTTTTATGAACAATTGGGAAGAAAAAGATGATAACGATTGTTGCACATCTGTCAGTGACTGGGAGGATGTGAAGAGGGTGTGCACAACTCTAAATATTCCATATTACAGTGTTAACTTTGCAGATGAATATATGGATAGAGTTTTTTCTTATTTTCTAGATGAGTATTCTAAGGGCAGAACACCTAATCCTGATGTGCTTTGTAATAGAGAGATCAAGTTTGGTCCATTTAAGGAATTTGCAAAATCACTTGGTGCAGACTATATTGCTACTGGTCACTATGCAAAATCTGAGATTGTGGATGGTAAGGTGAGGCTGCTTAAGGCAAAAGATTTGAACAAAGACCAGACTTATTTTCTTAATCAGTTGTCGCAAGATCAATTAACTAATGTCTTGTTTCCTCTAGGCGATATGCAGAAGCCAGATGTCAGGAGATTGGCTGAAAAATATAACCTGGTTACTCATGACAAGAAGGATAGCACTGGGATATGCTTTATAGGGGAGAAGAGGTTTAAGCAATTTTTGCAAAATTATTTGCCAGCAAAGAAAGGTAAGATTATGGATCTTAATGGCAATATTGTAGGAGAGCATGACGGTGTAATGTTCTATACATTAGGTCAAAGGCGAGGTCTAGATCTTGGTGGTATCAAGGGTGGCAATGGTGATAGATGGTTTGTTATAGATAAGGATGTAGCAAATAACATACTGTATGTTAGTCAAGGAGAGGATGATAAACTATTTTCTGTGGCACTAGATACCGATGTATTTAATTGGATTAATAAGCCAGAAGAAAAAGAATTCGAATGTTATGCAAAATTTAGATACAGACAACCCGACCAAAAAGTAAAGGTTAAGGTGATGGATGATGGTAAATTGCATATAGATTTTGCAGAAAAACAAAGAGCGGTAACTCCGGGGCAGTTTGTTGTGCTATATAGAGACTTTGGTTTAGATGACAGAGAATGCCTTGGTGGCGGAATAATAGATAATGTAATATTTTAATGAACAACCTAATAAATAAGGTTGTTTTTTTGTTAACTGTGCGAAAAATAAATATAATTTGTAAATAACTTTTGACACCATGTGGCAGTAGTGATATAATCTAGGCGTAGTATAAGACTTAATAATATATGTACTATAGAAATTGACTTTAAGGAGAATTTATGAAGACTTTTATTGGAATTGAAGAAATATTTGCTAGACAGATATTAGATTCTAGAGGCAATCCTACTCTAGAGGTTGAGGTTGTAACAGAGGATGGATTTATGGGCAGAGCGGCTGTTCCATCTGGTGCATCTACTGGATCATTTGAGGCTGTAGAGTTAAGGGATGATAGAAAAGATTATTATATGGGCAAATCTGTAGAGACTGCTGTTAACAATGTTAATACAGAGATTGCAGAGGCCATTATTGGCATGAATGTACTTGATCAAGTATCTATTGATAAGGCAATGATTGAGTTAGATGGCACTCATAATAAAGGACGTCTTGGTGCTAACGCTATTCTTGGTGTATCACTTGCTTGTGCCAAGGCTGCAGCAGAGGCTCTAGGCATGCCACTATATACTTATATCGGTGGTGTTAATGCTAAGAGACTTCCAGTACCAATGATGAATATACTTAATGGTGGTAAGCATGCAGATAACTCTGTTAACGTACAAGAGTTTATGATTATGCCAGTAGGTGCAACATCTTTTGCAGTAGCTCTAAGATGGTGTGCAGAGGTATTCCACAATTTGAAGGCTGTATTGAAGTCAAAGGGTTATAGTACTGCTGTAGGTGATGAGGGTGGTTTTGCTCCTAACCTAAAGTGTGACGAAGAGGCTTTGCAATATATTGTAGAGGCTATTGAGAAGGCTGGATACAGACCAGGCGAAGATTTCAGAATTGCTATCGATGCTGCTGCAACAGAGATGTATGAAGAGGCTAAGAAGATTGGTAAAGATGGTTGCTATTACTTCTGGAAGACAGAGGAACTATTCACTAAGGAAGAGATGGTTGCATACTGGGAGAAGATGGCAGAGAAGTATCCTATCATATCTTTGGAAGATGGCGTAGCAGAAGAGGACTGGGATGCATGGAAATTGCTTACAGAGAAGTTGGGTGGTAAGATCCAATTAGTAGGTGATGACCTATTTGTTACTAATACAGAGAGATTAGAGAAAGGTATTAAGTTGGGCGTTGCTAACTCTATTCTTATTAAGGTTAACCAGATTGGAACCCTAACTGAGACTTTGAATGCTATTGAGATGGCTAATAGAGCAGGTTATACTGCTGTTACTTCTCATAGATCTGGCGAGACAGAGGATGCCACTATTGCAGATATCGCTGTTGCTACTAACTCTGGTCAGATCAAGACAGGTGCTCCTTCTAGAACTGATAGAGTAGCAAAATATAACCAACTACTTAGAATAGAAGAAGAGTTGGGCGATGCTAGCGAGTATTGCGGAATTAAATCATTCTTCAATTTGAAATAGTTTAATAACTTTAAGGTGGGTTTAACCTGCCTTTTTTTATGAACATTTTTGCCTATTGCAATTGCTTTGATAGATATGATATAATATTTATAATAAGAGGTATGTGTTATGGGTATTATAAAAGAGTTTATACATGATTATAGAACGATGAAACATGTGGCATCGTTCAACAAGGCTTTGGAGAATGGTGAGTTCAAGCCGTTTGATGATGATTTTTATCATCAATTTGATGGTAAGTATTTTAATGGACTACCTGTGAGATATTATTTGCAACAGATGAATATGGGAAAATGTTATGATGCGTCGGCTATTCTTGCTCTTGCATTAGGTAATGACGATAATTATGTGGTAAGAGGTGAATTGGCAGAGAGGAGTAAATTGCAGGATGACCACTTTGGGCACGGATGGGTAGAGACAGAAGATGGTAAGGTGCTTGATACAACATGGCAGATTATTGCAGACAAAGATGCTTATTATAGGGTGTTTGGTGTAAAAGGGGAAGGTAAGCGTACTGCCAAGCAGTTCTTTGAAGACTGTAAAGGAATGTCCGATTGGACAATACATGACAAGGAATATTATGAGAATAATTACGTCCCTCTAATGTATCCAATGATATTAGGGGCGTATTCATTGTTAAAAATGAATGTCGAGAAGTCAAAGAATGAGAAAGAAAGAAGTTATTACGCAGGACTTCTATCGGAACTCCCTGATATTGAAAAAGTTCCTAGTATTCCAGATATTGAAATGGAATAAAATACTAAAGGCTAGACTAGATTGGTTTAGTCTTTTTCTTTTGTTTTGATTTGAGGGTCACTTGTGTTATACTGATGTTATGAAAACTATAGTAGGTAATATTGAGAATATAATAGAAATCAAGAAATCTAAGTTTCTGGCATTTGCGTATTCGGTTGGTAGCGAAGAAGAGGTGGACAAGATATTGGATAATCTGAGAGCCGAGCATAGATCGGCCAACCATGTGACGTACGCATATGTCCTTTTTTCGCCAAGTGTGGAGAAGTGTAGTGATGATGGAGAGCCTAGCGGGACTGCAGGCAAGCCAATATTAGAGAATATCAAGAGAAAGGGTTTGCAGAATGTTTTGGTTGTAGTTGTAAGGTATTTTGGTGGCATTAAGTTGGGTGCAGGAGGACTTGTTAGGGCATATAGCAATAGTGCAAAAGAAGTATTGGAACTAGGGAATGTTAGAGAATTGAATTTGCATATGATATGCGATATAATGGTATCTTTGGATAATAAATATCTAATAGAAAACGATTCAGATATTGTTATTCTTAACAAAGATTATAGCCAAATTGGTGATAAATTGATGATGTATAATATAGCAGTGCGAAAGGATATAATGAAAGAGAAATCGCTAAATAATATTTGCAAGTCGGTGATTGAGCTAGAAGAGAAAATGATGTAGAGTAGGTTGATATGGTAACTATTACAAAGGTGGAAATACAGAAGAATAATGATCAAAAAGTAAATGTATATGTAGATGGTGAGTACTATAATAAATTACATCTTGACACCTGTGTCAAATATGGAATAAAGGCAGGAAAAAAGGTCGATCTGGATGATTTGCATAGTATTATTCTAGAGAGTGAAAAATTGCTTGCGTTAAATCTTTGTGCCAAGTATGTGACTGGTGCACTGAAGACAAGAAAACAGGTACGAGATTATTTGAAAAAGAAAGAGTTTGAAGATGAAATTATACTCCACGTGCTAGATAAATTAACAGAGTACAAATATATTGATGACAAGGCGTATGTGTCGGCGTATGTTGCATCATATAAGTCGAAGTTTGGTAAAAATAAATTAATCCAGAATTTGCGCACGAAAGGTGTGTCTCAGGATGTAATAGATGAATATTTTGACAATCTTATTGATTGCGATGAAGATAATGATATCTGTTATAATATAGCGACTAAGAAGGCTAGGAATATGGATTTATCTGATATTAAAAATGTGCAGAAGTTAAATAGATTTCTAGTTGGTCGTGGGTTTGATTTTGATGAGATATCGAATGTTATTAATAGATTAAGAAAAGGAGAGTAGTTTTAGTGGAAGTAGGAATAGATATATTAGATATTGATAGGATGAATGATTTGTGCAACAATGAGTCTTTTCTAAATAAATATTTTGCGGATAATGAGATAGAATATATCAAAACATGTAGTCAGTTGCAGAAACCAAAAACTTTGGCAGGCTATTATTCTATCAAAGAAGCATTCTTAAAGGCGATAGGATTGGGTATAGGTAGAGGGATTGATCTAAAGGATATCTCGATCTGGTATAATGATATGGGTAGGCCGCATATTGAATTGAAACCTTCGGCAAAAGAAATATTTAATGGCTTAGGATATAATAATATTACTATTAATGTAACAGATAGTGACACTGTGGCAGTGGCTGTCTGTATAGTTTATTAGAATTTATAAATATTTTGATATAATTTGTACACCATATTATTAGGTGTACTTTTTTTATGCTTATTATATTTGTCGAATTATATAAAAAAAAGTATCATGTTAGGGATCTATAATGAGAAAATGTATTAAGAACAAGAATAAAATTCAAAAATATGCCAATCATCTAAATAGTCAAGTATGTAGTCACAAATCATATACTACTCGCCATACTATGATAGTAGATAGTTATGATAAAAAATGTAGTTGGTTTTATTCGCTATATCCCGATTTTGGTGTGGCGGATTGCAACGATATTATATTTGCGATTAATACTGACTATCAAATGTATTTAGATTGGATAGAAGATGAGTGAGATTAAGCGAGGTGATCTGTATTATGCGGACCTAAGCCCTGTTGTAGGCAGTGAGCAGGGTGGGATTAGGCCGGTATTGGTTATTCAGAACGATGTGGGAAATAAATATAGCCCTACCGTTATTGTTTCTGCGATTACTAGTCAGATCAATAAGGCGAAGATACCTACTCATATTGAGTTGCCAGCGACCGATTTTGGTTTGCTTAAAGATTCGGTTGTGCTGTTGGAGCAATTGAGAACAATTGACAAGCGAAGATTACGAGAGAAGATTGGAGTGCTGGATTTGCAAAGGATGGAAGATGTGAATAATGCTTTGCTAATAAGCCTAGGATTTATATAGAGTACATATCTGGGCTTTTTCTATTTATAGAATTTGATATCAATTTCAATACAAACATTTTGTATTTTTGTTATTCCATAGTATACTTAATATAGTATGGAAATGAGTGTGCAGAAGAAGAGAATATTTAATTTAAGAAAACCTTTTTTGTGTTTTGTAGGATTTGTGGTAGGTATTATCTTATCATACAATTTTTTTGTGTCTAATGTACTTAGAGAATTTCCTATTGTTAGTGTTGTTACTCTATCTCTCTTGTTACTAGTTTTTATAATTTTGACATTGTGTTTTGTTTATTACAAAAGGACTGGTAAGTATGTAATTGGATTTATATCTAGGCTGGTTAGCAATTATATTTTTATACTTATTTTTGTGATATCAATATTGATAGGTGTAGGTGTTTCTGCAATACCATTAACTAAGATATCTGGCGGGTTGGATGTTAATAAGAGTGGCGTTATTGAAGCAGAAGTGCAATCTATTACGGAGTATGAATATGGTTGTAATATAGTGTTAGATAATGTAGTTGTTGTGACAGATGATAAGATGGTTTCTTTAGATGGAAAGGCGTCTGTGTATATTACAAATTCACCGTTACTAATGGTTGGGGATGTGATATCTTTTGATGGCATAATTTCATCAAATAATATTACAGATTCTGATGATATTGATAGATTTGTTAATAATGTTGGATATACGATAAAGTATAGCAACAACCTTCAAATTATAGAAAACAGCAACAGTATTAGAGGTTTTATATTAAATAATATATTGTCAATATTGCGTAATAATATGTCACAAAATAATGCGTTATTGTCATATGGTATGCTATTTGGAGACAAAAGTGCGATACCAGAAGAGGTTACAGAGGCCTTCTCTACTAGCGGTGTTTTGCACCTGTTGGCTGTCTCTGGACTGCATGTGGGTATTATATCTGCAGGTGTCTTTGCTGTAATTAATCTTGTTATGAAGAAGATAAAATTGAAGCGCAAAACAAAGCAAATAATATCTATTTCTTTGCTGTCTATATTTCTGTTGTTCTATGCATGGTTATGTTATTTTTCAGTATCTGTTTGTAGAGCATCAATAATGATTATTGTTTATTTACTTGCAAGAGGGTTTGGGAAAAAATATGATGCACTAAATTCATTAAGTATTGCTGGTTTAATAATTCTCTTAATTAGTCCTTTGTCGATATTTAGCCTAGGATTTCAGTTATCATTCTTGTGTATTTTTGCCATTATTACACTAGTGCCGGTTTTGACAAATAGTCTTGTAAGATTGCATATCCCAAAGTCGATTTCTGCAACATTTGTTACCTCTGTTTGTATTAATATTTTGATATTACCAGTTTTGATTAATGCTTTTGGAGAGGCATCTTTTGTAACAATAATTTCCAATATATTGGTTATTCCGATGTTCTCATTTATTTTTCCGCTTTTATTCTTTATTACTATATTAGTTGCACTACTTCCATTCATGGGGTTTGCTTTGGCTGTGCCAGATATTTTATTACAAGTATTGAAGTTTGTCATTGATCTTTTTGCTAGTATACCTCTTGGAGTTGTGAGATCGCTGGAGATCTCATATTTTGTATTGGGTGGAATACTGCTTTTAAGTTTTGTTATCAAGTATTTCATGTCAAGACCAGCGGTGCGAGGTTTGGTAGTATCAATAATATTTGTAATGACTCTCGTTGCAGGGATAACATCTTCTATGCCTAATGTTTATTCTAATACTCTTCTTATGAAATATAAGTATCAAGACTTATATACTATTTTTGTAATTGATGGTAAGGTTGTATCATTTGGGTTGCCGGATAAGTATAGTATTTCTTTTACTAGGGATATGCGGATATCGAATGTAGATGTGCTTGTTATTAGTGATTATGATTTTAATAGGAAGAGTGATCTGGTTGAGTTTGTAGAGCGGTATGGTGTAGAAGAAATATATTATAGTGCAACAATGGTGGGATACGATACTGCATTAGAATTGGATGGAGTGAATTCGTATTTTGTAGAAGATTACAATATCGGCAAAGTTAATGTGAAATATCTAAAAAACTATGTAGGTAAGTATTTAGGCAAATCGTTTGTTTGTGATGATTATAGCGTAATGATATTAGATGGGGTATTAAAGGGCGCTGACTATTCTTTTATTGGCAGTGAATATCCAGGCTTATATGATTATGTAGTCTTGGACAGTGATGTCGATTTGAATGCGTATAACATAACAGCACGGAAAGTTATTCGATATGAAGATGTAGTTGACAATAGTGATATTGTATTGAATAATTTGAGTTATTGTGATATAACACTAGGAGGGTGAGTGTATGAAATTTGAAGAATTGAAAAAGAGTTTGGTTAATAGTAAATCTTATAATTATTTGCTAGAGGGCAAAGATATGTTTTTGCTGGATAATGCATATAGGCTTATATACGAAAGTCTACATATAGAAATGCCAGAATTAAATGAAATTAAGTTCAAGGATGTGGAGATTGATTTTAATTTGGTAGTATCTTCGCTTAATACACCAGCAGTGTTTTCGGATAGCAAGGTTGTGTATGTGGATCTTAGTAGTAAGTATGTAAAGGTAAAGAATATTGATCTGCTAAAAGAGTATTTGTCTGAAAAAGAATTTTATAATGTATTAGTAATTAGGGTTGCCGACAATGCAGATGCACTGAAAGGTGTTAATACATCGATCTTCGAAGATGTTGACTGCAACTCTATCTCAAGAGAGGTTGCGATTAAGTTGCTGGCTATTGAGGCTAAAAAATATGGAAAAAATATAGCAAGCGATGCAATAAATAATCTATTGGAATACACTAATTCCGATCTTGCAACATGTATGAATGAGATTAATAAATTGGCAAACTATTCACAAGGGGATATAACCGTCAAAGATGTTGATGCTATTGTGACCAAGACTTTGGATTATAAGATATATGAACTGACAGAGGCCTTGGCAAAGAAAAATGTTGCAAAAGTGTACGAAATATTGACAGATCTTAAGCATAAAAAGAACGGATATATGGGGTTAATCGGTCTTATATATACACATTTCAGAAGGCTACTACATGTATCTATTACAAAATTAAGTATTGCAGAGTATGCTGATCTATTTGGAATAAAAGAATATCCAGTAAAGAAATGTATAGAGCAGTCTCGTAGCTTTAAGCCAAAGAAATTAAAAGAAATCAATGATATGTGTACAAAATTGGAGTATCAAGTAAAAACTAGCCAAATTACACCTATCAATGCAGTA
The DNA here is from genome assembly GCA_015055515.1 of Clostridiales bacterium. Classification (GTDB taxonomy): domain Bacteria; phylum Bacillota; class Clostridia; order Christensenellales; family UBA1242; genus UBA11490. Next base: position 9,269 of record SVIC01000006.1, on the reverse strand, counting down.
GATATGTTGGTGCTAGAGATATTAAAATAAAATGGTTTGTTGTATTGGGGCAGACAAGGTTGCATTGTCTGTCTTTTTTTTGAAACACACGGGTAAGGAGATGTGTTTTGATGGATTTTTTATTATGTTAGTGAAAAAATCGGGTATTGACAATGATACATATGTGATATATAATACCTATACATATAAATATGAGGAAGGGAAAATTATGATAAATAGAAAAGGTACAGATAGGATAAAGAGAACAATAGGTGCACTATATTTAGCAGGTTTGGTTTTATTTACAGCAGGCACTGTTAAGACGGTGTCAGTTTTGAGTGACGATTTTGACGCTAGTCTTCCAGCAAAGAGTAAATATGAAACAGATACAAATATCTTGACTAGCGCTAGTTGTTATGCTTTTAAGGCGCAACAAGAGAAAGATTTGCAGGCAAGGTTGTCAAGTGGAGAAATCTCTGGAAAAGAATATGAGAAAGAATATGTAAAATTGTCTGACGAGGAGTATTTGTTAGATAATATGGATAAGTATTTGCCAGAAGAGGAGTTGACTTTTGTGCAAACTTATATAAATCCCAGATATGAAGAAGCACTTGATGAGTATTATGATAAGTGTAAGAACGAAATTTTTGAATTATTGGGTTCTGTGGGTATGATTGCAGCTGGTTCATGGTTGTCTTGCAAAGCTGTAGATAGGGAATATAAGAGAAGTACCGAAAAGAAGAAGGAAAAGCAACCAAAAAATTCAAAATCTGACAAATTTTCTAGTGAAAATAATTCTGTAGAGCCAAATTTTGACAGTTATTTTGAGAATGATAATAGTTCTGAAATGTAAAAAGGTTGGATAATCCAATCTTTTTTCTTTTTCAAAATTTGGTATTGACATCTATATTAATATAATATATAATAATTAAGGTAATTTCTTTAATTAGAAATAAATGCAAGATTTGCTATAGGAAATCAAAGAACAATCAAAATAAAAAAGTTTAATATTTTGACAAAAACTTTTGAAAAACCATTGACATTAGACAAAAAATTAGATAAACTAATTGAGCTGTATAATGTGGTCTTTGCTACAAGGTTACTTATTTATGCCAAAAAATAAGATAGTTTGAAGCGAGGTTATAAGGGTTTGCACTAGATTGCAGACGACTAAATTCGGTTTTACAAAAATGAATATCTTACAGCAATTTTTTTAAGACATTACTTTGATACACCCGGAGCAGTGTTTTAATATTATATTTAGTAAAACATTTGAGCGAATTTAGGTAAATTAATTTTTAATTTAGAAAACAAGATTACAAGGAGACAAAAATTAATGGCAACACAAAAAATTAGAGTAAGATTAAAATCATTCGACCACAGCCTAATTGATGTAGCTAGCAAGAGAATTGCAGACACTGCATTAAGATTTGGTGCTAAGATTAGTGGTCCAATTCCACTACCAACAGAGAGAGAGGTAGTAACAATTATTCGTTCACCACATAAGTACAAGGATAGTCGTGAACAATTCGAAATGAGAACACACAAAAGGATAATTGATATTTATAGTCCAAATGCCAAGGCTGTTGATGCTTTGATGAAGTTGGATTTGCCAGCAGGTGTAGATATCAATATCAAACTTTAATTATTGTAGGAGGATAATGATATTATGAAGAAAGCAATTTTAGGTAAAAAACTTGGTATGACTCAAATATTTGGCAGTGATGGCTTAGTAGTTCCTGTTACAGTAGTTGAGGCTGGTCCTTGTTTCGTTACTCAAGTTAAGACAGTAGCGAATGATGGATATGATGCTGTACAATTAGCTTATGGTGATGTTAAAGAGAATGCAGTAGCAAAACCTCTTATGGGACAATTCCAAAAAGCAAATGTATCAGCTAAGAAGTATTTGAAAGAATTTAAGCTAGATGGTACATATAACCTTGGTGATGAGATCAACTGCACAGTCTTCGAAGAGGGTGACATGGTTGATGTTACTGGTACATCTAAGGGTCATGGTTATACTGGTACTATTAAGAAGTGGAACTTCCAGAGACATAGAATGACTCACGGTAATGGTCCAGTTCATAGACACGTTGGTTCTATTGGTGCTAATACATTCCCAGCAAAAGTATTTAAGGGAAAGAAAATGGCAGGTAGATGGGGTAACGAAAAAGTTACTATCCAGAACTTGAAGGTTGTAAAAGTGGATGCTGATAGAAATATATTGTTGATCAAAGGTGCAATTCCTGGTGCGAAGGGTAGCCTAGTATCAATCAAAAATGCTGTAAAGGTAAACAATTAAGGAGGAGTTAAGCAATGGCAAGTGTAAAGATATACAATATGCTAGGTGAAGATAGCGGTTCTACCATTTCTTTGAAGAAAGAAGTGTTCGGTGCAGAATATAACGAAGCATTAATTCACCAAGTAGTAGTTGCTTATTTAGCAAACAATAGACAAGGTACAAAAAGCGCTTTAACTCGTTCTGAGGTTAGAGGCCATGCTAAGAAGCCTTGGAGACAGAAGGGAACTGGTAGAGCTAGACAAGGCTCAACTAAGGGTCCACAATGGAGAGGCGGTGGCATAGTATTTGCTCCAAAGCCAAGAGATTTCTCTAAGAAAGTAAATAAAGAAGCTAAGAAGGCTGCATTCATTAGTGCTATCAGTACTAAGTTGAAAGAAAAAGAATTGGTTATCTTAGATAATCTTAACTTAAAAGATTACAAGACTAAGACATTAGTTGAGGTTCTAGCTAATCTTAAGTTGGACAAGACAGTTATCTTTGTTACAAAGGATATCAATGATAACCTAATCAAAGCTTCTGGCAACCTAGAGAACGTAGATGTTACAACAGCAAACATTTTGAATGTATATGACATTGTATGTTGTGATAAGTTAGTTCTTACAGTTGATGCTATACAACAAATACAGGAGGCTTATGTTAAATAATGAAAGCTTACGACGTTATTATTAAACCAATCTTAACAGAGAAAAGTTATGTAGATATCGCTAACAAGAAGTACACTTTCTTAGTGGCTAAGAACACTAACAAGGTAGAAGTTAGACAAGCAGTAGAAGAGATATTTGGTGTTAAGGTTGAATCAGTAAATATTGCAAATATCAATGGAAAATTAAAGAGACAAGGAAGAACTCAAGGTTATACATCCGATTACAAGAAAGCATATGTACAACTAAAGAAAGACAGCAAGGCTATAGAGTTCTTTGAGAGTCTATCATAAGGGTAAGGAGGAGTAATTGACATGGCTATTAAGACATACAAACCTACGTCAGCTGGTAGAAGATTCTATACTACAGCATCATTTGACGAAGTAACTAAGTTCGAACCAGAGAAATCTCTTCTTGCTCCAAAAAAGAAGAGTGCTGGTAGAAACAATCAAGGTAGAATCACTGTTAGACACATTGGTGGTGGCAACAGAGTTAAATACAGAATTATTGATTTCAAGAGAGTTAAGGATGGTATCCCTGCAAAAGTTGTAGGTATTGAGTACGATCCTAACAGATCAGCATATATTGCACTTATTATGTATGCTGATGGTGTAAAGAGTTACATCATTGCGCCAAAGGGATTAAATGTTGGCGACACAGTTATGAGCGGTGCTACTGCAGAGATTAAGGTAGGTAACTGCTTAGAATTAAAGGATATGCCAGTTGGTGCAGTTATCCATAATATAGAACTTACTCCAGGTAAGGGAGCACAAATCGTTAGATCTGCTGGAATGGAAGCTAGACTTATGGCTAAAGAGGGCAGATATGCAACTATTAAACTTCCTAGTGGAGAGACAAGAAAGGTACTAGCTAATTGCCGTGCTACTATTGGTACAGTAGGCAACAACGAGCACGAGATCGTGTCTCTAGGTAAGGCTGGTAGAGTAAGACACATGGGTGTTAGACCTACTGTAAGAGGTAGTGTAATGAACCCTAACGATCACCCTCACGGTGGTGGTGAAGGTAAGAGCCCAGTGGGTAGAAAATCACCTCTTACTCCATGGGGCAAACCTGCATTGGGTAAGAAGACTAGAAATACTAAGAAGCATAGCAATAAACTTATTGTTAGCCGTGCTAAGTAGGAGTGAATCATGAGTAGAAGTTTGAAGAAGAAACCTTATGTAGAACAAAGGCTTATGCAAAGAGTTCTAAAGTTAAATGAAGAAGGCAAGAAACAAGTTCTAAAGACTTGGAGTAGGTCATCTACTATTTATCCAGAATTCGTAGGTCACACTATAGCTGTTCATAATGGTATGAAGCACATTCCTGTATATTGTACAATCGATATGATTGGTCACAAACTTGGTGAATTTGCTCCTACTAGAACTTTCAGAGGCCATGGTGCTGACAAAAAAACTAAGGGCAAGAAATAATAGGAGATTATCGAAATGGCAAAGAGATTAAGAGAAAAAACTGCTAAGAGAAGAGAAAATAAAGATACTAGACCATTTGCTACTGCAAGATACATCAGAATGGCATCTTCTAAGGCAAAAAGAGTTCTAGACCTAATCAAAGGCAAATCTTTCGTAGAAGCTTGTGCAATTTTGGACACAACTCCTAGCACTGCTAGCTTAGTTGTTAAGAAAGTATTAGTATCAGCTGGTGCTAATGCAGAAGCTAACAAAGGTTTGAGTAGAGATTTATTATTCGTATCAGAAGCTTATGCTAACCAAGGACCATCTTTCAAGAGAGTGTCTTTCAGAGGTAGAGGCGGTGTTGATACTATCATTAAGAGAACTTGTCACATAACTATAATATTAGACAGTTCTGCTAAAAACTAAAAGGAGGATTTTTAAGTAATGGGACAAAAAGTTAATCCACACGGACTTAGAGTTGGTGTTAATAAAGATTGGAGCTCTTCTTGGTTCGCTAACAAAAAAGAATTCTCCGAATATCTATTAGAAGACAATAAGATCAGAAAGTATATCGAGAAGAAGCATGCACAATCTTCTGTTGCTAAGATTCAAATCGATAGAACTGCTAACAAGATCAATATCGACATTTACACAGCTAGACCAGGTGTTATCATCGGTACTAAGGGCGCAGGTGTAGAAGAATTAAAAGCTGATATTGCTAAATTAGTTAATGGCAAAGCTGTTAATATCAATATCAAAGAAGTTAAGAGACCAGACTTGGATGCACAAATCGTTGCGCAAAGTGTTGCTCAACAATTAGAGAAGAGAATGAGCTTCAGACGTGCTATGAAGATGGCTATGCAAAGAGTTATGAGAGCAGGTGCTAAGGGTTGCAAAGTTATGGTAAGCGGTAGATTAGATGGTGCTGAAATTGCTAGAAGCGAGCATTATCATGAAGGTAGACTACCTCTACATACTTTGAGAGCTGATATCGATTATGCTACTTGCGAAGCACACACAACATTTGGTGTTATCGGTGTTAAAGTATGGATTTGCAAAGGCGAGATTTTAACAAGAAAAGTTGTTGCACCTCAAGAAAACACTACTAGTGAAGGAGGACAAGAATAATGTTATTAATGCCTAGAAGAATTAAAAGAAGAAAGCAATTTAGAGGAAGATTGACTGGTAAGGCTACTAGAGGTAACAAGATTGCATACGGCGAGTATGGTCTAGTTGCACTTGAGCCATGTTGGTTAACAACTAACCAGGTAGAGGCTGCCCGTGTAGCTATTAATAGATACACTAAGCGTGGTGGTAAAGTATGGATCAATATCTTCCCTAACAAGCCAGTAACAAAGAGACCTGCTGATACTCGTATGGGTAAAGGTAAAGGTAGTCCTGAGTACTGGGTAGTAACAATTAAGCCAGGTAGAGTTCTATTCGAGCTTGGTGGAGTTACTGAGGAACAAGCTAGAGAGGCTATGAGACTTGCTGCATACAAGTTGCCTATCAAGACTAAGTTTGTTAAGAAGGACGAAGAAAAACAAGAAGGTGGTATTGTTTAATGAAAGCTAAAGAATTTAGAGAAATGACAAACGAAGAGCTAAATAAGAAGCTTAAAGAACTTAAGCAAGAATTATTCAATCTTCGTTTCTCAAATGCAACTGGACAATTAACAAACCCAATGCAGATAAATGCCTGCAAGAAAGACATTGCAAAAGTTAAGACAGTATTAACTGAGAGAGAACTAAATAAAAAGGTTAATGCTTAGTAGCTGGGGGAAAGTTTATGGAAAATAATACAGAAAGAAATTTAAGAAGAACTAAGATCGGTGTTGTTACTAGTAATAAGATGGACAAGACTATTACAGTATCAGTAGTTTCTAACAAAAGACATCCTTTGTATAGCAAAGTATATAAATCTACTAAGAAGTTCAAGGCTCATGATGAGAAGAATGAGTGCAATATCGGCGATACTGTAGAGATTATGGAAACAAGACCACTTAGCAAAGACAAGTATTTCAGACTTGTAAGAATAATAGAAAGAGCAAAATAAGGAGTAAAGGATTATGGTACAACCTCAAACAATACTTAAAGTTGCCGACAATAGCGGAGCTAAGAAAATAATGTGTATTAGAATTTTGGGTGGTTCATTTAGAAGAAGTGGTAATATTGGCGACATTATTATTGCATCTGTTAAATCTGCTACTCCAGGTGGCGCTGTTAAAAAAGGCGACGTTGTAAAGGCTGTTATCGTTAGAACTAATAAGGGTATATCTAGACCAGATGGTTCATATATCAAGTTCGATGACAATGCAGCAGTTATTATCGATAACCAAAAGATGCCAAAGGGAACTCGTATCTTTGGACCTATCGCAAGAGAATTAAGAGACAAAGGCTTTATGAAAATAATTTCATTGGCTCCAGAAGTGTTATAAAAGGATGGTAAAAATATATGTCATTACATGTTAAGAAAGGTGATAATGTAGTAGTTATCGCTGGTAAAGATAAACAAAAAACTGGTAATATCATTTCTGCTAACCCTGCTGATAACACTGTAGTAGTTGCTGGTGTTAATATGATATCTAAGCACCAGAAACCAAGAAAAGCCGGTGAGAAGGGTGGCATCATCAAGCGTGAAGGTAAGATCGATGCATCTAACGTTCAGATCGTTTGTCCTACATGTGGTAAGGCTACAAGAGTAGCTCATAAGCTAGAAGGCGACAAGAAGGTTAGAACTTGTAAGAAATGTGGCGCATCATTAGATGCTGTTAAGCCAGCAAAGAAAGAAACTGCAAAGGCTGAAACAAAAGCTACTGCAACTAAGAAAACTGCAACTAAGACTGCAGACAAAAAAGAGTCTGCTACAACTAAGAAGACTGTAGCAAAGAAGACTACAACAAAGAAAAGTGATAAGGAATAGGAGGAATAACAAATGGCAAAAGAAGTTAATAGATTAGTAGAAAAATACAACACTGTTGTTGTTCCTGCTATTATGAAAGCAAAAGGATATACAAATGTATATCAAGTGCCAAAGATCGAGAAGATCGTTGTAAACCGTGGACTAGGTGATTGCAAGGACAATGCACAGAGCTTTAACAAGGCTGTTGATGAGTTAGCAGTTATCACTGGTCAGAAGCCAATCGTTACAACTGCTAAGAAGTCTATTGCGAACTTTAAATTAAGACAAGGTAACAAGATCGGTGCTAAGGTTACTCTTAGAGGCACAAAAATGTATGAATTCTTAGATAGAGTTATTTCTATCGCTCTACCTCGTGTAAGAGACTTCCAAGGAATCTCTGACAAAGCATTTGATGGTAGAGGTAACTATGCTCTTGGCCTAAAAGAACAATTGGTTTTCCCAGAGATCTCTTACGACAAGATTGATAAGATTAGAGGTCTTGACATTGTTATAGTTACTACAGCTAAAAATGATGAGGATGCAAAGCTATTACTTGAGTATATGGGTTTGCCTTTCAGAAAGAGATAGGAGGAAAATATAACTTATGGCAAGAAAAGCATTAATTGAAAAACAGAAAAAAGAACAAAAATATAGCACAAGAGAATACACTAGATGCAATATCTGTGGTCGTCCACATTCTGTACTTAGAAAGTACGGCATTTGCAGAGTATGTTTTAGAGAATTGGCATACAAGGGTGAAATTCCTGGTGTAAAGAAATCAAGTTGGTAAAAAGGAGATAAGTTTATGTATTTTACAGATCCAATAGCAGATATGCTTACAAGAATGAGAAATGCTCTTAGCGCAAAACATAAAAGTGTTTCCGTTCCCACTTCAAAAACAAAGGTTGCTATTGCTGAATTACTTCTAAATGAAGGCTTCATTGAGGCATATAAGGTAGAAGGTGAAGGCGTACAATCTAACATCGTTATCGATTTCAAATTTGGTCCAAAGGGTGAAAAGGTTATCAATGGACTAAAGAGAATATCTAAGCCAGGTCTTAGAATATACGCTAGCGTAGAAGAACTACCTAGAGTAATCAATGGACTAGGCATTGCTATTATTTCAACAAGTAAAGGACTTATGACAGACAAGCAAGCTCGTAATGCAAATATCGGCGGCGAAGTCTTGGCATATGTATGGTAGGAGGAAATTATGAGTAGAATTGGTAAGAAAATAATTGATATTCCTGCTGGCGTTACTGTTGCAATCAATGGTGACAAATGTACAGTTACAGGTCCATTAGGTACTTTAACAAAGACTATTGAGCCTAAATTAACATACAAGTTAGATGGTCAAACATTGGCTATCGAGAATAACAATGCAGATACTAAGTACAGAGCTTATCATGGCCTATACAGACAGATTATCAATAACATGGTTGTTGGTGTATCTAAGGGCTATGAGAAGAGACTTACTATCAATGGTGTAGGTTATAAGATTACACAGAAAGGTGCAGATCTTGTACTAAACATTGGATTTAGTCATCCTGTAGAAGTTAAGGCTGTAGAAGGTATTACTCTTGCTACAGACAAGAACGAGATAATCGTTAAAGGTATTGACAAAGAGTTAGTTGGCCAAGTTGCATTGAAGATAAGAGATATCAAACCAGTAGAACCATATCATGCTTACGGAATTTATTACAGCGATGAGACAGTTGTAAGAAAAGAAGTAAAGAGTGGTAAGAAATAATAAGGAGTGATGGGTAATTATGATTAATAAGATTGATAAAAATGCCGAGAGAAAAATCAGAGCAGCTCGTGTAAGAAACAAGGTTAATGGAACATCAGAAAGACCTAGACTAAGCGTTCATAGAACACTAAATCAAATCTATTGTCAAGTTATTGATGACTCCAAGGGAATTACACTAGTTAGTGCTTCTACAATGGACAAAGCTGTTGCAGAGAAGATTAGTGGTAAATCAAAACAAGAATCAGCTTATATAGTTGGGGAAACAATCGCTAAATTGGCTA